>JAJXZI010000239.1 GCA_021780115.1 bacterium | reverse complement strand
CCAAAAGCTGAGCCACGCCGCCGGTGACTCCCGCCAACCGGAAACCCGAAGCGAAAACTGCCAGGCGTAATCGGCGTTGGCTCCAGCGCTGTGTTAGGCAGCTTCATGTCTCTTGGAACCTAACCGTGTAACTAGCAATCCTGACACAACAAGGATGCTGCCAAGTCCCCAATAAATCAAACCATCGTTCCACCAGTAATACATCCCGCCAGCTTGAGAAATGGCCATGAAAACCGAGATGTTTGGCTTTGGGCTGATCTCTTTTTCGGGTGGGTAAATCAAATAATCAAGCCCCTCTTTTCGAAGTGCGGCGTATGTGTGCTCCTGAGCGCGTCTCAAAACATAACCCGTCGTCCAGTAGCGAGCCGTCGCGTAGGTGAACAGGTTCGTGCCGACGAGCACGAGAATCAGAGCAACGATATATTTCGGCTTCATACGATAAACGCTCGATGCTGCCGAACGTCCCAAGCTCAGCGCATGGCTAGGCGGCATCATGGTGTCTCCATCTCCGCTCGTAAGTCCGCAATCTCGCGAGTGAACGTGCAAGGCGCGACAATCGCGCCGAAGGCGTTGGTAACATGATACTCAATGCTGACAACCGTGGTCTCTGACTCTCCGCTCAATGTAACGTCTATGGACTGCGGCTGCCTCGTCTCGGAAACAAAGAACCACGACCACGGACGCTTGCCGCGCGAGAAGCGAATCCGCGTGGCTGCCGACTGCTCCTGAACCTCCGCCCGCCGGGTGAGAAAGAACTGTGTCACCATCTGGGCAGCGGCCTCGATGCTGCGACGACAGGACAAGCGAGCACGGTAAACATACCCAGACCGGCCATACCACATAAACCGTCTATCGTCTGTCCAGAGTGTCATGCGCGTGTGATGTCGTGCCGCCTAACAGATAATAGCCGACTTGTCGGCTAGCCCGGGTTTTCCGGTGAGCAACCGCAAATCGCGCCGATCCGCGCGGCCTGGCAAGGGAACGGGGCCGCGATCAGCCGCAAGCCTGTGCGGCTTATCACCGGCGAATCCCGGATTCGAGGCTTGCATTTACCGAACGGCGTAGGCAGAGGCGGCACCGGTGGCAAGCAAAATGTTGAGAAACGAGGTGGCCGGGCCGTTCGGGCGGACCTGGATTGCGCGGTGGTGGCCATGAGCGGAGCGGTCGCCGGCTACCGGGCCGGGGGCCAGCCGTCCGGCGAGCGGCGGTTGCGCCCGCGCCAGTCGAACCTCCAATCCGCGCGCTGCTGGAGCATGGACTCGGACTGCTCGAAGTAGAGCGCGGCCGCGTTGCCTTCGATGCCCAGTAATTCGGTCAGGACGCCCGCCCGCAGCGACAGCACGCGCTCCGGCACGTCGCCGTAGCGCAGGAGCATGACGCGCTGGTTGTGAACCTTGGCGCGGATGACTTCGCGCGCCAGGTACAGCCGGACGCCCGGCAGTTCAAACAGTCGATACTGCCCGCGCCGCGCGTCCACGCCGCTGGCCGGTTTTGCTTGGGACGATAGCGCGGCACGCCCGCGGGGTGGAACCGGCCGGCAGCCTGTCGGATTTGACGAAAAGTTCGGTGGGCGTCGTGGTCCGGGTGCGTGTCGGCGGTGAGCCGCCGCACCGGCAGGCTGTCGCCGGCGACCGATTCCCCGTTTTTCCACATGCTCTGGGTTCCGGTTACGCCGGGTGAGGGTGAGGGCGAGCCTCAACACCCATTGCCTCGTTCCGGCTTAGACCAATCCCTCCAGGATGCCTGGCAGGCGCTCCAAGGTGCGATTGAGCGAGGCCCGGGCGATGGCGTGCTCGTCGTCGCTGTGGTCGGCGAAAAGAATGTCCCAACCCGGCGCCTCCTGGCAGTCCTCGCGGGTGACTTCGGTGAAGTCGCCGCTTTGGCCGATCCGGGCCTGGCGCAACAGCAGATCGGCGATTTGCGTGGCGGCGGCAATGACCTGGTGGGGGCCGGCGTCTTGCGGGCGGTGGTGGAATTGGGCCACGGCCACGAGCGGGGCGGGCAACCGCTGGTGGCGGAGATAAGCGGCGCCCAGGTCGGCGTGATTCAGGCCCAGCACCCGCTCCTCAATGGCGCGCAGGTTCTCCGTGGCGTTGACCGCCTCGTGATGGATGACGGAGAAATGTTCCGGGAACGCCCAGGCGATGACGATTTTGCCGACGTCGTGAACCAAACCGGCCAGGTAGGCCGAGTCATCGGCCGGCACTTCCATGGCGCTGATCACTTCCCGGGTCAGGATCGCCGTGCCGATGCAGTGCTGCCAGAACTCGCGCCAGGGAAACCGACAACCCCCGGTCAGGCGTTGAAAATCTTCAATGACGGGCGTGACCATCGTCAATTGGCGGATCTGGCGGATGCCGAGGTAGAAGACGGCCTCCTCGATGCTGTTGACCGGCGCGCTCAGGCCGTAATAGACCGAATTGACCAGCCGCAGCAGCCGGGCGGTCAAGCTGGGGTCGCGGCTGATGATCTCCGCGATCTGCGCCGAGAAGCGCTGTTCCGCCAGCACCAAATCTTGCAGTGCCTGGTTGATGCTGCTCAGGGACGGCAGCGGCGGGCATTGCTTAAGCCGGGCGTCGATCTCTCCCGCGCTGAGGCGCTTGAGGCGCGGACTGGTCATCAGTTCCACCATAAATGCTCCCCTCCTCATCGGCAGAATTGGAAACGGGTTAACCGGAGAAGCGCAGAATTTTCACTTTTCGTCTCAAGTCCCGGCAAATCGTGCCGATAGCCTCCGTGAGGCACCGCTCCGACGGAGGGTGGCAGAAGGCGTGCCCCTCGCGCAGCGGTGAGAACCGATATTTTGAGTGGCAAATTGAAGGGCCAGGCGTGCTCGATGAGAAACCGCCCGTCATGGATCGGAGTTGGCTTGCTGGTGGCCGGGAGTGTTTGGTTGATGAACGTTCCCGGCGCGCGCGCCGCTTGGACCGGGTATCTGCCGGCCCTGGGGCCCAGCCCGCTGCGCTTTCAGACGCCCGTAGATCCGTCGTTTCGCTTCGTCCTCCCGCCGTTGCCGAGATCGGACGCGGCCCCGGCGACGGTTCGGCCGCGGGGCCAACCGGTTGCCGACCGGGTGGCGCCCCTCCCGCCCGAGAGTCTGGCGGCAGTGGACACTGTGGCGGTCTCTCCGGCGCCTTTGGATGCGCCGTCCGGCGATGCCGGTCCCGTGGCCGCGCCGGTGATCGCCGAGGCGGATCCCGGCGGCATACCCAACCTGCCGCCGCCGGCCAGCCCGCCGCCGCCGCTCACCCCGCAAATGCTCGTGCCGTACTTTCAGCCGATCCGCTCGGGCACCAACGGGGCGAACGGCATGGTGGCCCTCCCGCTGGATTTCACTCCACCCTTGCCCCTGGCGTCCCCGGCCAGCCGCGCCAGCTACCACTCGCATTGACGTTCATGCGCTTCCCCCCTCGCCGCGGTTTATTTCGCTGGATGCGGAAGTGCTGTCCCGGTCTCGCCCTCGTCCCGGCGCTCGGCTTGGCGGCGGGTGACCCGCTTGCCACGGCTCCGCCGACCAACGCGCCGGCGCGCGACGCGGCCACAAACCACATCAGCGAAGCCCTGCTGGATTCGCAGGACCGCTTGGCTACCAACAACCTGTTGCCCGACGGGCGCACGCCGCCGGGCTCGACCCAGCTCGCGGACTGGCAGCAGAAGCTCGAGTTAGCCCGGCGCGAGCGGCTGACGCGCCAGACCAAGGAGGCAATCCCGAATCTGGTCGCCCTTCTGGCCGCTGGCGCGCCGGAGAACATCCAACGCACCGCGTTGCTGGAATTGGCCCTGGCGGCCCAGGACAACAATGATCTGCCCCGGGCCCAGCAGATTCTGGCCCAGTATTTGAGCCGCTGGCCCCAAGATCCGAGCGTGCCCGAGGTTCTCCTGCGCCAAGGCTTGATTCTGCGGCAGATGGGGCTGAACGGCCTGGCCCTCACGAAATTCTACGCGGTCATGACCAGCGCCCTCGTCCTCAAGAACGACCAGGTTGGCTATTACCAGCGCCTGGTTCTCCAGGCGCAGACGGAGATTGCCGAGACCTATTACGACGACGGCAAGAACAAGGAGGCCGCGGAATTTCTCGCGCGGCTGCTCAAGCAGGATTCGCCGGGGCTGAACAAGCACCAGATCGAGTTCAAGCTCCTGCGCTCGCTGGCCGCGTTGGGGCGCAACGACGAGGTCATCAGCCGGGGCGGCGATTTCCTGAACCGTTATCCGGACGCCGCGGAGCGGCCCCACGTCCGGTTTTACCTGGCCAACGCGTACAAGCAACTCGGTCGGAACGAAGAGGCGCTCCAACAAGTGCGCGTCCTCCTCCAGGAGGAGCAGGCGCAGGCCCAGGCCGACCCGCAAGGCTGGGCTTACTGGCAGAAGCGCACGGGCAACGAGATCGCCAACCAACTGTACCGTGAAGGCGATTACGCCCGCGCCTTGGAAATCTACTTGAGTCTGGCCCAACTGGATTCCACTCCGGCCTGGCAAATCCCGGTGTGGTACCAAGTGGGGGTTTCCTACGAACACCTGGATCAGCCGGCCAAGGCCGGCGAAAACTACCTCAAGATCATCCAGCGCGAGCCGGCGTTGGGCACCAACGCCACGCCCGGCCTCAAGGCCGTCGTCGAAATGGCCCGCTGGCGCCGCGGGTTCCTCGACTGGGAATCGCAGGCGGAAGCGCGCAACCGCTTGCTCAAGCCGCAGCCCAGTGCCGTGGACACCTCCACGGTCGTCGCGCCCCCCCCCGCCGCCACATTGGCACAGAAAGCCACCCCATGAACCCGCTGCCGACCGAGTCCGATGCGCCGGCGCTGGTCCACGATCTGCGCTCGCATCTGGCGCTCTGTGAAGACCTCCTGGCGGTCGTCGCCAGCGAAAACCAGGCTCTGCGCGGATCGGGCGCCTACGTCGCGTTCGATTTCTACCAGCAGAGAAAAGACTTGCTTCCGCGGCTGGAACGCTCCCTAACCTCCTTGCGTGCGCAGCGGTTGGCCCGGCAGCAATCGGGCGCCGCGGCCCGGACGCAACATCCGGAAGTCGCGGCCCTGCTGCGGTCGAATCAGGATTTGGTCATGCGAATCATCATGCTGGATCGGGAGAACGAACAAGCCCTGCTGCGGCGCGGACTGGTGCCAGCGTGGCACTTGCCGCCGGCGCAGCGCCAGCAGCCGCATTACGTGGCGGACCTCTACCGGCGCCACGCGCCCCGCTGAGGCCATGCCGATCGAGAAGGTCATCGTCGTCGAGGACGACGTCATCGTTCGTAAGAACCTGGAGCAGCAGTTGCGGCAGCGCCGGTACGACGTCACCTCGGTGTCCACGCTCGCGGAGGCGCAGGACAGCCTGTGCCGGGACAATTTTGACCTGGCGTTCCTGGACGTACGCCTGCCCGACGGCGAGGGCACGGACCTGCTCAAGTCCCTCCAGCTCCGGCCGCAGAAACTGCTGACGGTCATCACCACCGGGTTCGGCTCGGTGGAGTCCGCCGTGGACTGTATGCGCAACGGCGCTTTTGATTACCTCATCAAGCCGTTCTCCGCGCAACAGATTGAGATCGTCCTCAAGAAGGCCGAGGACTTCACCCAACTGGTCAAGGTCAACCAGTTCCTGAGCCAGGAGGACGAGGACGCCGGTTACGAACTGCTCGGCCAAAGCCCGGTGATGGAGAACCTGCGGCAGTTGATCCGCAAGGTCGCCCGCACCCAGGCAACGGTTCTTATCCAGGGCGAAAGCGGCACCGGCAAGGAGCTCGTGGCGCGCGCCCTCTACAAGGAAAGCCCGCGCGCCCAAGCCCCGTTCATCAAGATCAACTGCGCCGCCGTGCCTGAAAACCTCATCGAGAGCGAATTCTTCGGGCACGAGAAAGGGGCCTTCACCGGCGCGCTCGCCAAACGCGAGGGACGGTTCGAGTTGGCCCACGGCGGCACCATTCTGCTGGATGAGATCAGCGAGATTTGTTCCACGGTCCAGGCCAAGCTGCTGCGCGTCTTGCAGGAACGAGAGTTCGAGCGCGTCGGCGGCAACCGCACGCTCAAGGTGGACGTGCGCGTCATCGCCACTACCAATCGGCAATTGGAGCAGAGCGTCGAGCGCAAGGAATTCCGGCAGGATCTCTTCTTCCGGCTGAACGTCGTGCCGATCCACGTCCCGCCGTTGCGCGAGCGCCGCGAGGACATCCCCTTCCTGGCGGAGCAGTTCCTCAAGCGGTTCGGCCGCAAGCATGGCGTGCGCGTGCAGGGCATCTCCGATCCGTGTTGGCGCGCCCTCACGCAGCACCACTGGCCCGGAAACGTCCGCGAACTCCAGAACGTCATCGAGCGCGCGGTCATTCTGTGCAGCGAGGGCGGCGTGCTGGAAGCCGGGCATCTGGGTCTGACCAGCCCCGCGCCTGCGGCGGCGGGTTCCCTGCCGGCGGGGGCGCCGGCCGCTGACGACAGCGCGTTTCCCAGTCTGAGCGAACTTGAGAAGCGCCACATCTTCGCCGCGCTGGAACGCTGCCAGGACAACCGCACGCACGCCGCGAGGCTACTCGACATCAGCGTCCGCACCCTGCGTAACAAACTCAATGAATACCACGGCGGCGGGGCCGCCAAAGGCACGTTGGGCGAGGGCGAGACCGACCCGCAACCGGCCGGCGTCGCCGGCTGAATCCCGCCGCGGCTTGCCTCCGTATTTGCTATGACCGCCCCCGAGTTGATTCGCCAGGTGAAGGACCTTCCGCCGGTGTCGCCCGCCGCCATGAAGCTGGTCGGCCTGCTCAACCGCCCCACGCAGCATAACGACGAGGTCATCCAGGTGCTGCGCTACGACAGCGCGCTCACGGCCCGGCTGTTGCGGGCCTGCAACGCCTCCTCCCTGGCGTTGCTGGAGCCTGTCACCTCGGTGGACCAGGCGGTCCTGCTCCTCGGTCACCAAGTGCTCGTCCGCTTCGTGCTGGCCCTTGGTTTCTCCAGCGCGTTGCGCCGGCCGTTGCCGGGGTACGCGGCGGAACAAGGCGGCTTATGGCGGCATTCGCTGGCCACCGCCCTGGCGGCCGAACAGGTCAGCATCCGCTTGGGGCGCTTCGAGCCAGCGGTGGCGTTCACCGCCGGCCTGCTGCACGACATCGGCAAACTGGTGTTGAGCCAAGTCCTGGCGCACGAAGACCTGACCGTGGTGCGCAAGCGGATCGAGCAAAGCAGCGGGGCGTGCGTGGAGGCGGAAATGGCGATCTTCGGGACCGATCATGCCAAGATAGGAGAGTGTCTGTTGAGCGATTGGCGGTTGCCCACGACGATTGTCGAAGCCGTGGCCAACCATCACCGTCCCGCTGTGACCCAGGATCTCCATTTATCGGCCGTCGTGCATGTGGGCAACGACATCGCCCACCTCCTGGGTTCGGCTCCAGGAGGGGAGGATTCCGCCCTCCGCGCCGAGGATCCGGTCCTCAAGGCTTTGGGCCTGACGCCGGAGGTTGTCGAGGAAATCACGCTGTCCGTCCACGACTCGCTGCAACGGACCGACGAATCCCTGGGGACGACATGAACGCGACCGGACGAATCCGCGTTGGTGCGGCGGGCGATTGAGTCGGCATCTGGCCATCGGGGGGGCGCGGGACAAGGTTCTCACGCTGCATCCGGCCGGTGTTGACGTTGGGCGTCACGATGCCCCGCACGGACGGGCTGACCTTCCTGCGCCTGCTCCAGCGCACCATCCGCCGCCGGTCGTCGTCATCAGTTCGCTGACCGTCGGGGTTGCGGCGGGTTGGCCAGCGGCCCGTCTTCACGTGGCCGCGTTCCGGTCGCGCGGTCGCCGACCGAAAGCCCTTGCCTAGCCGGCCGGCTTCTCCCGGAAACATTTTCCCACCTTCGCACTGGAGCGTCCGCAGAATCCTGTATTCCCGGCCTATTCCGAGCTGGCACTGCCATTGCTTAAGCTCCGGTGGGTTTCTCTGTATGATCGACGCCCTGTTCAGCCAGCCAAACTATTTGGCCGCCAAGAAAATGCTCGACGCGACCGTGGTGCGCCACGAGGCGATCGCCAGCAACATCGCCAATCTGGAAACGCCGGGGTACAAACGCATCGACTTGGCGCCGTCTTTCAGCACGGAACTCCAGCGCGCCTGCGCTGGCGGCAGTGCCGAACAGATCGCCGCGGTCCAGCCTGCGCTGGCCGTGGATGCCTCCGCCGTGGCCACGAGCCGCGACGGCAACACCGTGAGCCTCGAAAACGAGCTGACGCAGCTTAATCAGAACGCCTTGGAACACTCGCTCCAAACCCAACTGGTCACCCGCTCGTTGGTCCAACTCCGCATGGCGATCACGGGCAACGCCGCCTGAGACTATGATTCCGCTGCTTCCTGGCGTCACCAGTTCCACCGCGGCCCTCGACGCCGAGCGCACGCGACTCGACGTCATTGCTCAGAACATCGCCAATGCCAACACCACGCATGGCCCCGACGGCAAACCGTATCAGCGGCAGGTCGTGGTCTTTGAAAACGCGCTCCAACAGGCGCTGAACGGCGCGTCGGGGTCCCAGGTGCCCACCCTGCGCGTGGCGTCCATCCAGAAGGACAGCCGCCCCCCCCAACTCGTTTACCAGCCGGGTCATCCGGATGCCGACGCCAACGGCATGGTGGCCCTGCCCAACATCAACATCCACGAGGAGATGGCGGACTTGATCGTGGCCTCGCGCGCTTTCGAGGCGAACCTCGCGGTCATCAAGAATTCCCGCAGCCTGGCCCTGCAAGCCCTCAGCATCGGGAAACGGTGATGCCGCGCCTCGCATTTTCGACGTCGCACCGCGCCCTAGATGACACCGCTTTCCGCCATCGGCCAGATGCTGCTTCCGGCCGGCACCCTGCCGGCGTCTCCGGCAGCGATGGGGGCGACCGGCGCGGGGATGATCCCGCCCGCCGAGTTGCAGCCGATTTCGCTGCCCGACGGTTTGCCGCCCGTCTCCGCGCCGCCGCCCGTCGGCGGAGCGGATTCGTTTTCCAGCGTGCTGGGCCGGATGGTCGGCGAAGTCAACGCCCGGCAAACCCTGGCGGGCGAGGCCGTCCAGGGCCTGCAGAGCGGCCAGAACGTGCCGTTGCACCAGGCGATCATCGCGATGGAAGAGGCGAATGTGTCTTTCCAACTGATGGTCGAAGTGCGCAACAAACTGCTCGATTCCTACCAGGAACTGATGCGGATGCAGATATGACGAGAAGTCCGAAGTCCGAAGTCCGAAGTCCGAAGCAGGCAGGGCGTGACGGTGCCCGTCCTTCGGGCTTCGGCCTTCGCATCGGTTCCGGGCTTTGGACCTCGTCCTTTGGACTTTCCCCGCGCTCATGAACCAAAACCTCGCCAAACTCGGCGTCCAACTTCGCGAGATTTGGAAGCAACTCGGCGTCAGCCAGCGCCTCAGCGTGGTTTCCGCCGCGGTGGTGGTGCTGGCGGGGTTGCTGGCGATTGGTGTCTGGTCGAGTCGCACGCAGTACAGCCTGCTCTACGGCAAGCTCTCCGACACCGAATCCGCGAAAGTCGTCGGCGCGCTCGACGACGCCAAGGTGCCTTACAAGATCGGGGCCGGCGGCAGCTCCATCCTCGTGCCCGCGGACAAAGTCTATACGATGCGGATGCAATTGGCGGGCCGGGGCATCCCGCGCGGCGACGGCGTGGGTTTCGAGATTTTCGACAAGCCGAATTTCGGCATCTCCGACTTCGTCCAGCGCGCCAATTACATCCGCGCCGTTCAGGGAGAGTTGGCGCGCACGATCAGCCAGATCGACGTCATCGAGGCGGCGCGGGTGATGATCGTCCTGCCGGAAAACCGGCTGTTGCTCGACAAGGACAAGCACCCGACCGCCTCGGTGTTTGTGCGGGTCCGCGGCAATGGGCCGCTCGAACCGCAGGCGATCAACTCCATCCGCTTCCTGGTCGCCAACGCCGTCGAGGGCCTGAAGGCGAATTTCGTCACCGTGGTGGACAACCAGGGCAACGTCCTCTCCGAGAACACGGAAAACGACTCATTCGTCGGGCTGAGCACCAGCCAGCTCGCCGCGCGCCGGAACCTGGAGCAGTATCTCGCCAAGAAGGCGCAGGACATGCTGGAAAAAGTCCTGGGGCCCGGCCAAGCCATCGTGCGCGTCGCGGCGGAGATCAATTTCGACACCACCACGCACACCGAGGAGAAATTCGATCCGGACGGCCAGGTGATCAAGAAGCAGACGAAGAACCAGGAGGACAACGATTCCACGACCGCCACCGCCACCGTGGCCGCCGGCGTGAGCAGCAATACCAATACGGAAACCAATTCGCCGGCCGGCGCCGCGTCCCCCGTCACCAACACCAAGACCAAGAAAATCACCGGCGATACCGAATACGAGATCAGCAAGTCCACCAGCAACGTCATGCAAGCCGCCGGCGGCCTCAAGCACCTGTCCGCCGCGGTCACCGTGGCGGCGCGGGTGGAAGGCACGGGGACCGCCCGCAAGATCCTCACCCGCACGCCCGAGGAACTGGACAAGTTGCGCCGGATCGTCCAAAGCGCCTTGGGCATCCAAACCAACTCCGTGCGCGGGGACGTGATCACGCTGGAAGAACTGCCGTTCAACGACCAGTTCGCCACGGAAGTCTCGCAGCAGTTTGAGCAGCAGCAACAGCACGAGTTCTGGTGGAACGCCGCCCGGAGCGCCCTTTACCCAGGCGTGGCGCTGGCCATCTTGCTGGTCTTCCTGCGCCTCTTCAAACGCACGCCGGTCCAGGAAATCCCCATCGGCGTGCCCGTCGGGCGGCTGGCGGGCCGGTTGAATGGTAATGGCCACGGCAATGGCAACGGCAACGGCCACTCCCTGCCGGATTGGCAGCGCGAAACCGTGCCCGGCGTGGTCACCGTCGAGGTGTTGAACCAGCTCATCAAGGAAAACCCCGCCAACATGAGCCAGGCCATCCGGGACTGGTTGCACCGGGGCAAAGGTTCGGCCAACTGACCGCCCATGCCTGCTTCCCCTCCAGACACCATCGAGGCCGCGGCGGCGGGAGTTTCGCGCTTGTCGAAGACGCAGAAGCTCGCGGCGCTGCTGGTCATGCTCAGCCCGGAGAGCGCCGGCCAGATTTTGAAGACGCTGGAGCCGCGCCAGCTCGAGGCCGTGTCAAAAGAAATGGCCCAGTTCACCATGATCAGCCAGCAACAGCAGCAGGAGGTCTTGGAGGAGTTTTCGGAGGTGGCCGTCGAAGCCAGCACCGCCATCGCCGCCGGCGCCGACTGTGTGCGGGCCGCGCTGGAGAAGGCCGTCGGCAGCGTCAAGGCGGGCGACATCCTCGGCCGCGTCGCCCCCAACCGCGCGCCGGCGGGTCCGTTGCAGGTCATTGCGGACATGGAGGCGCGGCACGTGTTCAACCTCATCCGGCACGAGCAAGTCCAGACCATCGCCTTCGTGGTCAGTTACCTCACCCCGGAGCGGGCGGCCCAGGTGTGCGCCCTCTTCAGCCCGGAACAACGCGAGCAGGTGATCCATCGGCTGGCGACGCTGGCGCCGACGCCCGTCGAGGTCATGGAAAATGTCGCCGCGGTGCTCACCTCCAAACTCGGCGTCAAGCAAACCCGCGCCCTGACCCAGAGCGGCGGCGTCACCAGCGCGGCCGACATCCTGAACGCGATGGACAAAACCGCCAGCAAGTCGCTGCTCGACGCCCTCGATCAGCGCAATGCGGACCTGGGCCTGGCCATCCGCAAGCGCATGTTCACGTTCGACGACTTGGCCACGCTCGACGCCGCCTCGATCCAGCGCATCCTGCGCGAGACGGACATGCGCGATCTCGCCCTGTCTCTCAAGAAGGCCAGCGACGAGGTGAAAACGCTCCTACTCGCCAACATCTCCCGCCGCGCCGCCGAGACGGTCGAGGAAGAAGTGGCCTTCCTGGGTCACGTCAAGCAGCGTGACGTCGAGGCGGCCCAGGTGCGCATCATCGACATCGTCCGCAAACTGGAAGCCGAGGGCGAGATCGACCTCGAAGAAGCCCGTCAAAGCCAATATGAAATGGCCTGAAGCCATCCGGCTCTCCCGCCCCCTGCGCGACGTGCGGCTGGCCGCGCCCGCCACCCCGGCGGAATGGGAGGAGCGCTTACGCCAGCGGGAGCAGGCCGGTTATGAGCGCGGCCGCCTGGACGGCGAGCGCGCGCTCAGCGAGCAACTGCTCCGCCAGCGCACCGAACTGCTCGAACTGCACCGGGGCGTGCTCGAATCCTTGCGCCGCGCCGTGCCGCAAGTAGTCGAGCAGACCGAGAGCGCCCTGATCCATCTGGCGTTGGAAGCGGCGCGCAAACTCGTGGCCGGCCTGCCGATCACGGTGGACATGGTGGAGGCCTGCGTCCGCGAGGCCCTGGCGCAGGCCCAGGACGCGGCGGAAGTCCGCGTCTCGTTGCACGAGGAGGATCTGGCGCTGCTCCGGCGGCACAACTCGCCGTTGGTCCATGCCACGGCGGACGCGGTTCGGATGCGCTTCGAGGCCTCGTCCGAGGTGCCGCGTGGCGGCTGCCTGGTCCAGACGCGCTTCGGCACCATCGACGCCCGACGCGAAACCAAGCTGCGGCAGATCGAACAGACCTTGAGCGCATGACGCCTTCCCCCGAATGCCGTGCCAGCCGCCTGGGCCACCTGGCCCGGCGTGTGCAAGCCACGCGCGTCGTCGAAACCCGCGGCCGGGTGGTGCAACTCATCGGCTTGGTGATCGAGTCGGAAGGCCCGCTCGCCGCCGTCGGCGAGGTCTGCCGCATCCAGTCGGCGCGGCACGGCGGCGACGCGCTGGCGGAAGTGGTGGGGTTCCGCGATCATCACTTGCTGCTCATGCCGCTGGGCGAAGTCCACGGCATCCATCCGGGCGCGGAGGTCATCGCCACCGGCGAGCCCCTGCGCTTCAGCGTGGGGAGCGCGCTGCCAGGCCGCGTCCTAGACGGCCTGGGTCAGCCGATTGACAGTCAGGGTCCGGTCCTGGGCGAGCACACCGTCGGCTTGAAACTCCGGCCCCCGCATCCGCTCAAACGCCAGCGCATCCAGCACGTCTTCCAGACCGGCATCAAGGCGCTCGACACCTGCATCCCGTGCGGCCGGGGCCAGCGGTTGGGCATCTTCGCCGGCAGCGGCGTCGGCAAATCCACGCTCCTCGGCATGATGGCCAGCCGGGCCGCGGCGGACGTGAACGTGATCGCGCTCATCGGGGAACGCGGCCGCGAGGTCCGCGAATTCCTGGAAAAGGATTTGGATGCCGCGGGCCGGAAGAAGTCCGTCATTGTCGTGGCCACCTCGAACGAGCCGGCGCTGGCGCGGGTCAAGGGCGCCTTTCTCGCGATGGCCATCGCGGAGCACTTTCGCGACGCGGGACAGAACGTGTTGCTGATGATGGATTCGGTCACGCGGCTGGCGCTGGCCCAGCGCGAGATCGGCCTGGCGGTGGGCGAGCCGCCCACGACGCGCGGCTACACGCCGTCGGTGTTTTCCCTGCTGCCCCAGTTGCTGGAACGCGCCGGCACGGGCGAACGCGGCTCGATCACCGGCCTGTTCACCGTGCTGGTCGAGGCCGACGACATGAACGACCCGATCGCCGACGCCGTGCGCTCGATCCTCGACGGCCACGTGGTCCTGACGCGCGAGCTGGCCACGCAGAACCATTACCCGGCCATCGACGTGCTGGAGAGCGTGAGCCGGTTGAACCGCGACCTGCTCACCCCCGAGCAACTCGCCCTTGCGGCCCGGGTGCGGGAGGCGCTGGCGATTTACCGGAAGAACCAGGACTTGATCAACATCGGCGCCTATCCGGCAGGCAGCCATCCGGGCATCGACCAGGCCATCCGGCTGCACGAACCGCTCAACCAGTTTCTCCGCCAGGAGGTGGACCAGGGGTTCACCACGGCGCGAAGCTGGGAATTGCTCGCGCAAACCATGAACCCACCGACGCCGGCGAAGAAATGAACACCGCCACGACTATAGCTCGCCCGGTGCGGTTCGGCTCGACCGCGGTGGTTCCTCACCGATCTGGACGCCGGCCGCAGACCCGCCATCGGTCGATCCGGCCGGTCGGCGGGCGCGAATTTCAACACTGACGCCATGAAACGCTTTCACTTTCCCCTGCAACCCTTGCGCACCCTGCGCGAACAGCAGGAACAGGCGGCCCAGCGGCACTACGCCGAAGCGGTGCGCGCGGTCGAAGCGGCGGAGCAGCGGGTGCGGGAGACATTGGCTGAGTTGGAATCTGGCTGGTCCTGGCTGCGCCAGCAGATGACGGACGGCGCGTTCACCCAGCGCCTGGAGAGCACCCGCACTTACTGCGCCGTGTTGGGCGAGCGCTCGAAGCAGGAGGAGGCCGACCTGCACCGCGAACAGCAGCGGTTGCACGGCGCGTGGGAGGCGTTGGTTTGCGCGACGCGGGACCGCGAGGCCCTGGACCGGTTCTTCGAGAAATGCCGGCGGGCTTACGATCGCCAGGTCCAGCGCGCCGAGCAGAAGATTTTGGATGAGTTGGGCCGGCGCCGGGCGGGCGCGGAAGTCGGGGCCGGCAGCTTGTCCTTTGCAAAACTGGAGATGGTATGAGTCGTTTACTGCAATCCCATTGGATGGTTTCCCTGATCGGATGTCTGGCTTATCTGGCCACCACGGTGGCGCTCCTGCAACCCGGCAAGCTGCAGGGCGCGCGCCGTCCAGCCGAGCAAGCCAACGGGGCACCGGCCCTCGGCCCGTCCTGGAACTATCGCAACCCGGAGATCGACCAGATGGTGGCCGAGTTGAAAACGCAAAAGGACGAATTGGACCAGCGTGCGCAACGGCTCAAGGAACTGGAAGTGCGCCTCCAGGCGGAGCACCAGGAAATCCTCTCCGTCACGCAAACGGTGTCGCGCTTGCAGCAGGAGTTCGACGCCAACGTCATCCGACTCCAGGACGCGGAGACGGCGAACCTGAAGAAGCTGGCCAAGCTGCACGCCGACATGGCGCCTGAAGCGTCGGCCCGCATCCTCAAGGAACTCAGCGACGACGATGCCGCCAAGATCCTCGCCTATATGAAGGTGGACGAGGCCAGCGCCGTCCTGGAGGCGTTCACCAAACTCGGCAAGGACGACGCCAAACGCGCGGCGCTGCTCTCGGAACGCCTGCGCCGGGTCGTCCCGCCCGCCCCGGGCAACACCGCGGCGGCAACTCCATGACGTTGCCCAAAGGCATCTCGCCAAAACCGCCGGTTTTCTCCCTGGAGCAGGCGGTGTCGGACGGACTGGCCGTGCCCCAGCCGGCGCCGGATCCATTCGCGCGAGTGATCGACCGGGCGCTGGCGGGGTCGGAAAAGCCCGGACCGCAGCCCGCCGATAACGGATCAGCGTCCGCGCTGTCCCAGACTAAGCTTGCGTCCGGGGACAAACAGCCCCGGAGCCAACTCCTGGCCCCGACCGCCGTCCGGCTGGAGCGTGAGCCCGCACGGACGCCGTCTCGAACGGGCGCTGAGGCCAGTTCCCAGACATCTCCACCGGGACGCCTGCCTGCGGGCCAAGTCCCCTCTCAATGGGTTCGCCAACCGAAATTCCCTCCGACTGGCCGCGCGCCTGCCTCACCTGACACGCCGCCCCAGCGCCTCCGCTCGCCGTCGCCGCCAGCCTTCAATCCGGCCCCAATTACCTTGCGGCCTCCTGCGTCTGGACCACGGTCGGACGGTCCCTCCCGCGCAACGAAACCGGAACCAACCGGGCCACCGCTCCCGGCCAAAATTTCCCACCACGATGCGCACGTACCAGCGGCACCAGTGCCGCCGCCGGTGATGGCCAATCCTGGGGCGCCTCCTCTCTTCTGCCCGCTGGTTCCCGCCGCCACCACCCACGACTCCGCGCCGCCAACGGCGCACCCGTCCGGCCGCGTGAGCACAGGCGGCTTCGAATCTGCCCCGGCGGACATCTCGCCTGCGACCGCCACCGCGACGACAACCGTTCGCCAACCGGAACGCGATCCAAGTTCCGAAATGGCCAGCGCCCCTGGCGACCTCCCGTTGAAAGGCGTGCCGTTGAAGCCACCGTTGGATACCGCGTCCGGCGAACTCGACCTGCCATTTTTGAAACCAGGCCAAGAGGTAGCCGGGGCGGACGCGGGTGTGGCACCGCCGCCGACCACCGGGCTGGTTTCTCAGCCTGTCGCAAGTCCCACTGATCCGACTGTCGCCCTGGTTGCGCTGGCGGGATTGCCGGCCGGCAATCCGCGAGCCGTCCCGGCGAGCGGTCCCGCTGTACCGGTTGCCGGGAACGCCACTTCGCTCAAGGCGGGATCCCCTGGACCCCGCGGCGAAGGTGCGGATCTTTCGCCGGAGACGGCGCAAGGCTTGCCGGCCGTCGGTTCGGGTGTCCCGACCGCTCGCGGACTGGAACCTCGCTCGGCGGGCGAAGCCGCAGATCAAATCAAATCGCTGCCCGACTCCGGACAGACCCCGGTGGTCGCCCCGGCCACGACGACTGAAATGCCGGTTCTGGCGGGCGAAGCCGCGGCAGTAAAGCTGGAGCGTCTCGCAGGAGTGTCGGCAGATGTCGCAGCCGCGCCCCACCTCGTGGTGGTGGCTGCTGGCATATCGGCTGCTGACAGTAACGCACTGGTGAAAACCACGGAAAACTTGGACAACCCTTCCACGCTGGCGGAGAAAAACCTGCCGGGCGCGGTCGTTTCTGCCGCTTGGGATCCCAAGGGCGCCACCTCCGATCTGCCGAAGGCTTTGGCGGAATTCTCCGAACAAAAGGGTTCAAGTCTGGCGAGCCAGTCGGCCAATTCCGTCCCACCGCTGGCCGCGCACGCGGTGGCACCGGTGACCACGACTACCGCCGCCGCACCAGAGGCGGTCGCCCCGCCCAGTCCGGGAGTGCTGGAACGGACGGAGCATCTGATTTCGACGCACCTCCTTCGCTTCAAAGAACTCGCCGCCGACTCGGTGTCCGCGGTGTTGCGGCCCGACCCGCAGACAGAGCTGCTTTTGAAAGTGAGCTTCCGGGAAGGGCGCGTGGAGGCGCAGGCCCAACTGCAGACGGGCGATTACACGGCGCTCAGCAGCCAGTGGCAGGAATTGCAGCAGAAGCTCGCGGCGCAAGGGGTTCGTCTGACCTCCCTGGCGCGCCATCCGGGGCTGATGGAAATCCCTCTCGGCGGCTTCGGCCATTCCGCAAACCAAACACCCCGGCAGCGGGTCGCCCCCCCGGCGCCGGTGCCCGAACTGCGCCGCGTTGCCCCGGTCGCAAAGACTCCGGATCGGGCTGCCCGCGCGGCGACCGCGCCGCTCGGCTGGGAATCCTGGGCCTGAACTCGTTATGCCAGTCACATCCATCACCAACACCACCGATCCGACAGCGTCCGCCGGCGCCAGCACCGTGCCGACCCTGACGGCCAGCACCCTCAACCAGCAGGACTTCTTGAAGCTGCTGGTCACCCAGATGTCGCAGCAAGACCCGATGAATCCGGAGTCGAACCTCGATTTCAGCGCGCAACTGGCCCAGTTCAGCACCCTGCAGCAGACCACGGCCATGCAGACGGGCATCACCCAACTGGGCACGCAACAGCAGTTCCTCCAGGCCAACGACTTGATCGGACGGACGGTCAAACTGCAAAACGCGGACCAAACCACCGCGAGCGGCGTCGTCAGCGGTGTGCAACTCGCCGGTGGCACCCCGCAAATCGTAGTCAACGGCCAAAACTATAACCTGAGCCAGGTGCTCGCGGTAGCCTCCGGCTCAACTCCACTCAAATAACTCCTATGCTTCGTTCCCTGGATTCCAGCATCAGCGCCCTACAGCAGTTCCAACAACAGATGGACGTGATTGGCAACAATATTGCCAACGTGGACACCACCGGCTTCAAGTCCGCGCAAGCGGATTTCGAGGACACCTTCAGCCAGACGCTGCAGGGCGGCGCCAGCGGCTCGATGCAGATCGGCACCGGCGTCAACACCAGCGCCATTGTCAACCGCTTCAGCCAGGGCACCATCACCAACACCGGCGTGCAAACCGACCTGGCGATCAACGGCAACGGGTTCTTCCTCGTGCGCGATGCCGCCAGCGGCACGCAGTACGCCAGCCGGGACGGCAGCTTCCAGCTCGACGCCAACGGCTACCTCATCAACAGCCAGGGACTGCGCGTGCAAGGCTTCGCGGATGCCGGGCTGACGGCGCGGGGCGACATCCAGATCGACGCGACGGGAGCGCCCGCCAGCGCCGCCCCCGGCGCCACGGTGGCTTCCTTCAGCATCGGCCAGGACGGCAAGATCACCGTGCGTCTGACCGACGGCACGCAGTTCACGCGCGGCCAGGTGCTGCTGCAAAACTTCGCCAATCCCCAGGCCTTGTCCAAGTCCGGTGACAATCTGTACTCGGGCCTGACCGCCGCCGGCCCGCTCGCCCAAAGCCAGGCGCCCGGCAGCGGCAGCCTGGGCAGCCTGCAGGCCGGCGCGCTGGAAATGTCCAACGTGGATCTCACGAACGAGATGGCCTCGCTGATCACGGCCCAGCGGGCCTTCGAGGCCAGCTCCCGCGTGGTCATTACGAGCGACGAAATCTTGCAGGACGTGGTGGGCATGAAACGCTAAGGGAATCATGGCCACCAACCGCCTCGAATCCGCCAAAGACAGCGGCGAGCCGCGGGCGCCCTCGCCGGAGCCCGCGGCGGCGCCGGCCCCGGCGGGCGGAATTAAACCGTGGGTGCCCCTGCTCGCGACGCTCGTGGTGATGCCACTGCTGGCCTACGGGGTGACGACTTACGTGTTGCTTCCGAAACTGCAGAAGGGCTTGAACATTCCCGTGGCGGGTGAATCCCCTTCCCGGTCAGGTGGAGACAAGGGCGGCGCGGACGCCGGGTCCGCCGCGGGGAAGAAAGAAGTGGTGTCGCTGAACAAACTCCTGGTGAACGTGGCGGGAACGATGGGCGCCCGTTATCTGTTGACCACGTTGGCGCTGGCGGGCAGTGATCCCGATTTGAAGGCGAAGGTCCTGCAACACGAGGCGCAGTTGCGCGACATGGCTGGCGGCGCGCTGGCGACCAAAACCATTGCGGACATTGAGAAACCCGGCGCGCGGAACCTGATTCGCAGCGAGTTGATCACCGGTTTCAACAACATCCTGGGGGGGCCGGTCGTGGAGGAGATTTACTTCACCGAGTTCGCCATTCAATAGCTCGCCCGCCATGGATCCCCACCCGCCTTCCTCCGCCTTCGGCGAGCCGACGCGTCCGCCGGAAAGCGCGGCGTCGCCCGCCTCCGGGCCGGAGGACAACGTCACCGTGATCCTGCCGCAAGGCCGCCGCGCGAGCCGCCGCCGGGAGAGCATTCGCCCGCACGATTTTCGCCAATCGGCCTTCCTGGCGCCGAGCGAACTGCGCCGCATCCGGCTGCGGCACGAGCAGTTTGTGCGGGCGCTGGCCGCGCGGCTGTCCATCTACCTGCGGGTCGAATGCACCCTCCGCATCGCGCGGTTGCAGGTCGTGGGGTATCAGACCTTCGCCGAGGGCCTGCCGAATCCGACGCACATCACGCTGTTCAAGGCGGAGCCGCTGCGCGGCGTTTGCCTGCTCGTGATCCCGCCGCGCTTTGGCCTGGCCATCGTCGATCGCCTGCTCGGTGGTCCGGGACAGGTGGCGGAGGCGAGCCGCGATTTAAGCGAAATTGAAACGGCGCTGCTGGACCAGGCCTCGCAGATCCTGCTCACCGAGTGGTGCAACCACTGGCAGGACTTGAAGGCGTTGCGTCCGGCCCTCATCGGGCACGAGAACAACGCCCGGTTCCTGCAGACGGCGCCGCCGGACACCGCGATGCTTTCGCTGACGCTCGACGCCAGCCTCGGCGAGGCGCAAGACCAGATGCAGTTGGTCTTTCCCTATTACGCCATCGAGCCGCTGGTCCGCCTGCTGGCGCCTGTTGTGTCCCCGGAGGCGGAAGCGACGCCGTCGGTGGCGCTGAAAATGAAGTGGAAACCGGAACTGGGCGAAATCGCCCTGCCCATCACGGCCCAGTGGGCCGGTCTCCAGGCGACGGCGCGCGAAGTCAGTCGGCTCCGGACCGGCGACGTGCTCCTGCTGGGTCCCCACTGCGCCGCGCAGGTCCAGATTCGTCTGGCGCGGGTGCCCAAATTCCTCGGGCGCCTCGGCACCTGCGGCTCCCGCTGGGCCGTGGAACTGACCGAGCCGATCCCAGCCTGATGCTTGCCCATGAACGCCACCACTGATCCGCCCGCCAATCTGAACCTGGTGCTCGATGTGCCCGTCCACCTGGCGGTCGAACTTGGCAGTTGCCAGATGCCGATGCGCGAAGTGCTGCAGCTCGGCGCCGGCTCCGTCGTGCAACTCAACAAGGCGGCCGACGCGCCGGTGGAGCTGTTCGTCAACGACAAGCTCGTCGCCCGCGGCGAAGTGGTGGTGGTGGAAGATCAGTTTGGCGTCAAAATCACCGAAGTCCTTGGGGGAGTCGGGCCGCCATGAGCCGGCTCCGCTCACCCAGCGCGCGAGGGGAGAGGGCGCCGGTGGGAACGGGAATGAGCATGGTCTTGCTCCTCCTTTCCACGGCTCCGGCCCTGGCGACCCCCTTGGCCGCGGCGCCCGCCGATTTGCCGGACACCGGACTGTCCGTGCTGCGGGTCTTCGGCGCGCTGGCCTTGGTGCTGGCGCTGTTCCTGGGCGGCGTCTGGCTCTTTCGCAACTGGCAGCGGCTGATGGTGAAAAACGGCCGCGCGCCCAAGCTCAACATCCTGGAGGCGCGTCCGCTGGGCAATCGCTTTGCGCTCTACGTCGTGGGTTACGAGCAGCAGCGGTTTCTCATCGCCTCCTCGCCGGCGGGCGTCAGTTTGCTGAGTCCGCTGCCCGCGGCCGAAAACGGCAACGGCAACGGCGGCGGCAACGGCAGTGACTCACCGGCCGCGCCTCCGGTGTCGTTTGCGCAAGTCTTGCAGCAGGTCCTGCATCGCAAATGAAACGGGATTCCTTAGCGCAGGATTGCGGTTGGGAATCCTGCTGTCCGCGGGCCGGGGCGGGCGAATCGCGAAGGCCGGGCCGCCGAACCTCATGGCTGCTCGTCCTGGTCGCGGGCTGGCTGCTGCTCGGCGCGGACCGCGCCGCGGCGCAGACGAACAGCGGCTCCGGTTTCGTGCCGTTCCACATCACGCTCGACGCCGGCAACAAGCCCCAGGATCTGGATGTCGGCATCAAGGTCCTGTTCGCCTTGACGCTGCTGACGCTGGCGCCGTCGATCATCCTGCTGATGACTTGCTTCACGCGCATCGTCATCGTGCTGTCGTTCGTGCGTACCGCGCTGCAATTGCAGGGCGCGCCGGCCAACCAGATCATCGTCGGCCTCTCGCTGTTCCTGACCTTCTTCATCATGTCCCCGGTCTGGGACAACATCAGCCGCGACGCCATCGTGCCGTATCAGGCCGGGCAGATTTCGAGCGGGGAGGCCGTGGATCAGGCGTCCAAGCACATCCGCACCTTCATGCTCAAGCAGACCCGGCCCAAAGACGTGGAGTTGTTTGCCGCGCTGGCCAAGCTGGAGCCGACTACGCCCGACCAACTGCCGCTCAAGGTCGTCATCCCCGGCTTCATCATCAGCGAACTGCGCACCGCTTTTCAGATGGGCTTTCTGCTGTTCGTGCCGTTCATCCTCATCGATCTGGTCGTGGCCACCGTGTTGATGAGCATGGGCATGATGATGATGCCGCCCACCACGTTTGCGCTGCCGCTGAAGCTGTTGCTGTTCGTGCTCGTGGACGGCTGGGAACTGGTGGTCCACTCACTGATCCGGAGCTTCGGCATGTGATGAAACTGAACCCGGATCGCGTGCCGCAGGTGCCGTGCGGCGGAATGGAAGGCATCACTTGCGCCGTCGTTCACGGGACGCCCCCCGCCCAACACGCCGTATGAATTCGGAATTCGCCGTCGAACTGCTGAAGACGATGATCTTTCAGGCGCTTGCCATTGCCACGCCCTTCCTGGTCACGGCGATGGTCATTGGTCTGGCGGTCAGTCTCTTCCAAGCCGTCACCAGCATTCACGAACAGACGTTGACGTTCGTGCCCAAGGCGCTGGGGATTGTGGGGCTGCTGATCCTGCTCCTCCCGTGGATGGTGCGAACGCTGGTCGAGTTCACCACCGCCGTCATCGAAAAGATGCCGCAGATGGTGCAATGATCCTTTGGCGCCGGGGCGTCGTTCCCTCGTTGCCTCGTCACGGCGAAGACCGCGGCGCGGCAGACGGGGCCGAGGCCGCCGGAGAGCGATGGAGTGCTGCAAATCGTGTTGGCCGTGGATTTTGACGTTCACAATTGGATCTTCGTCTTTGTGCGGGTGGGAGCGTTCCTGTCCGTGCTCCCGTTCTTCGCGACGACCAATTTTCCGGCGCAACTGCGCGTGGCCCTGGCGGCGTTGAGCGCGCTGCTCCTGGCGCCCTCGCTGCCGGCGTATCCGCACCACGAGTCGGGCCTTGCCTCCCTCATCGGGGTGATCGCGGTGGAGGGTGGCGTCGGCGTGTTGCTGGGGTTCATCGCGCGCCTGGTGTTTTACGCGGTGGACTTGGCCGGCAGCCTGATCGCCACGGAAATGGGCCTGAACCTGGCTTCCATCCTCAGCCCGGAAACGAATGCGCCGACGCAGGCGCCGAGTTCGGTCATGTTTTTCCTGGCGGCGGTCGTCATGCTCACGCTGGATTTGCACCATTGGATGCTGTTGGGCTTCGAGCGCACCTACCGCGTGCTGCCCGTCGGCGGCGCGCACCTCAGCGGGGTGCTGTTCACCGCGATCGTGGCGTACAGCGGCCGGATCTTTTGGGTGGCGGTACAGATCGCGGCGCCGGTCATGGCCGCCTCGTTCATCGTCACGGTGGTTTTCGCGATGCTCAGCCGGGCGGTGCCGGCGATGAACGTCTTTGCGGAAAGCTTCGCCATCCGCGCGATCTGTGGCCTCGTGGTGTTCGGCTTCACAATGCCGCTGATGGCCCAGCATGTCTTGAACTACCTCCGCCGGTTGCCGGATGACCTGATGACCGTGGCCCAGTTGCTGGGCGCCGGCTAAGCGGCCATGAGCGAGCAGACCGGCGAGAAAACCGAGCAGCCGACGCCGCGCAAGCTGGAGGAGGCGCTCAAGAAAGGCCAGATCGCGCACAGCCCGGAGCTCCAGACGGCGTTCGTGCTGCTGGCTGGCGTCGCGGCGCTGGCCTTCACCGGACGGGAAAGCTGGGCAGATATGGTCGGCGCGCTCGTGGCCTCTCTCAGCCATCTGCACGATCTGCCCCTCGGCGCGGGTAACCTCCAGGCCTACGCCCTGAAGGGCGCGCTTCTGGCGCTGCAATGCACCGGCCCGGTGATGCTGGCCACCGCGCTGGGCGGGTTGCTGGCGGGGGCGATCCAGACCCGTTTCAATACCGCCCCGGAGGCGCTCACCCCCGACTGGGGCCGGCTGAATCCGGTCGCCGGCTTCCAGCGCCTGTTCTCCTTCAAACAGGCCGCGCCGACCGCGCTGAGCGCCGGCAAACTCGCCGTCATTCTCCTGCTCTCCTACTCCGAGATTCGCAGCATCCTCAATGATCCGGTGTTCACCACGTCGGTCAGCGTCGCCCGCCTGGCCGGGTTCCTGGCCGACTCGAGCCTGAGGATTTTCCTGCGTATCAGCCTCGCGCTGCTGGCCGTCGCCGCCGCCGATTACGGCTACCAATGGTGGCGCAATCACCAGGACATGATGATGACCAAGGAGGAGGTGAAGGAAGAAATGAAGAGCAGCGAGGGCAACCCGATGATTAAGTCCGCGCGCCGCCGCCGTCTCCGCCTCGTCAGCAAGCGCAAAATGCTCGCCGCCGTGCCCACGGCCGACGTGGTGGTGACGAACCCGACGCACATCGCCATCGCGTTGCGCTACGACCGCAAGACGATGAAAGCGCCCAAAATCGTGGCGAAGGGCATCCGCCTCAACGCCCAGCGCATCCGCGAAATCGCCGAGCTGCACCACGTGCCGGTCGTGGAGAACCAACCGCTCGCCCGGCTGATGTTCAAGTACGGACGGGTGGACGGCGAGATTCCTGCTCAGCTTTACGCGGCGGTCGCCGAAATCCTCGCCTGGGTTTATCGGGTGAACCGCTACCGCTATTACGCGGAAGCCAATCAAACGTGAACACGACCAATGCACCGCTGGGCCGGGACGACGGGAACAACTTTCCCGCCGCGGGCGGCAGCCTTTGCCGCGCGCTCCAGACCTCCGAGGGAACTTCGGAGTCCGAAACCCGAAATGGCCGGCCGACGCGCCGTAAGGCTGCGGGTTTTGGATTTTGGGCCGCTTCCAAAACTCGCCTTTGGGGTACGGCCAGTTCCGGCCTTGAGCCGTCACCACCTCCATGGCCCTCCTGAGTCACAACCTGCGCAAGCTTTTCCGCCACGGTGACCTCTGGCTCGCCGTCGGGCTGTTTGGCACGATCCTGCTGCTGATCCTGCCCATCGCGCCGTTCATTCTGGACGCCCTGCTGGCCACCAGCATCTCGCTCTCGCTGCTCACCCTGCTGGTCATTCTGTATCTGCGTACCCCAGCGGAGTTCACCGGGTTTCCCACGTTGCTGCTCTTTATCACCCTGTTCCGCCTGGCGCTCAACGTGGCGTCCACCCGGCTCATTCTCCTCGATGGCTACGCCGGCCACATCATCGAGGCCTTCGGCAACTTCGTCGTGCGCGGCAACTACGTCGTCGGCATGGTGGTGTTCCTCATCCTGGTGCTGATCAACTTCATCGTCATCACCAAAGGCGCGGGGCGCATCGCGGAGGTGGCGGCGCGGTTCACCCTGGACGCGATGCCCGGCAAACAGATGTCCATCGACGCCGAACTCAACGCCGGCATGATCAACGAAGCCGAGGCCCGCGCCCGCCGGCGGTCCGTCGAAGAGGAAGCGGATTTCTACGGCGCGATGGACGGCGCCAGCAAGTTCGTCCGCGGCGACGCCATTGCGGCCATTCTCATCACGATTATCAACGTCGTCGGCGGATTCGCCATTGGCATCGTCCAGAAGAACATGACCATGAGCGAGGCTTTGCAGCGGTTCACCCTGCTCTCCATCGGCGACGGCCTCGTCTCGCAGATTCCGGCGCTCATCACCTCGACGGCCGCCGGCATTCTGGTGACGCGCGCCGCGTCGAAAGCCGACTTGGGGCAGGAACTGGGCCGGCAACTCCTGTTCTACCCGCGCGCCATGAGCATCCTATCCGGCATGATGCTGGTATTCGCGCTGGTGCCGGGACTGCCGACGATGCCGTTCCTCACGCTCGCGGTCGTCACCGGCGGGCTGGCTTACACGTTGCACAAACACGGCTCCATCCATCCCAGTGCGGCCCAGACAGGCGCGGGAGCCAGCACCGGGAAGGCGGGACAGACCAAAGCGACCGGCTCCACCACCGCTGGCGAGACGAAAGCCGCGGACAAACTGGAGAGCCTGCTCAACCTGGACGCGCTGCAGATCGAGCTGGGCTACGGGCTGGTATGCCTGGCGGACACACGTAAGAACGGGGATTTGCTGGAGCGCGTCACCGGCGTGCGCCGTAATTTCGCCCAAGAAATGGGCATGATCATCCCCCCCATCCGGCTGCGCGACAACCTGCAACTGGGCGCGAACGACTACCGATTCCTGCTCAAAGGCCAGCCGATCGCGCAGGGGCTGATCATGCCGGGCTACTGGCTGGCGATGAATGCCACCCACAGCAAAACCACCCTCAAAGGAATCCCGACCGTTGAGCCGGTCTTCCAGTTGCCCGCGACCTGGATCGCCGACCCCGAGCGCAAGACCGCCGAAGTCAGCGGTTACACCGTGGTGGATGCCGCGTCGGTGCTGGTCACGCATTTATCCGAAGCCATCAAACGCCACGCGCACGAAATCCTCAGCCGTCAGGACGTGCAGGCACTCCTCGACAACCTGAAACAGACGCATCCGACGGTGGTGAACGAATTGATCCCGGCCCAACTGAGCGTGGGCCAGGTGCAGCGCGTCCTGCAAAACCTCCTGGCCGAGGGCGTGTCCATCCGCAACCTCGTCGGCATCCTGGAGAAGGTCAGCGACCACGCCGGCGTCACCAAGAATCCCGACGAACTCTCCGAATACGCCCGTCGCGCGCTCGGTCCCCAAATCACCAAGCCCTATCAAGCGGAGAACGGCGGCCTGCGCGCCATCACGCTCGACCCGCGCCTGGAACAGCAGATCGCGCAGGGCGTCCGCCAGTCCGCCACCGAAGTGGCCCTGGTGCTCGAACCGAAGCTGGCCCGGCACGTCGTCGATACGCTCTCGAAGTTCGTGCAGCAGATGCTCGCCGCCGGCCAACCGCCCGTGGTGCTCTGCGCGCCGCAAATCCGCCTCGCCTTCCGGCGCTTCTTCGAGTCCACCTTCGCCGACCTGGCCGTGTTGTCCTACTCGGAGGTTCCGCCGCGTGTCGAGGTGAAAAACACGGCGATGATTCCCGCTACGGACTAGGGCCTTAATGCTGCTGGCAAGATGAACCTCGGGCCGCGCATTCATCGCCCAACGGTCCTGCTTTCATCCACCGCCGAGGCGCATCTTCCGCCGTGAACCTCGTCCCCTTCATCGCCGACAGCGCCGCCGAGGCGCTGGAGCAGATTCATGCGCAACTCGGCCCGGAAGCGGTGGTGGTCAGCGTGCGGCGGCGGCCGGCCCAAGGCTTGGCGCGCTTGTGGTCCGCAGGTTCGGGCATCGAGGTGCTGGCGTTGGCGCCGCAACAGCAGCCGGCCCCCAAGCCGTTCGTCCCATCGTCGTTGCTCGGCACGCCGGATCCCACCCCAGCGGAGTCTTTCCCGCAGCCCTCACCCCTCGTCCCGTGGCCGCCCGTCGCCGCCACCGTGGGCGAACCGACGCCGCGTCAGGGCGCGAACTCGTCGTGCGGTGCCTGGCTTTCGCACGAAGCAGGATCCCCCGCCACTGCCGCCGCCGAATGGACGGGCACGGCGGATCGGAGCCGTGCGAGCCACGGTTGGCGCAGCGTGGCCCTGTTGGAAGCGATGGGGTTGCTTCCCCGGAACTCCGAGCGCCTCCTCGATGCGCTCCAGGCGCGCCACGGCCCAACGCCGCCGGACCAACTGGCGGAGGAATTGGCGCTGACTCGCACCGCGTTGACCCGGTTTTGGCGGACGCCGCCGGCGCTGGAGGGCGAGGCGGCGGGCCGACCGCACGTGTTCGTCGGCCCGCCGGGATCGGGCAAGACGACGGTGCTCTGCAAGTGGCTCACGCAATCGGTGTTGCTCGAAGGACGAGCGGCGCGTGTCTGGCGGCTCGATGGCACCGGCGCCAACACGGCCGAAGTCCTCAGCGTTTACGGCGAGATCCTGCGCGTGCCGGTGGAGCGATTTTGGGGTGATCCCGGCCCCGCCCGGCCCAGCCGCGACCCAGGCGGCGCCGAAAGCGAAGACCGGCTGCGGTTCATCGACCTGCCCGGTGTTGAACCGCAGGACGGCTCGGCGCTGGCGGACTTGAAGGAACGGCTTCGCGGGTTTCCGTCGCCGCACATCCATCTGGTGCTCAACGCGGCCTACGAAATCCCGACGCTCCTGGCGCAGGTCCGCGCTTTCGCGGTGCTGCCGATCCACGACTTGATCTGCACGCACTTGGACGAGGAGCCGAGCCGGGCCAAGCTGTGGAACCTGGTGCTCGGCACAAATTACTCGATCCGGTTTTTGAGTGGCGGGCAAAATATTCCGGGTGGGTTTTTGACAGCCGCGCCGGAGCAACTTTTTCCCCCGCAATACCAGTAACAATCAGGGAATCTGGCCCTTCCGTGGCCGGAACGGACCTTGGCAAACGTCCTGCTTTACCTCCGCGCACGAGCCATCTGAAATGAAGTCGTTAATGGTCCTAGGTGCAATCCTCGGGTTCCTGGTCGGCGCCGGTTTTGGACTGGCGGGCCGCATGGAATGGCCAGCCGCTTTGTGGCACGCCTCGATGGCTGCCTTGGCGACAAGCCTGCTCATGCGTTGGTGGAGCGCGGTCTGGATCAAGAATCTACGGCAGGCCCTCGAACAGCGCCGCGCGGCGGCAAGCGCCAGCCGTCCCGAGACCAAAAGCGCGGCGAACGTCAAGATATGAGTGCCAACCCTCCCGCCCTGTTGGATCCCCCGCCGGCCCGCCGGGAATCGCAGCCGACACCGAACGGGCTTTGGCTGCGCTATCATCGGGACGCCGATGAGACGGTGGAAAGCGAGTTGGTGCAGCAGTACCTGCCCCTGGTCAAATCCGCCGCGGGCCGGCTGGCCATGACGCTGCCGCCCCACGTCGAACTGGGCGACCTGCACAGCGCCGGACTGGTCGGCCTGCTCCAGGCGCTGCGGAATTATGATCCCGAAAGCGGGACGTCGTTCGAAACCTACGCCCGGTCCCGGATTCGCGGCGCCATGCTGGATGAACTACGCCGGATGGACTGGGTGCCGCGCTCGGTCCACGACAAGGCGCGTCGCATCGAGGACAAGATGGCCGAGTTGGGACAGCGGCTCGGCGCCCCGCCAACGGAAGTCCAGATGGCCCAGGCGCTTAACCTACCTCTGGACGGGTACCGCCGCTGGCTGGATGAGGTCCGTCCTTCGACGTTTGTCTGTCTGGACGCCGTCCACCCGAGCGAGGGGGGCGAGACCGCGAACTTGCACGAATTCGTCGAGGACGAATCCCAAGTGAACCCGACGGAGGAGGCCTCGCGCAGCGAGCTCAAGCAATTGATCGCGCACCGCCTGCAGCAGCTTTCGGAGATACAGCGGAAGGTTCTGGCGCTTTACTACGTGGAGGATCTGCACCTCCGGGAGATCGCGGAGGTGTTCAGCCTGACCGAATCGCGCATCTGCCAAATCCACGCGCAGGCCATTCTCGAACTCCGTTCCTTCCTCCGCCGCGTGGAAGCGGGAGCGGAAGCTGGGGCGGTGATGAGGCGAGTGTCATGATCATTTTTGTCGGCGCGCTCATCGTGCTACTCTCCGTCTTCGGCGGGTTCGTCCTCGGCGGCGGGCACCTCGGCGCGTTGCTCCACGTCTCGGAATTGATCATCATTGCCGGCGGGGCCTTCGGCGCGCTGGTGATCATGTCCCCCAAGAAGGTATTGATGGATCTGGGCCGGGGGATGGTGAGCTGCCTGCGCGGCACGGCGTTCACCCGCGTTGACTACGACGATCAACTCAAGGCGCTGTATGAACTGTTCATGCTGGGCCGGCGCAATGGGATGATCGCGTTGGAGGAACACGTGACGGACCCGGCCCACTCCGCCATCTTCCAGAAGTACTCCGATTTCGCCCGGCACGCGGAGGCGGTGGAGTTCCTGTGCAGCGGCCTGCGGCCGATCATCGACGGGAAAATCAAGCCGGACCAGCTCCGACTGCTCCTGAACATCGAGTTGGAGAAGATGGAGCAAGAACACCACGCGCCGGTCAACGTGCTCACCAAGGCGGCCGACGCCATGCCCGGCTTCGGGATCGTGGCGGCCGTACTCGGCATCGTGATCACCATGGCCTCCATCTCCGGGCCGATCGAGCAGATCGGCGAAAAAGTGGCGGCGGCGCTGGTGGGCACATTTCTGGGGATTTTCCTGTCCTACGGTTTCATGAATCCACTGGCGACAAACCTGGAGTTCATCGGCGCGGCGGAGCAGGACTACATCCGCTGCATTGCCGCGTGCGTGGTGGGCTTTGCCAACGGCATGCCGCCCATCATGGCGGTGGACCTGGGCCGGCGCGGAATGAGCAGCGAATTGCGGCCGACCGCCGAAGAAATGGAAACCATGCTCAAGAGCGTCAACACCGGCCGGAGCGCCGCCACTTGATGAAACGAGGCGGTCATCACGGTGGCGCGTGGAAAGTCGCCTACGCGGACTTCATCACCGCCATGATGGCGCTGTTCCTGGTGCTCTGGCTGACCGCGCAGGACGTTCGCATCAAGGAGGCCGTCGAGCGCGCCTTCCGCAATCCCTTCTCCTCGCTCACCAAGGAGTCCGTGGGCATCATCCCCAACAAGGACGTCCAAGCCATCCAGACGCAGAAGGGCCAGTTCGACGCCATTTCCGCCGTGGAGATGGAGATGCTGCGCAAGATCACCGAGGACCTCGCCAAGATGCTGCAGCAGAATCCCGACGACCCGAACAACGCGGTCCGGATGGAGTTGACCCCTGACGGTCTGCGGGTGAACGTCTTCGACCGCACCCAGAAACCCATTTTTGAGCCGGATTCGGAGAAATTCACCGAGTACGGGGCCTGGGTGTTCTCCACGCTGGCCTGGGAAATCTCCCGCTACCACACCTTCAAGATTGAGTTGGAAGGCCACACTGAAACCGGCCACACCACCTCAAAACGGGCCGACTTCGGCAATTGGGAACTGTCCGCCAACCGCGCCAACGCCGCCCGGCGCAAGCTCATCCAAAACGGCGTGGCCGCCAATCAGATCGCCAAGGTCGCCGGCTTTGCCGACACCCAGCCGATGCCCGAGGTCCAGCCCCAGGACGAGGCCAACCGCCGTGTGACAGTCCTCCTGAAGATCGACAGCGGTTCCCACCCGATGTGAACGCGCGCCCCGTGAACGCCACGCCTTCAGAGCCGTTCGTGCCGCTGATCCCGGCGGCTTTCGCCTCTCCAGCGACCACGGCGGATACACGGCTCAAAGTCCTCTGCCAGCCCGCGGGCGCCCAACCCTTCAAGCCGCTCGTTCCGGCGGGTGCCGGCCTGCCCGCAGCGGCGGTTCGCGCCGCCGCCGGCCCGCCTCCCACGGTGACGGTCCAACGCAACGGTGATCAGGTGACGCAGATCCGCGTCCAGTGCGGATGCGGCCAGGTCATCGAACTGGACTGCCATTACTGAAGAATCCCACGGCTCCAGCGCGCGGCCCGAGCGGCGGGAGTTCCGAACCGGAGCGTGGATTCAGGCCCGGACCAGGCGGCAAGAACTGCAAGCACGGCCCGGAATCTTTTGCCACTGCCGGAGCGGCATCGCCAAAAACCCTTGAAGGGAAGCCCTTTTCTCGCTGGCACATCCACTGCTTCCTTGTACGCCGATGAATGTGAGTCTCTACCAGGCCGCCGCGGCGATGAACGCCAATTCGCGCTGGCAGGAACTCATCTCCCAAAACCTGGCCTCCAGTTCCCTTCCCGGTTTCAAGAAGCAGGAACTCTCCTTTGACGCCATCCAAGCCGGGGTCATGCCTTCGTCCACGGGGCAACCGGCACCGGCGATTCTCATGCCCCGCACCACGGGGGCGACCAACCTGAGTCCGGGAGAAGTCAACCCGACGGGGGTCAAAACCGATCTGGCAATCGAGGGGCCGGGCTTCTTCGAGGTACAGCTTCCCAACGGCCAGCACGGCTACACGCGGGACGGCGAATTTCAACTCAACGCCCAGAACCAGCTCGTGACCAAGCAGGGCTACCCGGTGATGGGCGAAAGCGGGCCGTTGCAGTTGACCGCGAGCAATCCCGCCCCGTTGACGGTCGCGCCTACCGGGGAAGTCAGCCAGGGCAGCGACGCCAAAGGCAAGATCAAGCTGGTCACGTTCAACGACCCGCACCGGCTGACCGCCATTGGCGCCGGGTACTTCAAGGCCGAGGATCCCAAGCTGGTCGCCGGGAGCGCGCAAGGTTCTGTGCTCCGGCAGGGGTACCTGGAAAACGCCAACATGCTGCCCACGACCGAAATGGCGAATCTCATCACTTCTCTGCGCATGTTCGAGGCCAACCAGAAGGTCATGACCATGCAGGACGACCGCATGGGCCGCATCATCACCGATCTGGGCACTCCGGCATGAACTTGGGAACACAATCGGGGGTCCCCGTTCCCAGTCAGGCCGGCCTCCGGCCCGGCCCTCCACCCTCCACCCTCCACGTCTGAACCGTTGACATGCTCCGCGCCCTTTACTCGTCGGCTGCCGGGATGGAGTCCCAGCAACTCAATCTCGACGTCATCGCGAACAACCTGGCCAACGTCAATACGACCGGTTTCAAGAAGAGCAAGATCGAATTTCAGGACTTGCTCTATCAGACGACGCGCTCCGCCGGTGCGGAACAAGGCGCCGGCAATCAACTGCCCACCGGCCTGCAGGTTGGCAACGGCTCCCGCCCCGTCGCCACCTCGCGCATTTTCACCACGGGGGAGTTGACCCAGACGGGGGAGCGTCTCGACCTGGCCATTCAAGGGGATGGCTTCTTCGAAGTCCAGATGCCCGACGGCACTCTCGCCTACACCCGCGACGGGGCCTTGAAGACGGCTTCGGACGGTCGCATCACCACGAGCGACGGTCTGGTGGTCAACGGCGGTTTCCAACCGGTTCCGATGGGCACTACCGGTATCACCATCACCGCCAACGGCCAAGTCACCTATACCGGCGTCAACGGCACCACCAACTACAGTCTCCAAATGGTCCGCTTCAACAATCCGGCGGGCTTGGAGGCCATCGGCAGCAATCTGTACAAGCCCACCCTGGCTTCCGGCACGGCCGAATATGGTACCCCGGGGCAGAACGGCTTCGGGGAGTTGAATCAAGGCTACCTGGAAATGTCCAACGTCAAGGTCGTGGAGGAAATGGTCAATCTCATCATTGCCCAGCGCGCGTACGAGGTGAACGCCAAGGCCGTCCAGGCCTCCGACGAAATGATGCAGGACAGTAACAACCTGAAACGCTGATGAAGCCTTTCGCCGCCATTCTTCTGCGGTTGACGTGCGCGATCTTGGCCGCCAGCGCGGTCCGTTCCAGGGCGGACGCGCCATCCCCGGTGACCCTGAGCACCAACGCGCAAGTGGATGGCGAAGGCGTTTTCTTGAGCCAGATCGCCAGCGCCCGCACGCCCCTGGCGCATGTCCTCCTGGTGTCCGCGCCGGCGTGGGGCCAAGCCATCACGCTGACCCGCGCCCAGATTCAGGAGACGCTTCGGCGCCTCGCGCCCGGACTCTCAAGCACCAACTGGCGCGGGGCCGAAGTCGTTCACGTCACCCGTCGCGCCCGCACCCTGGGTGAAACCGACCTGAAGGAACTCCTAACGTCCGCCCTGCAGCGGGAGTACGTCAAGAATCGCGGTGAACTTGAACTCCGGTTCATGCGTGCGTGGGTACCCGTCGCCGTGCCGGATGAGCCTCTGAACCTGAGCATTCTCGAGCTGCCGCTGAGCGGGGTCGGCCCGCTGTTCATGATCCGCTTCGAACTGCGCACCGCTCGCGAAAGCATTGGCACCTGGCAGGCCAGCCTGCAGGCCAGGGTGTGGAAGGAGGTCTGGGTGGCGCAAGCCCCCCTCCGGCGCGGGGAACCGCTGCGCGACGCCGAGATCACGCGCGAACGCCGCGACATTCTGAGCCTGCGCGAACCGTTGGCCGAGGTCGTCCCGGGTGATGCGTCACGCGAACTGGCCGAGAGCGTGCCGGCGGGGTCGCCCCTCCTGGCGCGCGTCCTCAAACTGCGGGCGTTGGTTCATCGCGGTCAGGGGGCCCACGCCGTGGTCCGGGAGGGCGCCCTCGAGATGACCATGAAGGTCGAGGTGCTGGAAGATGGCGTCCCCGGCCAAATCGTGCGGGCACGCAACCCGGACTCCAAGCGGGAAATTCGCGGAAAGGTCATCGATGAACAAACCATTCTTGTTGCGCTCTGAACTGGCGCGCCTCCTCGATCCCAATCGCCCTCCGGCGGTGGCGTTCCGGGTGGTGACAAGGAAGTCGAAGGGCGCCACCCGAACCCGGCGGGCCGGATGGGAACCCCGGGAGGCGTCCTTGCGACTGGCTCTGCTTGGGTTGACGCTGTGGCTCGGCCCCCTTTCGCTGCCGGCCGATTCCCTCTGGGTGGAGGGATCCTCCAGCCCGATGTACGTGGACAAACGCGGCCTGAACGTGGGCGACATCCTCACCATCGTCGTCCAGGAAAACAACTCCGCGACTAAGGGCAACAATACCACCACCAGCAAGCAATCGGGCATGGACGCGAGCATCGCCGCGTTTCTCTACAGTCCGGCGGCCAGCGGACTGCTGACCAAGGGCGGCCAACTGCCGGCGATGAAGTACAGCTCGAAAAACGACTTCACCGGCGGGGGGACGATCAACAATTCCCAGAACATCATCGCCCAGGTGGCCGTGCGCGTGGTGGACGTGCTGCCCAACAAAAACCTCGTGGTCGAAGGCACGCGCGAAACCGCCTTCTCCGGCGAACAACAGACCATCATTCTGCGGGGCGTGGTCCGGCCCGACGACGTGGCGGCCAACAACACCGTGTTCAGTTACAACGTGGCCGACGCCACGATCAAGTTCCTCTCCAAGGGCGCCATCACCGACAGCCAGAAGAAGGGTTGGTTCAACAAAATCTGGGACAAGATTTCCCCCTTCTGAGTATGCGTCGCCTGGGGTGTGGATTCTTCGTTGTGTTGGCCCTGGCCGCGTCCGCCGCCGCCACCGGCAGCGGCGTGCGGATCAAGGACCTCACCATGGTGGCCGGGGCGCGCGACAACCAACTGGTGGGCTACGGCCTGGTGGCCGGGTTGGCCGGCGACGGCGACCGCAACCCGATTTACACCCAGCAGACTCTCGCCAATCTGCTCCAACGTTACGGCATCAACGTGGGGGCGGCCCAGTTGATGATGATTTCCGCCAAAAACGTGGCGGTGGTCATGGTCACGGCGGACATCCCCGCCTTTGCCAAGCCCGGCTCGCGCCTCGATGTGACGGTCGCCTCGATGGGCGACGCGGGATCGCTCCAAGGCGGCGTTCTGTTGCAAACGGCGCTGTTGGGCGCGGACAATCGCGTCTATGCCGTCGCCCAAGGCCCGGTGGCCGTCGGCGGGTTCACGGCTGGGCCGGGGGGAGGCGGCGGGGCGACGGTCACCAAGAATCACCCGACCACGGCCCAGATCATCGGCGGCGCGCTGGTGGAACGCGAGATTCCCGCGACCATCGTGCGGAATGATTCCATCGAACTGCTCCTGCGCGACCCGAGCTTCACCTTGGCATCCCGCATGGAGACCGCGATCAATGACCTGTTCACCAACAGTGCGGTGGCGCTCGATTCCACGACTGTCCGCGTCCGTTTGCCGCACGGCGCCGAGACCGTGCCGGTGGATTTCGTCGCGCGGATCGAGGCCATCGAGGTCGTCCCAGACACCGCGGCGCGCATCATCATCAACGAACGGACCGGCACCATTGTGGCCACGTCGCGGATCAAGATTTCCAATTGCGCGATCTCGCACGGCAACATCACCATCAATGTCGCCTCCACGCTCAACGTCTCCCAACCCGCCCCGTTGACCGGCAGCAATGCCACCACCGTCGTCACCCCCAGCACCACGACGGACGTGACCGAGAACAAGGCCCGTTTGGTCGCCCTGCCCGACCTGCCCACGGTGGAGCAGGTGGCCACGTCGCTCAACGCGCTGGGGGTCACGCCGCGGGACATGATGGCCATCTTCCAGGCCATGAAAGAGGCCGGCGCGTTGCAGGCCGAACTGCTCATCCGCTGAAATGCAAATTGACCCGCTTCAGCGCCCCCTCAAGCCGGCCGACCTGCCCCTGGAACGGCTCGCCGCCAATGCCAACCTTACCGAGCAGGACAAGGTGACCGAGGTGAGCCGTCAGTTCGAGGCGCTGCTGCTCCGGCAAATTCTCCAGGAGGCGCAGCAGCCCGTCTTCCAATCCAGCCTCACCAGCAACTCCACCGCGGCCGGCATCTACCGCGATCTCGTCACCGAGCAACTCGCTAACAGCATTTCCAAATCGGGTTCGTTTGGCCTGGCCAAAACACTGGACTCCCAGTTGAACCGGCAGTTGCGCCCCCGCCCCGCCAACGCCGAGGGCCGCCCGTCGCCCGCCGCGTCCCCAGCCACGACGTCCCGCGGGCCAACCGCCGCCCCGGCGCCGCCGCGCCGGCCGGTCCACCTCAATGTCCGCCCCCATGACTGAATTTCTGAACAATTTGATCGAAAGTCTCCGCGAAGAGTTGAAGCAATACGGTGAGATGCTGGCCCTGCTCGACCAGCAGCAGGAGATGGTGGTGCTGCGTCAAACCCAGGATCTATTGCAGACGGTAGCCGCCATCAACGCCCAGTCCGGCACCATCCGCGCCGCCCGCCTGGAGCGGGAGCAATACCAGCGGCATTTGGCGCGCCACCTCGGCCTGCCCGAAACCACCGGTTTCGCGGCCCTGGTGCCCGTCCTGCCGCCGGACTACCGGCCGCTCGTTTCCGCGCTGGTCCAGGAGAACAACTCGTTGCTCGCCCGCGTCCAGCAACGCGCCCGGCAGAACCACCTGCTGCTGACCCGCGCCCTGGAGTTGATGCAGCGGTTGATCTGTTCGCTCTTTCCCGCGAACGGCACCACCACCTACAACGACGCCGGCGGCGTGCTCATGCCCGGCCTGGCGCCGCAGTCGCTCTACGACGCCGTCGGTTAACCCCTCCCCACCATGCTTGGCCTGTTCGGCACCTTGAATCTCGGCGCTCGCTCGCTGCAAGCCCAGCAGCAAGCGGTGGAAGTCACCGGCCAGAACCTGGCCAACGTCAACAACCCCGCCTACGCCCGCCAGCGCGTCCTCATCCAGACCAGCCCGGCGATCGACACCACCATCGGTCCCCAAGGCACCGGCGCGGACGTCGTGGCCATCCAGCAACTCCGCGACACCCTGGTGGACCGGCAAATCACCAGCGAGACCAGCGTGGGCGGGTATTGGAACGCGCAGCAAAGCGCCTTGCAGGACGCCCAGAGCAGCCTTGGCGAACAATTGGGGAACAGCGCCACCGGAACCGGCGCCACGTCTTCGAGCAGCGCGGCCGGCACGCCCCAGGGGCTTTCGACGGACTTGGGCAACCTGTTCAACGCCTTCCAGAGCCTCTCCGCCGCGCCCAGTTCGATGACGGAGCGACAACTCGTCGTCAACCAGGCGCAGACGCTGGCCACCGACCTCAACCAGACCAGCCAACAGCTCACCAATCTGCGCGGCCTGCTCAACAACTCCATCACGTCGGATGCCGCCTCGGCCAACCAACTCCTGACCGGCATCGCCAGCCTGAATCAGCAGATCACCACCGCGGAAGCCTCCACCGGCGGCGTGGCCAACGACCTGCGCGACTTGCGCCAGCAGAAACTGGAGTCCCTCGCCAAACTGGTGAACGTGGACGCCAGCACCGCCCCGGACGGCAGCCTGAACGTCTCCATCGGCGGCCACCTGCTCGTCTCCGGCCAGCAGACGCTCGACACCTTGCAGACCTACGACGCCGGCGGCGGGCAGGTGCTCGTGCGCGCCGCCACCTCCGGCGCGGCGCTCACCATCACCGGGGGCAGCATCGGTGGCAACATCGACGCCCGCGACGGCGCGCTGGCGGCGACGCAAACCAGCCTGAACACGCTGGCCGGGCAGCTCATCAGCGCCGTCAACACGGCGCACAGCGCGGGCTACAGCCTGACCGGCAGCACCGGCGCCGCCTTCTTCAGCGGCACGGATGCCGCGAGCATCCAGGTCAACTCCGCCTTGGTGGCCAACCCGGAGTTGATCCAGGCGGCCGGCCCCTCGGGCGCCGCAGGCGACAATCAAACGGCCTTGGCCCTGGCGCAATTGGCGAACACGAAAATCGCCGGCCTGAACAACCAGACTTTCAGCGACAGCTACAACCAATCCGTCGCGCAACTGGGCCAGTCGCTGGCCACCGCCAACACGCAGGTCAGCGACCAGCAGGCCGTGCAGACGATGCTCCAGAACCAGCGCAATTCCGTCAGCGGCGTCTCCATTGACGAGGAAATGACCAACCTGGTCAGTTTCCAGCGGGCCTACGAGGCGTCCGCCAAACTGGTGAACACCGTGGACCAGATGCTCACGACGGTGATCAATATGAAGCAATAGCCGATGACTCTGCCGCGCCAACCGAACCGCCCGCCGACGCTTGATCTCCTCCGCACGCGGCGGGGCATCGCCGAAAACGGCCGGACGGAAGCGCGCTGGCCCGCCTTCCGGACGCCACTCGAATCGCAGCCGTCTCTCCGTCTGCAACCCTCCAATCGCACTTGACCATGCGCGTTACTCCCAGTTCCTTCTCCAATTCGCTCGTGGACCAACTGGACCTGCTGGCCAGCCAGCAGAACCACCTGCAAAACGAGGTCTCCACCGGCCGTCGCATCCAGACGCCCGACGACGACCCGGTGGGGATGAGCCTCGTGATGGGCTGGCAGGCGGAAGGCCAGAGCCTCGCGCAATACCAACAGAACATCGCGTCGCTCCAAACGCAGGCGACCGCGTCCTACAACGCGATCAACTCGCTGAAGACCATTTCCGACCGCGCCGGGGAGATCGCCACGCTGGCGGACGGCACCAAGTCCCAGGCGGACCTGAAGAACTACGCCATCGAAGTCACCCAGCTCATCCAGCAGGCCGTGCAATTGGCGAACGGCCAACAGGACGGCGCCTACCTCTTCGGCGGCACGCGCACCGACCAGCCTCCGTTCACCGTGACCACCGACGCTAATGGCGTGGTGACGGGCGTGACCTACCAGGGAAACGCCGCTACGGCCAGCGTCGAAATTGACCAGAAGGCCACCGTGTCCGCCCTGGTTCCCGGCGCGAACACCAGCGGCACCGGCCCGCGGGGGTTGATCACCGACCCGCGCAGCGGCGCGGATTTCTTCAATCATCTCATCTCGCTGCAAAATCACTTGCAGGCGGGCGACACCACGGGCATCGCCAAGACGGATCGCGCCGCGCTGTTGCAGGACGAGAACAACCTCATCTCGCAGATCGCCAGCAACGGCGTGCTCCAATCGCGGCTTGCCGCCGCCGCCTCGCTGGCCAGCAGCCGCGCCACGGCCATCACCGGACAGATCTCCAATGAGGCCGACGCCAACCTGGCCGATACGATCACGCAACTGAACCGGACCCAGACGGCCTACCAGGCGGCTATCCAGAGCGGGGCGAACATCATGCGCCTGTCACTGCTGGACTATATCCAATGACTCGCGCCGCCTGCGCGCGGCAGCGGCGCGGATTTCTTCCCCGTCCCGACAGCAAGCCTTCGCATGAGAACGAAACTCCAGGTGTTTTTGAAGACCGCCTCCACGACGGAAATCCGGCAGGAGGCCGTCATCTCTTGGGTTGGCCCGCATGTCCGGCGGGCGTCGGTCCCCGTGGAGTTCCAGCTTTGGCCCGCGCAGTTGCCGCCAGCGACGGGGCGCTCCGCCGCCGCCTTTGATCCCTGGGTAATCTTGTCCGGCCGGTGGATGAATTTGCCTAGCGCCGCCCGATCCGGGTCGTCCGCCCCGTCCCGTCCGCGGGCCGGCGTGCCGTTTCCCCTTTGTTTGCAAGGCTTTTCTCCACTCGCCGGGGGGAATCCCCATCCTGGCACAGCCACTGCTTGACGCCTTCCGCATGAATTTGCGACCAGAAATCGCAGCAGACGAGGCCGAAGCCAAGCCGGGCAAGGCGGTGTCGCTGCCGTTGGGCATCCTCGGCTTCGAGCACTTCCGGGACTGCCTGCTGATCGCCAACGCGGCGGAGGAGCCTTTTCTGCGGTTGCAGGCGCAAAATGATCCCGCCCTCACGTTCCTGCTCCTCGAACCGGTCTTCGTTCTGCCCGATTACCAGCCGGACCTGCCCGACCAAGACATGGATTTTCTGGGGTTGTCCGACTCGCGGGACGCGCAGCTCTTCAACATCGTCACGGTGCGGGGTCCGGGCCGGGCGACCATCAATCTCAAAGGCCCGATCGTCTTTAACTGCGCGACGGGAGTGGGGAAACAAGTGATTCCCAACAACGCCGCTGATTACTCCGTGCGGCACCCGTTGCCGTTGGCTTGTTGATCCTCCGGCCATGCTCATCCTCTCCCGCAAACCCAACGAGAGCGTCGTGATTGACGGGCGCATCCTCGTGACCATCGTCCGGGTCGAAGGGGAGGTGGTGAAAGTGGGCATCGAGGCGCCGAAACACGTTCCGGTACATCGCCGGGAAGTGTACGAAGAAATCCAGAAGAACAACCAGGAAGCATTGGCCTGGATGCGCCAGCAGGCGGTCGTGCCGCGACTGCCGGCCGGCGCGCTCCCCCCGCAAGAACCCCCGCCCAGATCGTCGGTGGCCACCGTCGCCTCCGCCGGAACCCGCAGAGCACTGTAAACCCGAGAGAAGTCTATGATCATTAACACCAACCTGGCGGCCGTGAACGCCGCCAACAACCTGATGAACAGCCAGGCGGCGCTGACCCAGTCGCTCAACCGCCTCAGCTCCGGCTCCAAGATCAACAACCCCGGCGACGATCCCGCCGGCATGGCCGTCAGCTCTCGTCTCACCGCCCAAATCCAACGGGTGGACGCCGCCACCACCAACCTGGGCGACGCCCTCTCTTTCACGCAGACGCAGGACGGGTATCTCTCCCAGGTCACCAGCGCGCTCAACCGCATGAGTCAACTCGCCATACTCGCCCAGGACGTGACCAAGTCCGACAGCGACCGCCAACTGTACCAAAACGAGTTCTCCCAATTGTCCAGCTACATCCAGAGCACCGCCAACAAGGACTTCAACGGCGTCAGTCTGTTCACCACCAATACGCTGGCGGTCACGAGCGACTCCGAGGGCAACACCTTTGCCATGAATGGAATCAATTTGTCCGCGACGTCCTACAGCGATGCCACCTCGGCCTCGGTCGCCACGCTGGCCGGCGCGGCCGACGCGCTCACCAAGGTCAAGGCCGCCATCGAGCAGCTCTCGAACGACCGAGCCAACATCGGCGCCTATCAATCCCGCATCAATTCCACCCTGAACGAGCTGTCCGTGAACAAGGAAAACCTGACCGCCGCCACCTCCCGGATTCAAGACGTGGACATGGCCCAGGAATCCACCACCTTTGCCCGGGAAAACATCCTGGTGCAATCGGGCACGGCGATGCTGGCCCAGGCCAACCTGATGCCCCAAAGCGTGCTGAAGCTGCTGCAGTAAGCGGACAGCGGGGCCGGCCGCCAGTGCCGCCGATCGGGTCTCCGCGGGGCGGGCGTGAATCGCCGCTCCTTGCAACCAGGGTGGGCGAGACCGCTGGCTCCTTCCCCGGGCGGGCCGTGAGGGCCCGCCCGGTCACTTTAAAAATCCAACCCATTGGCCAAGGCCGCGAGCCGGAGACGAAGCATTCATGAAAACTTGCATTCTGACGACGACCATCAACGTTCCCTCGCTGCTGCGCGACTATGCGAATAACGCCAGCGAGCATGGCCATGGTGGTTTGGAATTCATCATCATCGGCGACCGCAAGACGCCCGCCGGCACCGCCGATTTTTGCGCGCAGGTGGAACGCGAGTCCGGCTGCCGCATGAATTTCTTCGATGTGGCGCGCCAGCAAGATTTTCTCGGCCGCTTCCGGCGCCTGAACCGCCTGGTGCCGTGGAATTCCATCCAACGCCGCAACGTCGGTTTGATTTACGCGCTCGAACAGGGCTACGACAACGTCATCAGCATTGACGACGACAATTTCCTTATGTCCGGCAGCGACTTTGTGGGTGAACACATCACCGGTCTGGGCGTAACCGCCTCGCAGAAAATTGTCGGCACCGACACCGGCTGGTTCAATTGCGTCGGCATGATGCAGACGAATTTTGGAAAAGTTTATCCGCGCGGTTTTGCCCTGAGCAAACGCTGGCAGGAGGAGAACTGGAAATTTTCCGACGCCATCCGCAAGCCCGTCGTCAACGCCGGCCTCTGGACCGGTGACCCGGACATTGATGCGCTCACGCGGATTTATTTTCCCGTCGAGGCGCGGCTGCCGCTGTCGCATGATTATCTGACCTTGGCCAAAGAGTGCTGGTGCCCGATCAATACTCAGAACACGGCATTTCACGGCGGCGCGGCGGCGGTGTCGTTCGTCGTGGTGATGGGCTATGAACTTAATGGCTTGAAAGTGGCTCGCTACGACGACATCTGGATGTCGTGGTTCCTGCGCGCCATCATGGATCATTTCGGCGACGCGGCGCGCTACGGCAAACCCGTCGTGCAACAAAACCGAAACCAGCACAATCTTTTCCGCGACCTGCGCGAGGAACTGCCGGCGATGGAAATAAACGAGGCGCTGATCGAAGTCTGCCGCCATGCGAAATTCACCGGCGACACTTATCTGGATTGCTACCGCGAGCTCGCGGTCCAGATCGAATCCAGTTTTTCCACGCACCCGCAGGCGGCTTTCTTCCGTCACCTGGCCGACCAGATGGACACTTGGGCCGAAGCCGTGGCAGCGGTCTGTCCGATCCGGGAACTTGCCGGATAAACCCCGTGTTCTATGTCAACCTCGTTTGCCACGCCGCCGGGTGGGCGTTCGTTGTTCAAAAAAGCCGCCAGCCTCGCGGCGCGCGGCGCCACGGAATTCCAACTTCGGGTGAACTGAATGATTTCCACTGACCGAACCTATCCATTCACTTTTCCTTTATGCGTGTCATTACTGAGAATGCCAAGACCTATCCCGAAGATCCCGCGCGCTATTTTGACTTCGCTCAATTTGCCGACCAAACGGTTGCTGACTTTGCTTTCTTCGCCGGCGACTTCGAATTCAAAGCACTCGATTCTCTGGCACCGGACCAGCGCGTTGTGTATCTCGATCTGGAGGAGCCCAACCGTTTCATGGTCCCACCGTCAGCCGTGGATTTCCATCACTTGGATTGCGACGAACGTTTCTCAAAAATATTCACCCTCTGTCCATTCTCTGCGGAGTGGCTTAACCGCCGGCACGCCACCAACCGCTGGACTCCCGCTTTTTTCCCGTTCAATAAACGACATGTCCCCATGCCGTGCAGTAAAGATTTTGACGTCATTTACACAGGGGGCGCACACGGTCAGGACATCGAGCGGTTGATTCGGGAAATTAGCGGTTTCAACTACCGCTTTATCTCACAAACAAAGCACCCGGCAGTTACTGATTTTAACTGCTCCTACGAGGAGAAGCTTTCCCTCGTCGCCCGGTCACGCGTGGCGATTGTCCACAACCTGCTCTTCCCATTCAAACGGCACGTCGAGCAAGTCTGGCGATTTCCTGATTGGCGGGCAAACGCAGCCTTCTCGCAATTACCTGAGCCGGATAATGAGGAGTGGCACGCCGCCTCCAACGAACATACTTGGCGGGCGCCGCAGCTCAAATCACGACTCTTCGAAGCCGCCTTCTGCCGCACGCTGATCCTCTGTCAGCGCGATCCTTGGAATGTCATTGAGCGTTTCTTCGAACCTGGCACCGAGTTCATCTACTACGAGCCGGATACGCTGGCCGACACGTTGCGTGATATTCTCGCCAACTTTTCCCGCTACGAACCGGTCATTGCCCGTGCTCACGCACGCGCCATGCGGGACTATACGACGGAAGCTTTTTTTGAGGAATTTTTGCGTCCACTTGATTTTTCTGGACATTGCACAGTTCCGGCCAAGGCAGCGTTCGTTCCGGGTGAACTCGTTTTCGATGTCGGCGCTAACGTCGGCGACAAGGCCGCGGAATTTATCGCGCATGGTGCCCGCGTGGTTTGCTTCGAACCGCAACCCGATTGTGCGAACCGGCTGCGCGAACGCTTCGCCGACGAACCGCGCGTGGTGGTTGAGGCTGTCGGAATCGCTGCGCAGCCCGGTGAATTGGAGCTTTCGATCTGCTCCGCCGCGAACACTATCTCGACTTTTTCCGACCAATGGAAACGAGGTCGGTTTGCCGACCATCAATGGGACCGCCGCCTTCGTGTGCCCGTCATCACGCTGGATGAGGCCATCGCCAGGCACGGTCGGCCTGCCTATGTGAAGGTGGATGTCGAAGGCTTTGAGTTGGAGGTGCTCCACGGTCTCAGCTCGTGCGTGCCGTTGCTTTCGTTCGAGTTCACCGCCGAATTTCTAAGTCGAAACCGGGAATGCGCCCGGCACCTTGAGTCGCTTGGCTTTGGTGAGTTTAATGCAAAACTTGGAACCGCTGAGGACTACCTGAACACCCAATGGACTTCGGCCGAAGAATTGTTTGCCCGCCTGCGCGAGTCAACGGATACGGATTTGTGGGGTGATATCTATGCCCGCGCGACAGTTTTGGAACCCGTTGCCGCCTCGCCCATGCCTGACAAATCAGTCTCCTGCACTGCGGCCACTGGTCGCCACGAACCCTCAGTGCCGCCAACTGCGCCCGAACCGGCAGCAACCGGCGGTTGCACGCTCACGCTCCAACGCATCAAGTCGCCGGACGGTTCGCTGGAACCGGCGTTTCTAACGCAACTCGCCGCCGCGTTTGGGCTTCGTGCTTTCGTGCAGACAGCTCCTGATTTCAGCCAGGCTGCCGCTGCGGCTGGAAGTGTTTTCCCAGCAGTTCATTTGATTCAGACGCCAGCCGCCACCAATGGGCAAGCGCATCCGCAGGGCATCGCTGCGACAAATGTTAAGATTCACCCGGGCCAAGCGGTAAAACTGCTCCCAAAAATTATCACGCGACTTTCGGGTCCCACACTTTTCTGGCTCGCCAGTCATGCCAGCGAAACGAACGCCGCCGGGACGGGCGGCTGTCTGCAGGTGCTCCATGAAATTGACGCCATCGCGCGGAGCGGGTGCAAGGACGCCGTGCTGCTGATTGACAATGTGCGGCTGTTTGATCGTTTCAAAATTGCCCACGGCAAAACGAATGCCACCGCGCATAATCCCACCATCATTGACTTGCACGCCGCCGTGGGGGCGATTGATTCCAATTATCAACTTTTTATTCTCGGCGATGTCGCGCTCGCATTTCCAGCCAGCGCGCAGGTCACGGTTTCGCCGCTGATTCTGGCGCTGACGCTCAGCCGGTTGTTTGACGGCAACAATCTGCCGGTGGAAGAAATCATCACGGCCGAAAGCCTGATCGCTCAGGCGGAAGGAACCGAGCGGGAAGTGCTTTGCGAACTGCCGGCCCAGTTTGCCGCGACGGAAAAATTGGGTGCCGGGCTGCACTATCGGCTGTGGCATGCGCAAATCTTACTGGGGGAAAACAGGTTTCTCGAGGCCAGGCAACAATTCCAGGAAATTCTGCGGCTCGGCTTTGCGCACTGGCGCATTCATTGGTATCTCGCACTGGCGGCGCATGGGGCTGGCGACCATAACTTCGCACGCACCATTCTTGGTGCGTTGATCGAAGTGGTGCCTGATTTTGCTTCCGCCCGTGAGCTGCTGCAAACACTCCCGGCGCCAGCAGCCCTAGCTCCGACCTCGGTGATTACTTCCGCTCGTCCAATGCTGGCGGCGCGACAGGACGCTCTTCCGCAACTGATGGTGGCGGGCGTCCACCGCGCGGCCCGGCCACTCCGGCTGCACCTTGGCTGCGGCGAGCAGCATTTTGACGGCTATGTGAACATTGATTATCCGCCGACAGAACACACCTGCCAGACGGTCATCGGCGCGGATGTTTTCGCAGACATCACCAAATTGCAGTTCCCGCCGCAGAGCGTGGATGAAATCCGGCTGCATCATGTCTTTGAACATTTCAAGCGATCCGAGGCGCTGGCGTTGCTGATCCGCTGGCACGAAATGCTCAAAGTCGGTGGCCGGCTGCATCTGGAAACCCCGGACCTTGACGGCTGCGCGCGGCAACTGGTTTCGGATATTCCGTTTCGCATCAAGCAGGCGGTGGTCCGGCATTGCTTTGGCTCGCAGGAAGCCGGCTGGGCGAACCATTACGATGGCTGGACGGCTGAACGTTATCGGCATGTGCTCGGTCTGCTGGGTTTCAGCGTGGAGACCAAGGCATCGAGCTGGCCGCACCCGCCATACCTCGCCAACATTGAAGCCTTCGCAACAAAAAAACGGATCATTTCGCGAACCGAACTGCTCGCCGCCGCCGATCAGATTTTGAGCGAATACATCACCGCTGATGTGCCGAGCGAACGAGGCATGTGCGAAGTCTGGCGTAAAGCCATGCGTGACTTTCTCACCGCTAACGATCTGATGCCGACGCCGGTCGCGGCGCAACTCCGGCATCAACCTGGGGTTTCCCTCCGGCCCGGTCAGGACGCCAATCGTCCGTGTCCGGTTTGTCGGAGATCAGCTCCCGCAGTCCTCACCAAGAATGGCCAGGTTTACCACCAGTGTCCAGCCTGCGAATGTGTGTTCACGCCAAGCATTGAAAAATCCATCATTCAAACCGAAAACAGCGGCCCCTCAAGCCGGCACGATCAAAATCAAGATGTCGTCCGCTTTCAACGCTTGGTGCAGGTCCTCGGCCGGCGGCCGGAATACGTCGTTGATTTTGGATGCGGCCAGGGTGAAACCACCCGGTTTCTCCAATCCCTCGGCATCCAGACGGTTGGCATTGATCAAGACACACCAGTGCAACTGGAAGATTTGGCCGGTGCTTCCATGTGCGCCATCATGATGGTCGAGGTGATCGAACATCTCTACGAACCCCGGACAATCTTCCAACAATTCAACCGCGTTTTGCAGACCGGCGGCGTGGTCTATATCGAAAGCAGTTTTGCTGACAAAAAAAATCTGGCGGAATGGGGCTATCTTGAACCAGCCATCGGGCATTGCACCGTGCATACGTCACGTTCGATGACGATTATCGCCGAAACGAACGGCTTCAAGCTCCAATGGCTCAATGACAACGTTTGTTGTTTTACCAAGCAGGCAAATTGGGTTTCAGAAACCGGCATTCAGCCGCCACCACCGACTGCCGATGCAACGGTTTTCGACGACCGCAAAGGCCCGCCGATGGGCGCCGTGGTGGTGAAGTTGCAAGGCGGTCTCGGCAATCAGATGTTTCAATTCGCCGCCGGTCTGGCCTTGGCACGCCGCCAAAATTCACGGTTAAAGCTCGATTTGAGTTTTCTGCGCGATCGCACGCCCCGACCGAATTTCACGCACCGCGATTATTGCCTGGATCTATTCCAACTGCCGCCGGATTGCGAAGTGGTTGCCGACGCTTCCGCAGCGGCCAGACGTTTGCCCTGCCATGTGGAGCAGCAGTTTCATTTTGATCCGAAGTTTTTCGAGCTTGGCCCCAACGTTTATCTGGACGGCTATTTCCAATCGCCGCGCTTTTTCGAGCCGGTGCGGGAGGAAGTGTCACGGACATTCCAGTCTTTCGTGACGCCGCTCACTTCGGCACAGCAAGTATTCAAGGATAAAATCACCGCCTGCACGGCAGTGTGTCTGCATGTGCGGCGCGGGGATTACGTCCACAACCCGATCGCCAGCGCATTTCATGGAGCCTGCGTGGAAGATTATTTTCGCCGCGCGACGGCCCTGATTTGCGAGCGCCTGCCCGACGCGCAATTCTTCATTTTCTCGGATGATCCCGAGTGGTGCCGCACCGCCAATCTCACCGGCAACGCGCCATTCACCCTGGCTCAATACGAATGTTCAGGCGACCGGGCGGCAACAGATTTGCAACTAATGATGGCTTGTCGCCATTTCGTCATTTCAAGCAGCTCCTTTAGTTGGTGGGCCGCCTTTTTGAGTTCCGCGCCGGACAAAATTGTCATTACGCCGACGCCGTGGTTTGACAATCCAACGAACAACACCGTGGATTTGCTGCCCGCCGACTGGGTTCGGCTCCCAAAAAATCGCGCCGTCGCGCCCGTGGTTTCGGTGGTAATCTCCTGCCACAACTACGCGAAATATCTCCCGGAGGCCGTGGCCAGCGTGCAAGGCCAAACCTACCGCAGTTTTGAAATCGTTCTCATAGACGTTGGCAGCACCGATGATTCGGCTGTTGTTGCACAACGCTTGGCAGACCAAACACCTCCGGAAATTCCTTTCCGCATTTTTCATCTCGACAATGTCGGTCCGGGTGCGGCCCGCAATTTTGCCGCGGCTCAAGCCCGGGGAAAATATCTCTTACCACTGGACGCCGATGACCGAATCGCACCTGACTATCTGGCAAAAACTGTGCCTGTGTTGGACGCTGACCAGAAGCTAGGTCTGGTCTATGTGGACACCGTTTACTTCGAAGATAAACAACTGAGGCACTATCAGCCGGAATATGACTTCGCGCGACTGTGCCAGGCAAACTTTATTAGCACATGCTCGTTGATTCGCAAAGCAGCGTTCGACGACGTCGGAGGCTACGATTCGGAGAATTGGGGCTATTACGAAGATTGGGATTTATGGATTCGCTTGGGGGCCCAAGATTGGTTTGGCCGGCATGTCGCTGAACCACTGTTTTTTTATCGGCACCATTTTGGTTCGTCGCTCATGAATTTTTCAAAGCGTCTTGATCCGGTCATCACAGCGTTTGTGCGCTCTCGTCATCCTGAACTCTATTCGGAAGCGGTGCTCGCCGCGGCGCGGAAAACTCTCACGGAAATGCCAGCCGGCTGGAATTTGCGCCCGCCGATGCGAAATGTTGACCAACTCAAAGCGTTGCTCGTGGAGAATCCATGCAATCGCCACGTCATGTATTTCCTCGGCTGCGCCTTGATGAAAAGCGGCGCGGGCACGGAAGCTGAAACCATCCTCAAAAATTTGCTCGCCATGCATCCCAACGACACGCAAGCGCGGGAGGTCTTGAACCAATTAACCGCGACTCGTATGACACCGGCGGGGGTAAGCGCAAATGCGTTGGTCTCGGTCATTGTGCCGACTTACAATCGCCCCGACTGGCTGGGTGAAACGCTGAAAAGCATTCTCGAGCAGACGTATCGCAACTTTGAAATCATCGTGGTCAACGACGCCGGGCCGGAGGTGGACCACGTCATTGAGCCGCTCAATGCCGATGGCCGAATCCGGCTGATCAATCACGAAAAGAACAAGGGCCTCGCCGGCGCGCGCAACACCGGCATCCGTGCCGCGCGCGGGGAATATGTCGCTTATCTGGACGATGACGACATTTATCATCCGCAGCATCTCGCCACGCTGATGGCCCATTTGGAAGCCAGCGGCGCGGACGTGGTTTATTCGGACGCGCAACGCGCCACCCAACGCAAGGACGGCGACCGTTACGTTATCATGGAGCGCACCGTGCCTTATTCATGTGATTGGGATGCCGAAAAAATTCTCATCCACAACTTTATTCCCGTGCTCTGTTTTTTGCACAAACGGGAATGCGCCGAGCAAGCCGGCTGGTTTGACGAGAGTTTGACGACACACGAGGACTGGGATTTGTGGATGCGCATGTCGCGCCTGTTCCGATTCAGTCATGTCAAGGAAGTGACTTGTGAATTTCGCTGGCGTGAAGACGGCTCGTCCATGTCGAGCGAACGCCGCGCGGATTTCGTGCGCACGGCGAACATTATTTACCAGAAACATCCAGAGTTGGTGAAAGATCGTCCGGACCTGCTGGCCCGCCGTCAACAATTTCTCCGCGAACTGGCCGGCCCGATGCTTTCCAGTTCCGGCAAGCCCGCCCCAGGACGCCTGTCAGTTTCGATCATCATTCCCGTTTTCAACAAGGTGGAGTTCACCAAAAAATGTCTCGCGCGGCTGGCAGCCATTCCCTGCGCCGTGCCGCATGAAATTATTGTGGTGGACGATCACTCGTCTGACGAAACCGAGGGGTTCTGTCTGGCGCAAACGAAGGTGCAGCCCAATTTGCGCTACCATCGCCTGCCGCAAAATCGCGGTTTCGGCGGCGCCTGTAATTTCGGCGCGGCGCAAGCGCGCGGTCATTGGCTGGTGTTTCTGAACAACGACACCGAGCCGGAAGCGGGCTGGCTGGAAGCGGCCGTTGCGCGGTTCGAAGGTGATTCGACCATCGGCATTGTGGGAGCGAAGTTGCTCTACCCCAACCGGACCGTGCAGCATTGCGGCATTGAATTTTTCTGGGCGGACAATCCGGACTACAAAATCTGGCCGTTGCATCGTCATCTGGGCGTGGCGGAAAACGCCCCCGAGGCGAACGTCGCCGGCCAGGTGGCCGCAGTCACCGGCGCATGCTTGTTCATGCCGTCGGATTTGTTCCAGGCCTTGGGCGGCTTTTCACCGGAGTATCGAATGTATTTTGAGGACGCCGATCTTTGCTTCAAAGCCTGGCAAGCTGGCCGGAAAGTTTTCTACGAACCGCGTTGCGTCGTCATCCATCACGAAAGCCAGTCCAGCCCCAACCGGGAGCGGGTGGATGCTTTAAACAAAGAATCCGGCGACATCTTTTTCAAAAAGTGGCCGGCGCAACTGGATCGCATCGCTTTTGACACCTGTCTGGAAAAGAGCGAAGGCCGCTTCAATTATTTCCGCCAGCAAGTGCTGCCGCTGCCGCCCGGCGGACGCGCGGATGCCAAATGGCTGGAAGATGTGGCCAAGACGCTCATCAAATTGTTCCATCACGTCGGGCCGTTCTACATGCACTTCGGCGGAGCTGGCGATGCATTGCTGTTGCTGGCCACTTTCTTGGACAAGCATCCGGACGCGCAGGTGGTCAGCTTTCCCAATTCTCTCCCGGCCATGCGCAGCTTTTTCGAGGCGTTTCCTTCGCTCAAGCGCGTCTGGTTTCTGCCCAAGAACGTCCTGCCGCAACTGCACATCCTCCTGCGCCTGATGATGCGGCACTGTCCGGAGTGTTTGGGCATGGGTGCCACGCCCGAGGGCGATTATTTCAAGGACTGGCACGCTGGCTTGGATATTTTCCAGCAATTCAAAGTCAGCCGCCACCCCGACTGGGCCCTCCGGTTCCGAACTCAGTTCCGGCCCAAACAAATCGTCTTGGCCCCCAGGGGCAGCCTCTGCGGCATGGTTGGAAGCAAGCGCAACATTATTGATCCCGCCGTCTGGCCGCAATTAATCCGCTTCATCCAAAAAACCGGCTATCAGCCCGTCGTTATCGGCACACCGGATGAGGGCAAAGATTATCCCTGCCCGAACGATTGTCAGGATCGGCGCAGTTATTCGTTCCGCGAACAAATGGAGCACATTGCCAACAGCGCCATGTTGATCGGCGCCGATTCGTGGGCCAAAACATTTTCAGCGCTCGCCGGGGTGCCAACGATCGTCTTCGAGCCGATTAAGGGACCGGATTGGAATAATAAAAAAGATCCGTCCGATTTCGTTTTTCTCGATCCATGGAAAAACATAACCGTCGTCAAAAATTTGGAACAGTGCCGCAAATTTTTTACCGGCATCGTCAATGGCGATTCCCTCGTCAAGGCCATCAAGCCATCGGCGCCGGCCCCACTCAATGTTTCATGGGAAGGTTCATTTCTCGATCACGGCAGCTTGTCGCACGTAAACCGGGAGTTGGTCGGCGCGCTCAAGGAGTTTCCCGGGGCGCAAATCAAATGCGTCACCAACGGCGGGCCGGTGGCGGCAGACGCCGTAACCGTTTGGCCGCAACTGGCGCGGGAAGTTTCCGCCACGCCGGCCCCGAATGCCGCCCTCACGGTGCGTCATGCTTGGCCGCCGAATTGGAAACGCCCGCGGCAAGGCAAACTCGCCGTCATTCAACCGTGGGAGTTTGGCAGCCTGCCGGAAGCGTGGGTGGAACACGCGCGCGATGTGGATGAGTTTTGGATTCCGTCCGAATATGTCCGCCGCGTTTATGTGGAATCCGGCGTGCCGGCGTCGAAAGTTGTCGTGGTTCCAAACGGCGTGGATGTCGAAAAATTCAATCCGCAGGTCACGCCGATGAAGTTGGCGACACAGAAGAAATTCAAGTTTCTGTTCGTCGGCGGCACCATCGGACGCAAAGGCCCGGACTTGCTGCTACAAGCCTATCTGAAAAATTTCACGGCGGCGGACGACGTATGTCTGGTCATAAAAGATTTCGGCGGCAAGAGTGTTTACAACGGTCAAACTTTCGAGACGCAAATCCGCACCGCTCAACACCAGCCCAACGCGCCGGAAATTCTTTACCTCAACGAAGAATGGCCGCCGAACCAGTTGCCCGGACTTTACACTGCCTGCGATTGCTTGGTCATGCCTTATCGTGGTGAAGGTTTCGGCCTGCCGGTGCTGGAAGCGATGGCGTGCGGTTTGCCGGTTATCGTGACCGCTGGTGGCGCGACCGATGATTTTGTCACTGATGAATTTGCCTGGCGCATTCCGGCGGCGAAAAGAATTTTGGGCGGCGAAATCAGCGGGATGAAACTCGTAGCTCCTGGTTGGTTGCTGGAACCCGATTTGCCGATGCTAGGCAAATGGATGCGGGTTGCTTTCGAGAATCCGGCACAAGCCCGCGCTCGCGGTGAAATCGCCAGCCGTCATGCCAGTCAAAACTTCACCTGGAACCAGTCTGCCGCAATCGCCGCCCAGCGAATGGCCGCGCTGGCCAGCCAGGCGCCCGCGCTAGCGCGAACACCGGCTCCGTTTGTCCGACCGCCGCCAGTGGCCAAGGTCGGAGGCTTGGACGAGGCCCGCGAACTGCTCGCACAGAAAAATTTTGAAGCCGCCTGGATTGCCATCCATGCCGGCATTGCGCGCCGGCCTTTCCATCCTGAGGCGTTTCTGCTGCTGGCTGAAATTGCCAACGCAGCCGGCAATGGGAAAACCGCGAAGCTTTGCGCCCAACGCGCCCGCGATTTCGCGCCCGACTGGCAGGCCGCAAATCAGTTCTTGTGCAAGCCACTCAAGGGCGACGCCAAGCTGGACTGGCTCGTCTTGCCCGAACAAATCGGAAATCGGAAATCGGAAATCGGAAATAAACTGTCCGTCTGTCTCATCGTGAAGAATGAGGAACGCTTCCTCGCGCAATGCCTGAAGTCCGTGCGCGGGTTCGCCTCGCAGATCGTCGTGGTGGATACCGGTTCGACGGATCGCACGGTGGAAATTGCCCGCGAGTTCGGCGTGGAGATTTATTCGTTTGCCTGGTGCGATGATTTCGCCGCCGCGCGCAACGCCGCGCTGGAGCACGCCACCGGCGACTGGATTTTGATGCTCGATGCCGACGAGGAATTGCCCGCCGCGCAACATGCGAAACTGCTCGCGGACATGAAAAATTCTTCCACCATCGCCTTCCGCCTGCCGCTGGTGAACGCCGGGCAGGAAAATGAAGGCCGCAGTTTCGTGCCGCGTTTGTTCCGCAACCTGCCGGGAATTTATTTCACCGGCCGCATCCACGAGCAGGTCTTTCCAAGCATCTTGGTTCATGCGAAAGAATGGGGATTGAGAACCGCGCTCGGCACCGCGGAACTTTTGCATCACGGCTATACCAAGGAAATGGTGCGCGACCGGAACAAGATCGAACGCAACTTGAAATTGCTCCGCGCGGCCATCGAGGAGAATCCCACCGACGCGAATTTGCTGATGAATCTCGGCCTCGAACTCGTCCGCTCGGATGATTTGCCCGGCGGCATTGAAAAATATCGCGAAGCGTTTGAACTGATGTCCGCGCAGCCGGCGGATGAGATCGTGCCGGAACTGCGCGAGGTGTTGCTGACGCAATTCACCAGCCAGCTTTACAAGGTGCAGGCGCACGACGAGGTCGTGCAGGTGTTGAATTCGCCGCTGGCCAAGCGGGGCGGGCTGACGGCGTCGCTGCATTTCGCTTTGGGCTTGGCGCATTTTGAATTGAAGCAGTTCCGCGAGGCTGCCGATCAAATGCGCCAGTGCCTAAACAAACGCAAGCAGCCCTGCCTGACGCCCCCCATTTGCTCTTTACTCTTGTTATTTTTCGGGTTCTTTCAGATTCATACGTTGCAAGACCGCGAAAACGAGGCCGTCCGACAGCTGTTGCGGCAAGGACGACGACGGCAGGCAAAGCTGGTGCTTCGACGGAAGAAAG
>JAJXZI010000027.1 GCA_021780115.1 bacterium | reverse complement strand
CGCCTCTCGCTGACATCGTGGAAGGCGATGACCGCGCCGGCCGGCCGGTTGTTGCGCTCCATGATGGGTGAGGCGACGTAGGCGACGGGCACCGTCCCTCCCTGCCTGGCGGGGAACACGGCGCTGCTGATCTTCCCGCTGTGCGTCCTCTTCGCCGTCCTGGTGCACTCGGCCGAGTACGAGAGCTGGAGCCTGCCGCTGGCGATCATCCTCATCGTGCCGATGTGCCTGCTGTTCGCCCTGGCCGGGGTCTGGTTCCGCGGCATCGACAACAATCTCTTCACGCAAATCGGCCTGGTGGTGCTGATGGGCTTGGCGTGCAAAAACGCCATCCTCATCGTCGAATTCGCCAAGCAGTTGCAGGATGCCGGCAAGGACCGCGTGGAGGCGGCCCTCGAGGCGTCGCGTCTGCGCCTGCGCCCGATCCTGATGACCTCCTTCGCCTTCACCTTCGGCGTCATCCCGCTGATGCTCTCGCACGGCGCCGGCGCGGAGATGCGCACGGCCATCGGCACCGCCGTGTTCTTCGGCATGTTGGGGGTGACATTTTTCGGCATCTTCCTGACGCCCGTGTTCTACGTCGTCATCCGCCGCATGCTGGAACGGAAGAAGGCCGCCAAGAGCGCATCGGTTACCGGCGCCGGACTGGCGGGCGCCCCGGTGGCGCTGCTCCTGTTGGGCGTTGGTTCGGCGCTGCTGCTCAACGGCTGCGCCGTCGGCCCCAATTACCATCCGCCGCAGACCGAGGTGACTGCCGGTTTCGCCAACGGCCAGCAAAGCGCGATTTCCACCAACCAACCCGCCCTCGCCTGGTGGCGCGGCTTCAACGACCCGGAACTCGACCGCCTCATCGAGCGCGCCGTCGTCACGAACCATGACCTCCGCATCGCCACCGCCCGCGTCCGCGAGGCGCGGGCGCTCCGTTCGCAGGCCGTGTTGAGCGCGCTGCCCATCATCCAGGGCGACACCTCGTACAACAAGTCGCTGAGCAGCATGGACTCAATCCCGTTCTTTCCGGTGCCGCGGGCGGGGCGCGAGCTGCAGTTGTATAACGTCGGCTTCGACGCCGCGTGGGAACTGGATTTCTTCGGCGGCGTCCGCCGCGCCATCGAGGCCAGCGCGGCGGATCTGGCGGCGACAGTTGAATCGCGGCGCGACGTGCTGGTGAGCCTCGTCGCCGAGGTGGCGCGCAACTACTTCGACCTCCGCGGCGCGCAGCGTCAGTTGGCCGTGGCCGGCCAGAATGCCGACAACCAACGGGAAACCCTGGCTCTGACCGAGGCCAAACTCCGCGCCGGCACCGCCGCGCAACTCGATGTCGCCCGGGCCAGCTCCCAGTTGAACGCGACGCTGGCCAGCATCCCGCCGCTGGAAGCCGCGGTCAAACACTCCATCCATCGGCTCAGCGTCCTCGTCGGCCAGGAACCGACGGCCCTGGACGCGGAACTCTCACCGCCCGCGCCGCTGCCCCCGCTGCCGCCCTTGGTGAACATCGGCACGCCGGCGCAACTGCTGCGCCGCCGGCCGGACATCCGCGCCGCCGAACGCTCGCTGGCGGCGGCCACCGCGCTCATTGGCGTGCAGACGGCCGACCTGTTCCCACGCGTCAACTTCATCGGCAACCTGGGCTTGTCGGCCGGGGAAGTGTCGCGTCTGGGTTTGTCCGGCGCCGACACGTATTCGTTTGGCCCGCAGATCCAATGGGCCGCGCTGGATTTGGGCCGGGTCCGGGCGCGCATCCAGGCCGCCCACGCCCAGGCCGACGCCCAACTCGCCGCCTATGAGCGGACGGTGTTGACGGCGCTGGAGGAAACCGAAAACGCCCTGGTGGATTTTGGCCGGGAGCAGTCCCGCCGCGACTACCTGGCGGCCTCTGCGCGCGCCGCCGAGGACGCCGTAACGCAAGTCACCCAGCGTTACCAGAGTGGCATCGGGGATTTCCTCGCCGTGCTCGACGCCGAGCGTACCCAGTTGTCGCTCGAAGACCAACTGGCCCAAAGCCAAACGCGCACCGCCACGTCACTGGTGGCGGTTTACAAGGCGTTGGGCGGGGGCTGGGAAGGCGAGCAGCCGGAAGCGGCGATCGCCACGGCGAGTTCAGCAAAACCGCGGCGCTGATTTTGTTGCTGGTCGGACCGTGCTGCCGGTGAATGGAAAATCGAACCACCAGGTTCTCCGGACCGAGTCAGCCTGGAGCGGTCGTCACGCGCCTGCCGGAAGGAAATAGGCGGTTCAAGGCCGGCTGATTCCGGTTCGTGCAGGCCGCTTGGCCGAAATCAGCGTGCAGCTCTATCTTTCCGCCCAAACCACACGAGCGACGCGGCCCCGGAAACCAGCAGGCTCCACGTGGCGGGCTCGGGCGCAAGAACGATTTGGCCGCGAATTATCCCGTCCGGATAATTCAGCGAAGTGACGTTCACGTACCAGAGGCCTGCCGATAAATCTTGGATTTCACCGCTCGTAAGATTGTTAACGGTACCAGAAAACCAGTAGCCCCCTGGATCGGGAGGATTCGGGACAGCGATGCCGGGGGCACCCAAGTCAAAAAGAACCGGGGCGGTAGCCGTAGCCTCCGCCGGTCCATTTATGGTGGCTTTCGACGCTGGCCCGATGTTTGCATTTGCTGTATTGAAAAGGTCGCCAAACCCATAGCTCAGACTGTTACTGCTCAGCGTGAACGTCCCAGTCCCGGTGGCTCCGCTATCGTTGGTTGGCACCTCATTGGCGCCGCTCAGATTCACGAGGAATTGAATTGTGCCTTGCGCCTTGGCGCTCGCCAGGCTCGCCAGGGTCAGCAGAAGAACCAAGGTCTGTTTCATGAAATGAGCAAGGTTGAGGTTTCTGGTCATCAATGAACCGCCCGGTAAAACCGGTAGGGCATGCCGGAGGCGGACGTGTCGGTGAAGGTGAACGGGGAGCTGCCGGTCACCGTGAATTGGAACTGGTTGTTAGCGTAACCCCAGCCGCTCAGCGTCGCTGTCGCCGAGTCAAAGACCTGGAGAACCGCCGTGGCGCTGTTTGTCGAGCCGGCGGAGTTGCTGGCGATGACGCTGTAATTGCCGGCGTCATTCGTCGTCACGCTGCTGATCGTGTAGCTGGCGGAGTTGGCGCCGGTGATGTTCGCGCCGTTGAACTGCCACTGGTAGGTCGGCGTCGGAGCGCCAATGGCCAGGGCGGTGAAGGTCACCGGATTGCCCGCCACTGAGGCTAAAGGCCGCAGTGAAATTGTCATTTTATCATTTGCCGGCACGGCGGGTTGACGGGCGTGGACGACAACTTGAGCGAGGGATTGCAGCGCTTCTTCTCTCGCACGAGCCACGCGCAACCGGCGCCGACGCCGAAATAATCCGCCTGGTTTTCGCGGCTCCTTCTACGGGGACTTCAGACACGGCTTCAGGTCCGCTTGAAACCAAG
>JAJXZI010000173.1 GCA_021780115.1 bacterium | reverse complement strand
GCCGAATACTTCGCATCGCGTTTCATATTCACCTTTCACTGCGCGCTTGGCCAGGCCGAAGAAGACAGGCGTGACGACTCACGTTCCGTCTCAGGTACTGGCGTGCTTCCCCAAAAACGCGTTCGGCAGCCCCATTTCCGGAGTGGTCCAGCGCAATCTTCTGATTGAAAGTGCCGGTTGCGTTGCGCACAGCGGCCGAAGCCCGCCGAGTCGTTTGTTGGTTTGGTTCCAACATCGGTTTTCTTCCCGAACGCTGGCGATTGGACCAGAAAGCGTCCGCCGCGGCAAGCCGCTTTTCGTCTTTCCTTGCCGACGCAACAGAACGCCAGCAACCCAGCGCGGCCGAGCCGCAACCAAAACGGAGCGCCGCGGGAGGGCACGCGGCCTGCCTCGCGCCGCACGTCGTTCCTGTAGGCCGGGTCTCCTGACCCGGCGCTCGGCGTGTGGAGTATGCGCCCCGAGGCGGCCGGAATTTGCGCGTCGCCTTTTGCCCCGCCTTGGCTCAACCTCCGCCCCGTGCAATCCATGCCCGGGCGGGGCAACATCTTCCGCTCCTGCTGGAGTTTGGACTGGTTTTGGTTAGTGGTGGGCCGGGCGATGCCGCGCCTGCGGCGCTGCGTTGGGGCCGGAAATCGCTAAAAACAAGGGATTTTTGGGGATTTCCAAGAGTCATGGCCGATTTTGTAGCCGGAACTGGCTGGTTCCTGGCAGGAACGGGCGGGTTCCTGGCAGAAATCCTCGGATTCCTGGTCGGAACAGGCGGATTCCCAGCAGGAAGGTTCATGTTCCGTACGTGAATCTGGCGGTTCCTGGTCGTAGTGCAAAGGTTCCAAAGCGTGGGTTACTGGTTCCGACTGGTATTGGGAAGGTTCACGGTCGTGGTAAGTGGATACAGGATCGTGTCGGAAGAGTTCCTTGGCGTGGCGCTTGGATTCACAGGCGGAATGTTTGAATGAACGGTTATGGCGTGTCAGATTACCGCCATCCTCTGGTGAGAAAGGAGGTTGAACTCGCCCGGCTAGACGCGCAGTTGACTCGTGGCAGAACCGCCCCGCCCCCCCCATCAAGCGGTTGGCTCCCCCAGCCACAGGTCAACCGGTCTTGCCGCTTTCGTTGGGAACGGCAGGGTCACTTTCTGCCCGGTGCGCGCGGCCTGGTAGGCGGCCATCAGGATTTCCAGCACGGCGCGGCCATCTTCCCCCGTGACGACCGGCGGCTGGTCTGTCCGGACACACTCGATGAAATGTCGCAGTTCCTGCGGATAGCCCTGGTTGAAGGCCTCCTCGAAGACCGTGAACGACCAGCCTTTGGTCGAGCCGGCCTTCTCCATCGCGTAGCCGTAACCGGCCTCGCTGAACGTGAGCGCCGAGTTGCCGAGGAACAGGTCCGCGTACACCACGCCGCCGGTGCCATAGACCTCGACCCGATCATCCATGCCGCCGGGCTTGGCCCAACTGTTCTCCGCCACGCCGAGGGCGCCTCCTTCAAACTCCACGATCACCAACGAGTTTTCCTCGGCGCGCGTCCGGCCCCGGTGGAGGAGGCCGGTCTGCATCTGCGCCTGCACGGAAACAGCCTTGGGCCGGCCGCCGAGCATCCAGCGGAACCAGGCGATGCCGTGGCAGCCCATGTCCATCAGCGCCCCGCCGCCGGACTGGTTCACGTCGTAGAACCAGTCGCTGTGCGGGCCGCTGTGCTTCTCGCACTGGCGCATCTGGAAAATCTTTCCGACGGCGCCTTCGTTCACGAGCTGGCGGACGCGTTCGTATTTGGGCGCGAAGCACAGTTCCTCGGCGTAAAAGAGTTGGCGGCGGGCGGCGCGGCAGGCGGCGATCATCTCGTCCGCCTCCGCCAGATTCAGGGCGAGCGGTTTCTCGACGATGACGTGTTTGCCGGCCCGCGCGGCCGCCGTCACGGCGCGGTGATGCAGGAAGTTCGGCAGGCAGACATCCACCACGGCGCAACCGGACTGCGTGATGGCCGCGTCGAGGTCGCTGAACCAGCGCGGGACGTGGTGCTTCTGGGCGAACGCTTCGGCCTTCCGCGGTTGCCGCGTGTACACCGCCACCACCTCCGCCTCCGGGACGAAGCGACGGTAGGACTCGAGGTGAATGTCGGCGATGAAGCCGGCGCCGAGAACGGCGATCGGGGTCTTGCTCATGCGCCGGAGATTCTGCCGGAAGCCCGCGCAGTTTAGGAGGCGAAAGTCGCCGGCCCTTTCAACGGCCGGTGAAATAGCCGGCCAGCGGTTGGAGGACTTTGAGCCGCACCAGCGCCAGGATCAGCGCGGTGTAGGCCAGTGAGATGGCGAGGTCCTTCAGCAGTTCCCGCCGGGAGTAGGCTCGTTTCTCGGCGAGCATCTGCTGCGCCCCCTTGTGAAGGAGCACGAAGCCCAGCACGTTCGTCAGCCAGTAACCGACGACCAAGCTGGCGGCGAAGGCGGGCCGGTAAAACGCGCTCACGCCCCAGGCGAACACCAGCGCGAGCGGGAGGTTCACGAAGGCGTCATTCCACCACGACAGCGGCGAGAGCATGAAGCCGATGAAGGCCAGCGTGCCGCCGCCCACTCTGCGTTTCCAACTCATGGCGTGGCATTGTTCGGCTCCCGCCGCGCTTGGCAACAGCAAAAGGCCGGAAAACAATGGGGGCGCCTCTGCCTTTGGGACGGCTTTGCATTGATTCGCCGGCACGCGCGGGTAGCTTGAGGCCATGCCCTCGACCCAGTTGAACGACCTCATCCCGGTGCTGCAAATCGCCATCGGGCCGGTGATCTTGATTTCCGGTGTCGGTCTGCTGTTACTCTCGCTGACGAACCGGTTCGGGCGCGCTGTGGATCGTTCACGGCAGATCATCCGGGAGTTGCGCGAAGCCGGGCCGGACGACCGGTCGCGCCTGGCGGGGCAGGTGGAGATTCTCTATCGCCGGGCGCGTCTGATTCAGGTCTCGATCATTCTGGGGACCGTCAGCGTTCTGTTCGCGGCGGTGATGATCATCACCCTGTTCTTCACCGCGTTGCTGAAACTGGAACTCGTCGTGGTCATCATCCTGCTGTTCCTCTGCTGTCTGGCTTCGCTGATTGGGTCGCTCATCACCTTCATCATGGACATTCGGCTGTCGCTCAAGGCCCTCAAGTTGGAACTCGGCCATGAGAAGCCGGGGACCGCCGTGTAAGAGAGGGCGGGAGAGCGGCCCACGCCACTTCAATTCTCCAACGACCGTGCCGCGGGCGGGCGCGCGGCCGATTGGGCCGCCTTGCGCGCGTAGGCCATGTAGTAGAGCACCGGCACCGCCACGGGGCTGATGAGCATGGATACCACGCCGCCGGCCATGAGCGAAATCGCCAAACCCTGGAAGATCGGGTCGAACAGGATCACCGTCGCGCCCACCACCACGGCCATTGCGGTCAGCATGATTGGCAGA
>JAJXZI010000085.1 GCA_021780115.1 bacterium | reverse complement strand
AGATGAATCGCTTCGCCGGTGTGGGATTGCTCCTGTCGGTCGCCGCGCTTTTCCTCCTCGCCGCGTGCGCCTCGAAACCGGCGGCGTCGAGCGTGGCCACGCAGCCCGAAGCGACGCCGCCGCCCCCGGCGCCTTCCGCCGCGGCCGTCGTCCCCACCGAACGCCCGGCCGGGCCGGACGAGATTCTGGCCAAGGCCGCCGCCCAGCCGGTCGCGCCGTTTGCGGGCGACGGATGGGCGCCCCTCCTGGATGGCAAGACGCTCGCCGGCTGGAAGACGACCGATTTCGCCGGCCGCGGCGAGGTCGAATGCACCAACGGCCTGGTGGTGCTCAATATGGGCGACCCGTTCACCGGCATTCAATGGACGAACACCCCGCCCTCCGGCAGCTACGAAGTGGCGCTCGACGCGATGCGGGTGATGGGGACGGACTTTTTTTGCGGCCTGACGTTCCCGGTGCGCGACTCATTTTGCAGTCTGATCGTCGGCGGGTGGGGCGGGGGATTGGTCGGCCTGTCCAGTCTGGACGGCTACGATGCCTCCGAGAATGAAACCACGCACAGCCTGAGTTTCGAGCGCGGTCACTGGTATCGCATCCGCCTGCGCGTCACCGCCGACAGGATCGAGGTGTGGATTGACCAGGACAAGATCATCAACGTGGCGACCAAAGACCGGCGGATTTCCTTGCGGCCCGGGGACATTGAGTTGTCCAAGCCGTTCGGGATTTGCGCGTGGCAGACGACTGCGGCGTTGCGCGAGATCCGGCTGCGGGAGTTGCCGTAAGAAGAGGCAGAGGGGCAGGGGAGGAGAAATGCGACGCACCCTTTGGTGGCGGCTTCGCCTTCTTCACTTCATTCCTCGAAGCGGTAGTTGAACCGCCCGTTCGGCGCCACGTCGCCCTGGGTGATGAAATCCAGGATGTCGCCGGACTCCGGCACGTTGTCCGCCCATTTGAAATCGAAGTGCAACGGACCCTTCGCAGCGTCCAGTCCCAGCGCGGCGCGCGGGATGGCGAGTTGCAGTTCGTTGCCGCGCACGACGAAGTTCACCTCCGCCACCGGCGCCCATTTCCACGCGCCGCCGACATTGCGCTCCAGCACGCTCACCGAGTCCGAGCGCACCGTGCGGTTCACAATGAAGTCGTAGCCCTGCCAGCCGGTGCGATGGTCGCGGTCGGCGTCGAGGAGCAGCATCATCCAGTGCGGATCGGTGTGCGGGGTGATGGGCGCTGCGGTGCGGGCGTAGAAGTAGAGGTTCGTGGCGTCGCGCGCCACCTTGAGCGCGACGAAATCGTTGCGGCCGGAGTTGTTGGTATAACGGGCGCAGTCGTTGTAGCCAGGATGGTCGCGGTGCGCGGTGTCGCCGAAGTCGTCGCGGTACTCCGGCGCGACGTCCGCCCACGGCGCGAAATTTCCATCGAGCCGGAGGGTCTGGGGCGGACTGGCCGCCGGCGGCGGGCGGACGCCTTTGAACCGGCGGACGTAGGAGACCAGTTGGTAGTAATAGTCGTCGCCGTGGCCGCCTCGCATCGGCTCGAGGTCGCGGCTGTGTTCCTGGTTAAACTCGTCCACGAACATCACCGGCATCTTCACACCGTTGAACTCGGCGAAGCGCGAAGCGATCCACTCGTTCCAACCGGTGACGAAGATGAATTGCGGATCTTCCTTTAGCGCCCGTTCCCATTGCTCGGCGAAGTTCAACCCGCGCGGCTCGGCGCCGGGGCTGCGGTCGGTCGCGCCGTCATGGAAGCTCCGGCCGCGGGCGTCCGGCTCGCTCATCGAGCCGAGCCGGTTACCCACGGCGTTTTGCGCGACGCCGACGGACATCTGCTCCTTCTCGCCGCGAGAATTGGTGAAGACGTGCTGCGGCGAAACCTCCAGCCAACTCCACATGTCCGGCTGCGTCGGCCCGCGGAAGTAATCCGGCTGGGGCTTGCGGAAGGTAAAAAACGAAAGGAGGCGCGTGGCGCGATCGCCGGCCCGGAGCACCTGGAGCGATCGGTTGCCGACGACGGGCTCGCCGTCGTCGGCAGCCCCGCCGCCGAGCGACCCGGCGGAACGGCTCCACCACCCCACGGTGCCTTGCGGCGTGGACATTTCCAAATCGTACTGCCCCGGCGGCAGCGCCGCCTCCGACCGCAGCAAGGCCCAGCCGTTGTCGAGGACGTTGGTGAAGCGCCGGCTTGCCACAAGCTGGCGTTGCGGCGTCAGCCGATAGAGCGTGAGCGTCATCGCGGCGTTCGTCGTGAACCAGGTGGCGAACCGGCCGCCGACGGCGGTGAAGGGTTGGGCCGCCGCGAACGCTTGGCCCAAGGTGTGGCCGGGCGTCAGTGCAGCGGCGGTGTCTTGTTTCTCGTTGCCTTCGGCGGTTTCCAGGAGAAACGCCGGGTCGGCGAGGATCAGTGGTTTGCCTTCCCAGCGGAACCACAGTTCGGGAAACAGCCCCGGCTCGTAGAGGTCGCGCCACAATTCCTGGACCACTTTGCGCGGATCACCGAACGGACAGAGGAACGCGATCTGCGGCGTCCGCCCGCCCGCGCGCCGCACGTCGGCGAAGACCCGCAGCAGCGCCAGGTAGTTCTCCCGGTAGGTGAAGCCGTTGGTGACGTCGAAGATGATGGCATCGACTCCGGCGTCGCCGAGCATCTGGGCGTGCTTGCGCAGCACGAACGGATCGTCCGAGGCGTAGTACCCGAAGACGGACTCGCCCCAGTGATGCATCGCGCCGAGCGGTCCCCAGAGCGGGCTGTCCGGCTTTTGCATGGCGTCGGGATCGCGGGCGAGAATCTTGGTGATGTCATAGGGTCCACCGTTCACGTGGGCGCCGAGCCAAAGGAAGTAGAACATGCCGACGAAGCGGTTGGTCCGCGGCGGGCCGACTTCGCGAAAGGTGGGAAGCAGTCGTCCCAGGGCGTCGGTCGCGACCCAGGTGTCCGCGAAGGTGTCCCAGGAGGGAAGCGGCGCGGGGTTGGCAGTGGCTTCCGCGAAGACGGTGTTGCTCCCGATCGGCCTGAGAAAGACAAGCGCCAGGAACGCTGCCTTGGCCCAGAGGTCGCGCGCCGGAAGCTCGAAGCGAGGGAACAGGCGCCTTGGAGGGTTTCCTCCGTCGTCAAACGCGGACAAGGTGAGTCGCATCCGGGTGATTTCGCAGGAACGTGCCGCGCTGTCAAACCCGCGATGCCCGATCCAAGGACCGATTTGCCGCAACCTTTCGCGCGCTGATGGGAACGGCTGCGATCGGGAGGCGAAGCCGCGAGGAGCCGGACCTTTGCGATTCCACGCTGATTCCGCCCTGTAACGTCGGCGGCTAAGAAGCGGGTGAAAGGGCTGGGTTACACTGGATGGCCCGGGCCGCGGCCGGTGGGCTGGGGGGCGCTTTCGTGCTCCTCGGCGAGGGATGCGTCAGCTCGCTCGGCCCCCGGTTCGGTCGTGGCCGGCCGGGCGGGTCTGGCCAGCGCGTGTTTCACGGCGTCGGTCAGTTGCTCGAGCGAGAAGGGTTTGATCAGGAAGGTGACGGGCTCGTTGCCGAAGCGGGCGTTGGTCTTTTCGCCTTCGTGCAAGCCGGTGATCATCACGACGCGCAGGTCCGGTTGCAGTTTGCGCAACGCCCGCACTGTGGCTGGTCCGTCCATGCCCGGCATCATCATATCCACCAAGGCCAAGTCGATGTGTTCTTGCTGGGCCGTACACAACGCCACCGCTTCCATGCCGGTGTTGGCGGTGAGGACCCGGAAGTCGTAGTTGGTCAGGACGGACGCCGCGATCTCGGTGATGCCGGCCTCGTCGTCCACGAGGAGGATGAGTTCGTTCTTTCCCATAAAGTATTCGTGCCGTGGCGCCGTGGCGGCGGCCAAGGCGGTGTTTTGGGCCGCGGGCAGGTACACGTGGAACGTGGTCCCTTTGCCGATCTCACTGTGGACATCCACCAGCCCCCAGTGTCCCTTCACGATGCTGAAGGCCGTCGAGAGACCCAGACCGGTGCCGCGCCCGCCGGATTTGATCGTAAAAAATGGCTCAAAGATCTTGTCAATGACCTCCGGGGGCAATCCGGCGCCGTGGTCGGTTACGCTGAGCTTGACGTAATCAATCGGCTTGGCGCCCAACAGGCGTTTGGCGTCGGCCTCGGCGAGGCGGACGTTCGTGGCTTCGATTAGTAACTCCCCGCCGGCGGGCATGGCGTCGCGGGCGTGAAGGCACAGGTTCAGGATGACCTGATGCAACTGCGTGGGGTCGCCCAGGATCGGCCAGAGCCGGTCGCCGAGGCGCGTCTGGATTTTGATGGACGGAGGGAAGGTCTGGCGGGCGGACGCGGACAGCTCGCGGATCAGGTGGCTGAGTTGCAGCACCATCCGCTCGCCTTCCTGCCCGTGAGCGAAGGTCAGGACCTGCTTGGCCATGTCGGCGCCGCGCCGGGCGCTGGCGGACATGGTGCGGAGCATCTTCTGGCACAGCTCGTCCCGCACCCGGGTCTGGAGCAGGTCCACCCCCATGAGGATGGGCGAGAGCACGTTGTTGAGATCGTGGGCGATGCCTCCGGCCAGCGCCCCGATGCTCTCCAATCGCTGGGCGCGATGAAACTGGCCTTCCAGCTTCTTCTGGCTGGTAATGTCCGTCTCGAAGACCACGATTGATTTCGGGTCGCCCAGTCCGTCCAGCACCAGCGACCAGCGGCTCTGCACCAGCACCGTCGCGCCGGCCTTGGTCTGGTGCGACAATTCGCCGGTCCAACGGCCCACTTTCAGAACAGCCTCCCGTGCGACGCGAGCTGCGTCGTGGTCCAGCGATCCCAGGCACTTTTTCAAGTCATGGTGAAGCACGTCTGCCACGTTCCAACCGTAAAGTCGCTCCGCGCTCCCGTTCCAGTACGAGGCGTAGCCATCCAAGTCCATCACCCAGATGGCGTCTTGCGCCTTGTCCAACAACTGGGCCTGGGCCTGGGCCCGGCGAAGCTCGCGCCCTTTCTCCTGGTCCGCCTGACGCTGCCGCGCGCGCCGGTCCAGTGCTTGGAAGGCCAGCCCACAAAGCAGGCACAGCGGCGCCTGCACCCCGACCACGATCAGCCACGGAAACCAAGGCCGCTGGGTTCCCAGCAGCGCCAACGCCCCGCCGGTCGCGACGGCCCCGCCGCCACACGCCAAGGCCGCGAGGGTGACACCGCCGAGCTTCCGCATGTCCCACCGGGCCTTCATTTCCAAATCTCCATGTCCGCCGGTTCGTGCCGGCCGGTTGGCGCGCCGAAAGAGGCCGGGCCGCAAAGTACGCCCCTGAACCAGCCGCCGGGATGAAAGGCGCTCCACCTTTTCTGCTCCATGGGTAAAAACAACATCCCGTGAGCGGGAGCAATCGCGTTGCCAACGAGACCTCCCGCGCTGGAACGGCCGCCCGGCGCGCTTTGCCCGCTAACAACAGGCGATTGTCTCGGCGTTGATCCGCCCAGGCACCACCGGGGAGCCGCTGCGGTGTCCTGTTTCCAGACACCGCTGTCTCAAAATCGTCCTCTGTGTCAAGCCGGGCTCCGCTCATCCGGCGGATCCGTGGCCGCGCCTTGGGCTGACGGGCCGCCTCGCTGGCGCGCAGTTCGAGCGTGAAAATCCGGCGGTGGAACCGGCGTCGAGACCGTTTGGGCGACTGGCAACCGAACTGCTTTGCCGACGGGCTGAGCCGTGCGGCTCGGCACGGTCGCTCCAGGTTTTGGAGCCCCTGCGGTTCCTAGGGCACGAGGGTGGACTGATCCAAGGGTGTCAGGGTTGGGTTTGTCGCAGGGGCTCCTGACCGGGCACTGCCGCGCGCCGGCTGATCGTTCTGCCGTGACCGGTGTCGCATCGACCTGCCGGCCACGCCGGGATTGCGTGGGCACCGACGTTTGCGGGATGATGCGGGCGCAAACGATGAGCTTGCCGCCGATCCGTAAAGCTGCCCCGCCGGCCGCGTCCGGGCAGAACAGCCCCGCCGGCCGCGCGTCGGCGCTCGCGCCGTTTCGCAAGACCAGCCAATTCCTGGCGCCAGCGACCTACCAGCCGCCGGAGGGCGCTTTCAACATCTACCCCGGTTATCCCATTGGCGCGGGGGCGGTCGAACTGGGCTTCTCCGCGCTGGCGCGGCGCCTCGCGCCGCACGGGCGAATCATCCTTGACGGCATGGGCGGAGTGCTGTGGCAGGATTTCCGGCATCGACTCAGCGAGGCCTTGGCCGCCCTCGGCCGCACCTTCGAGTGGCTCGACGTGGACGCGGCTCTGCGGACGGACGCGGAGGTCGAACGTCTCGTGGCATCGTTCCTTGGTGGCGATGATCCGCTCTTTGGCACGCGCAACCCACGGCCTTTGCGGGATTTCTTCGTCGCGGAAAAGCTGGCGGCCCTGGAGCGCCGCGCCGCGACCGGCCGCACGATTCTCTACGGTACCGGGGCCGCGCTGGCGTCGGGGCGGGGATTTCTCGTGTACGTGGACGTGCCGAAAAACGAAATCCAGTACCGTTCGCGGGCCGGCAGCATCACGAACCTCGGCGCCCGCCACCCCGCCGAGCCGAAGCGGATGTACAAGCGGTTTTACTTCGCCGACTGGTCGCCGCTGCGAGCGCATCAAGCGGAATTGCTCGCGCGGTTGGACCTCATCGTGGACAGCCAGCGTCCGGACGAGCCGGCCTTGATGAGCGGTGACGACCTGCGCGCCGGTTTGGCGAAGGCGGCGCGGTCCTGGTTCCGGGCGCGGCCGTGGTTCGCGCCAGGCCCGTGGGGCGGACAGTGGATGACACGGCACTTCTCCGGACTCGCGCCCGACGCGCCGAATCTGGCCTGGTCGTTTGAACTGATTGCGCCGGAGAACGGCCTCGCCTTCGCGAGCGGCGGGCGGCTCCTCGAAGTCGCGTTGGACTGTCTCCTGGCCCAGGAACGCGCCGCAGTGCTCGGAGATTTTGCGGCTCGGTTTGGCGGCGAGTTTCCAATCCGCTTCGACTACCTCGACACCTTCGCTGGCGGCAATCTTTCCGTGCAATGCCATCCGCGGCCCGAGTACGCCTGGCGGCACTTCGGCGAGCGGTTCACGCAGGACGAGACCTATTACGTGGCCGATTGTGCGCCCGGAGCGCGGGTGTTCCTCGGCTTCCAGCGGGGGGTCGAGCCGGAGGAGTTTCGCCATGCGTTGGAAACCAGTCACCGCGCGGCGAAACCACTCGAAGTCGAACGCTTCGTCCAGACCCATCCAAGCCGAAAACATCGCCTGTTCCTGATTCCCAGCGGCACCATTCACTGTTCGGGCCGCGACAACTTGGTCCTGGAAATCAGCGCCACGCCCTATCTCTTCACCTTCAAGATGTATGACTGGATGCGGCTGGACCTCGACGGCCGGCCGCGTCCGCTGAACCTCGACCGCGCGCTGGCCAATCTCCACTTCGACCGTCAAGGCGCGCGCATCCGCCGTGAGTTCATCGCGCGACCGCGCGTTCTTGCCCGCGGCGGCGGCTGGGAACTGATCCACCTGCCGACTCACGCCGAGCATTTCTACGACGTGCATCGGTTTGATTTCTCCACGGCCGTCGAGGCACAGACGGCGGGATCGCCTCATGTCCTCAACGTCGTCGAAGGCCCGTCGGTGCTCCTGGAAGCGCCCGGTGTGCCGCCGCAACGATTCGCTTTTGCCGAGACGTTCGTCGTGCCCGCCGCCACCGGCCGTTACCGCCTGCGCAGCGACACCGGGCGGCTGGTGAGAGTGATCAAGGCATTTTTGAAACCCGCTGCCCGCCACCGGCCCGGCTATCTAACGTGAAATCCGCATCCCGACAGCCGAGGATAAAGCGCCACCACGCTCGCCGGCTTCCTGGTTCCGGGTCTCGCGCGTCGGATTGCCTTCGGATTTCGACTTACGCCTTTCAGATTTGAAGCCATGAACACTCGCCCCAACTACGGGTATCTCCTCCTGCTTACCCTGGCCGCCGCGCTCGGTGGTTTTCTCTTCGGCTACGACACCGCCGTGGTGTCCGGCGCCATTGGCTTCCTGAGAAATCATTTCCACCTGAGCGCCGACCTCACCGGCTGGGCGGCGTCCAGCCTGCTCGTTGGCTGCATGGCCGGGGCGATGATTGCGGGGCCGGTGGGCGACCGCTTCGGTCGGAAGTGGAGCCTGGTGTTCTGCGCCGGGATCTTCGCGGTGTCGTCGGTGGCCTCGGCGCTCCCCCATTCGCTGGCGCAATTCGCCTGGTCGCGCTTTGCCGGCGGGGTGGCCATTGGCGGGGCGTCGATGCTCTCGCCGCTCTACATCGCGGAAGTGGCGCCGGAGAAGATTCGGGGCACGCTGGTCGCGCTGTACCAACTCGCCATCGTCCTCGGCATCCTCGTCGTGTTCTTCGTGAACCTGCACATCCAGCGCCTGGGCGACGAGACATGGAACACGCACACCGGCTGGCGCTGGATGTTCGCCTCGCTGACGCTGCCCTCGACGCTCTTTGGCGCGTTGATGCTCGTCGTGCCGGAAAGCCCGCGCTGGTTGATGAAAGCGGGCCGGCGCGCCGCGGCCCAGGCGGTCCTGGAAAAAGTCGGCGGCCTCGAAAACGCCCAGCGCGAAATCCGCCAGATCGAGGCCGCGCTCCAACAGGAGGAAGGGCGCTGGGCGGAGTTGTTCTCCTCCGGTTACGGCCGCGCGCTGGTCATCGGCATCCTGCTGGCGGTCTTTGGCCAGTTCAGCGGCATCAACGCGATCATGTATTACGCGCCGGAGATTTTCAAAGCTGCCGGCTCGGGCACCGACGCCGCGTTCGCGCAAACGGTCACCGTGGGCGTCGTGAACCTGCTCTTTACCTTCGTGGCCATCGGGTTGGTGGACCGGGCGGGGCGCAAGCCGTTACTGATCGCCGGCACGCTGGCACAGGTGGGGGCGCTGTCGGCCGTCGGGCTGATGTTTCAGCGCGGCGTCAGCGGGATGCCGCTGCTGGCGGGCATCGTGTCGTTCACCGCCGCGTTCGCCGTGGCGATGGGGCCGATCCCGTGGATCGTGAACGCGGAAATTTTCCCCACCAAGCTGCGTGGCCGGGCGATGTCGCTCGCCATCTTCACGCTCTGGCTCGCGGATTTCCTGGTGACGCAGACGTTTCCGCGGTTGCGGGAGAGCATCGGGCCGGCGAAGACGTTTTGGGTTTATGCCTTTTGTAGTCTGTTGAGCACGATCTTCGTTGTCGCGCTAGTACCGGAAACCAAAGGCCGGACGCTGGAGGAGATCGAGGCCTCCTGGCGACGGCGTGGCTGAACCGGTCGTGCAGAAGAAGACGCGCGTCGCCTCCTCGTTCGCGGCCCGGCACCGCCACGCCGGTCATCAGCTACCAGACCACAGGCCAAAGGCTCCCTTCATTTGCTTTCGCTACGGCGTGCAGTCCGAGAGCGCGTGGGTGTTCTTGTCGCGGCAGCAGGAGACGCAGTGCGAATCACACGTTCCCACGATCGCGGTACCGGTGCTGTTCCAACTGACTCCGGTCCGGCTCGAGATGTAGCAATAACCCTCCAGATTGAAGTGGGGCGGGAAAAAACCGACGCAGGCGACGCCCTTGGAAAGGCAGCCCGACTGACACCCCAGGTTCTGGGCAGCCCACGCCGACGCGCACCAAAATCCACTCAGAGCGGCGTCGCCGACGCCCAGCGCCGCGCCACCGGTGCTGTCGCCCCCGTCTTTGAGTGCCGTGCGGCCGGGCGCCGAATCGGCCACGGCGGAGAAGCTGACCGCCCCCACGCCGTTGGTGAGCAGGCCCTGGAAGCTGGTCTGGGTGGAACCGGGACCGGGGGAGACGAACATGACGCCGCCGAAGCCGCTGGGCGTGCCGTTGGAAGAGACGATCAGAAAGCCGCCGGTGCCGTCGAACTGGAAATCGAACTGCTGCACGTCGGCCGCCGCGAGGACTTCCATCACCGGCGTGGCGGCATTGGTGTCAGCGAAGTTGTCGAACACCAAGTCCGCGTTGGTCTGCGGTTCGCGCGTGAAGGTGTACACGTCGCCGGTGGCGAGGTTCGTGGTCGTGATAACCAGGCTGGCCACGTTGGTCTCCGGCGTGACGACGCGGAAAAATGCGGCGTTCCCACCGAGCGGGAGCGCGGCGTTGGTCCGCGCGGTGGCCACGACGGAGAGCCAGTTCGGTGACTGGAGACTGGTCGTAGTCTGCACCTCGTAGGCGTAGGCGTCGCCCGTCCAAGTCAGCCGGACCGTGCCCTTGGCGGCGGCGACACTGGTGATTTCCGGCGGAGTGCCCGCCGCGGTGGGCCGCGGACAACAGCAAATCAGCAGGGTGGCGGAGGCAACGGCCAGCGGGGAATGAAATACACGGAACCAGCGGAAGGTTTGGGGTTTCATGGGCGCCTTGTCAACCGGTTGCCCGCCAGGCGGAGCGGCGTTGCCCCGCCTCGGTGACGCCGACGCGGGGAGCGAGGCGCGTTTCGGCCGCGCCGGCGCGCCGTTGGAAGCGAGGAACATTCATGGTGAACGTAAGTTACCTCAATTCGAGTTCCGTGCAAGCGCGCCCCGAACCCGGCGCGCGAATGATCCTCCGTCCGCGGCGGATGGCGGCGGGCGAGGTCCGAGCCGGCAGCCGCTGGCGGAGTGGTCAGGCCGCGTCCGTCAACTCGAGGAGGCGGTAGCCGATCCCCGGCTCGGTGAGCAGCAGCCTGGGCCGGGTGGGGTCCGCCTCGAGTTTCTCCCGCAAATGGGCCACATAGACGCGCAGGTAGTGCGTCTGCTCGACGTAAGTTGGCCCCCAGACTTCGCGGAGGATTTGCCGGTGGGTCAGGACCTTTCCGGCATGTTGTACCAACAGGCGCAGGAGGGAGTACTCCGTGGCGGTGAGCTTCACTTCCCGGCCTTTGCGCCTTACCAGGCGGGCGGTCAGATCAACTTCGAGTTGGCCGGAACGGAACACCGTGAGTTCCGTTGTGGGCTGGGCGCGGCGCTGGGCGGCACGCAGGCGCGCCAGCAGCTCGCCGGTGCTGAACGGCTTCGTGACGTAGTCATCGGCCCCGTGGTCCAGCGCGGCGATCTTGTCGTCTTCGCGGTCGCGCACCGAGAGCACCACCACCGGCACGCGACTCCACTCGCGGAGCCGCTGGAGCACCCGCACGCCGTCCAGGTCCGGCAGGCCCAGGTCCAGCAGCACCACGTCGGGCCGGCACTGGGCGGCCTCGGTGATGCCTTCCTGGCCAGTGCGGGCTTCGACGACGCGGTAGCCGTGCGCTTCCAAGTTCACCCGCAGCAGCCGGCGCATCTGCACTTCGTCGTCGATGACCAGGGCGGTCGGTTTCTGGCTCAAATTCTCGTTCATGGGCTGGCTTCGGCCGACACCGGAGGGACTTTTCCCAGCGGTAAATGAAGGGAGAAAACCGCTCCGCCTTCCGCGCGGTTCTCCGCCCGGACCTGGCCGCCTTGGGCCTCGACGAATCCCTTCACGAGGGAGAGGCCCAGGCCCGTGCCGCCAGCCGGCGCCGACGGAGCGCGGTAGAATTTGTCAAAGATGCGCGGTCCGGCGTCGGGGGGCAGGCCGGGCCCGTGGTCGGCCACAGTCAGGACCAGCGTGTCGCCCGCGACCGTGGCGCGGACGTGGACGGCCGTGTCACGCGGCGTATGCGCCGCGGCGTTCAAGAGCAAGTTGGTCAGCGCTTGTTGCATCAGGACGAAGTCCATCCGCACGAGCGGCAAACCCGGCGTGATCTCCACCGTGACATGGTGCCCGGCCAGTTCCCGGGCGGTTTCCCGCAGCGCGACTTGCACCAAGTCCCCCACGTCGCACCAATCGAGCTTTGGCTGGAGGTGGCCCGATTCCAGCCGCGTCACGTCGAGCAGGTTGCCGACCAGGCGATTGAGCCGCCGGGCCGCCTCCTGAATCTCGCCCAGCATCGCCCGCTCAAACTCCGCCGACCCGGCGGCGGGCCGCTCGCCCAGACTGCTGGCGGCACTGGTGATGGCCGCGAGGGGCGTGCGGATTTCGTGCGAGATGGAATTGAGCAGCGTCTTGCTCAGGCGTTCGGATTCGGCGAGCAGTTTCGCCTGCTGCTCCGCGTCGCGCAGCCGTTGCCGGTCCAGCACCAGCGCGATCTGACGGACGAAGGCCTCGAGCAGGTCGCGCTGGGCCGACGCCAACGGCGTGGCGCCGCGGAACTGCAGGCTGAGCACCCCCACGGCGCGCTCGCCCGCCACCAGCGGCAAATGCAAACCTTCGGCCGACGGGAGCGTGTCCGTGCCGCGTCCGGCCGGCTGACGCCGACGGAAGGCCCAGGCGGCGACGCTTTGCTCCTTCTCCGCCAAGGGCCAGGTGCTGGCGAAGTAAGTCGTGAGCGGGCCGTCCTGGTTTTCCTCGGGCAGCGAAAGGGCCACCTGAGTCTGAAACGTTTTGCCCACTTCCCGGATGACGATCGCCAGCAGGTCCGCGAAGTCGGACGCCTGCGCCAGTTCCCGGGTCAGCAGGTAGAGGGCGGTGGCGCGCTGCTCGCGGCGCCGCTCGGCGGCCTGTTGCGCCCGCAAGCGCGCCGCCAGATGGCCCATCCCCAGCGCCACGAAGAAATAGGTGAAGAACAACATCGCGTCGGTGACGCCGCTGATCCAGAAGGTGTAGTAGGGTTTGACGAACAGGAAATCCCACAGCAACGCCGTCAGAGTCGCGGCGGCCAGGGTCGGCCCCCGGGCGACGAACATCCCCAGGACCACGACGCTGAGCAGATAGACGAGCGCCAGGGATTGGTAGTACTGCTCACCCAGTTCGAGTCGGAGCAGCCAGTTGAGTCCGGTCACGGCGGCGACGACCGCGAGGGCCACGCCGTAACCGCGCGCCTCGGCGATCCCGAAAAGCACCGGCCCCGGCCGCAACAACGGCGGGCATTCCCCTTCGGCGCGCACCGCGTGAACGTCGATGTTGCCGCTGTCGCGAATCAACCGGTTCAACAGCGAGCCGCCGCGCAGCAAGTCGAGCGCGCGCCAGCCGGCGGGTTTGCCGACGATGAGTTGGGTGGCGTTTTGTTCGCGGGCGACCCGCAGGATGCCGCGGGCCACATCGTCGTCCGCCGTGGTGATGACTTGCGCCCCCAGGTCACGTGCCAGCGCCAGGTGACGGGCCAGGCGGGCCTGTTCCTCCGACGCCAGCGGGCGCGGCAATTCCACGGAGACGGCCAGCCACGGCGCCTGGAGTTCGCCCGCAAGCCGGCGCGTCCAGCGCACCAACGCCGCGGAGTTGGGGCTGGGACTGACGGCGACGAGCAGCCGCTGGCCTGATTTCCAGGGATCGCCGATGCCGTAGGCCTGGCGGTAAGCCAGCACATCCTGGCCGACGTGCTCGGCGGCGAAGCGCAGCGCCAGTTCCCGCAGGGCGGCGAGGTTGCCCGCCCGGAAGAAATGCTCCTGCGCCGCCTGGGCGGCCTCGGGCAAATAGACCTTGCCCGCGGCGAGCCGGGCGCGCAGTTCCTCGGGCGGCAGGTCCACGAATTCAAAATCCGCCCCGTCAAGCGCCGTGTCCGGCAGCGTCTCGCGGATGGCGACGCCAGTGATCTGGCGCACGGCCTCGGCGCGGCTGTCAACGTGCTGGACGTTCAGCGTCGTGAACACGTCGATGCCGGCGTCGAGCAATTCCAGCACGTCCTGATACCGCTTCGGATGGCGCGCCCCGGGCGCGTTGGTGTGGGCGAACTCGTCCACCAGCGCCAGTTGCGTACGCCGTGCCAGCG
>JAJXZI010000197.1 GCA_021780115.1 bacterium | reverse complement strand
CTTTTACGGCGAGGCGCTCCAGGTCGATGTCTGACCGAGACGCCGTACCAACGTGTTTACGAGCACGATGAAGTGGAGGCGTGGCGCACCATCGCCCAGGTGGAGGTGCAGGCCGTGCAGCCCCAGAATCAACCTTGGGCGCCGGCCTTCGGCGTGGTCGCCGTCACCACCACCGGGGTGCTGCCGGGCGAGTTTTTCGGCGGACGCCAGGTCGAGATCACCGGGGTGCTCTGTCCGCCCCGGCCGCCGACGGTGCCCGGCGGCTTTGACTATCCCACCTACCTGCGGCGGCAGGGAATCTACTTCCAGTTGCACGCGGACGGCACGAACGATTGGCGGCTCGCCGGAGACGGCGGGCCCGCCCGGCCGCCGGTGGCCGACCGGTTTGTCGCGTGGGCCCACCGGACGCTGGCGCGCGGACTGCCGGTGGAGGACGAGCCGCTACGGTTGCTCTGGACGATGACGCTGGGCTGGAAAACGGGACTGACCGGCGAGGTGTCCGAACCATTCATGCGCTCGGGCACGATGCACATTTTCGCGATCAGCGGACTGCACATCGCGTTGATCGCGGGCATCCTGGTCAGCCTGTTGCGCGTCTTGCAGGTGCCGCGCGGCGTCTGCGGCCTGGTGGTCATCCCGCTGATCTGGTTCTACACCGGCGTCACCGGCTGGCAGGCCTCGGCCATCCGCTCGACGGTCATGATGACCATCGTCATCGCCGGCTGGTCGCTCCGGCGGCCGAGCGACTTGCTGAACTCCCTCGCCGCGGCGGCCTTCATCATCCTGCTCTGGGACCCGCAGCAGATTTTCCAAGCGAGCTTCCAACTCTCCTTTGGCTGCGTGCTGGCGCTGGCGTTGTTCACTCCCATTTTCCAGAAAACGGCGGCCCGCTGGCTGGAGCCGGACCCGCTGCTGCCCGAGGAGTTGCGTCCGCGCTGGCAACGCTGGCTGGCGCGCCCGCTCTACTGGCTGGCGGCCAGCCTGGCGACCTCGTTGGCGGCGTGGGTCGGTTCGATGCCGCTCATCGCCCACTACTTCAACCTGTTCACGCCGGTCAGTCTCCTGGCGAACCTCATCGTCGTGCCGTTGAGCGGCCTCGCCTTGACCAGCAACCTGGCGAGCCTGCTGGTCGGCGGCTGGTTCCCGGCCGGCGGCGAACTCTTCAACCACAGCGCCTGGCTCTGGATGTGGCTGATGGTGCGCGTCAGCGAATGGTCGGCCAGCCTGCCGGGCGGCTGCTTCCACGTCCGCGGGCCGTCGGCGCTCACGTTCCTGCTCTACTACGCGACGGTAATCAGCCTGACGGCCGGCCGGCTGGCGAAGCCGCGCCTGCGATTCTGGCGGGCGGGCGCACTGGCGCTGCTGGGGCTGGCCTGGCTGGTCCAATGGCAGAGCGAGCGCCGCGCCGCCACCCTCGCGGTCCTGCCGCTCAGCGGCGGACACGCCATCTACGGCCGCGATCCCGGCCGCCGCGGCGAATGGCTGGTGGACTGCGGCAGCCCGTCCGCCGCCGAGTTCTCCCTCAAACCGTTTCTGCGGTGGCAGGGCATCAACCGGCTCGAACGGTTGCTGCTCACCCACGGCGACGTGCGCCAGATCGGCGGCGCCGAACTGGTGACGAGAGTCTTCCGCCCGCGCCAAATCTTCACCAGCCCGCTCCGCTTCCGCTCGCCGAGTTACCGCAACCTCGTCGAGAATCCCGCGCGCAATCCCGGGCAGTGGCGGACCGTCCAAGCAGGCAACCCCTTCGCCGGCTGGACGGTCTTGCACCCGGAGGCGGCGGACCGCGTGGCGCAGGCCGACGACGGCGCGGTGGTCCTCCTGGGCGACCTGCGTGGCACGCGCGTCCTGCTGCTCAGCGACCTGGGCCGCGCCGGCCAGGAAACGTTGCGGGCGCGCCATCCGGACCTGGCCGCGGACATCGTCGTGGCCGGACTGCCCGCCGCGGGCGAACCGCTGGCGGGCGGTTTGATCGAAACAATCCACCCGGCGCTCATCGTGATCGCGGACTCGGAATACCCGGCGCTGCGGCGCGCCAGCCCCAAACTGCGCGAACGGCTGGCCCAGGCGGGGATTCCGGTCATATTCACCCGGGACGCCGGCGCGGTGCAATTCACGTTCCGACCGGGGCGGTGGGAGCTGCAAACGATGAGCGGGCAGCGCGTCAGCGGCCCGGCGCCTGGACAATCCCCGTCCGCAGCGATTCCCGCCCCGCCGGCACCGTGACCGTCTCCGACACTCTGCTCTCGGCGCGAGCGCGGCGATCAGAGGATCATCCACGCTCCCTCCCGATGGCACACCAAGCCGCGGGCGGAAGCGCCGGGATCGCACCGGACAATTTGTGGACTCCTCCGGTCAACCGGCGCTGGGCCGCTCGCCGCCCAGCGCCTGGCGCAGCAGCGCCCGTTCGCGCGGGGCGTAGGAGAGTTTCAACGCGAGGGCCTGCGCCGCCGGCGTCATTTTCTTCCAGGCCTTTTGCAGCGCGTTGACCATCTTGTCCTCCGCCGTTTTGTCCGCCAGTTCGGCAAACTGGTGTTCGAGAAAAACCAGGCACAAGGCGTCTTCCAGCACGCGCGCCTCGGCGTCCACCGGGAAATGCTGCTTCAGGTTCAGCGCCTGCACCCGGGCGATGGCTTCCTCCGGGTAGCCGACGGCGCGCAGGATTTCCCCGGCCCGCTGCGCGTGAAACTTGCGCAGCGCCTCGCGCCAGCGCAAGTAGCCGGCGCGCGTCGCGGGGTGGGACTCGCGCGGGATCATCCAGCGGCATAGATGCTGGCACCGCGCCGCCAGGCGCAGTTCCTCGGAGGCGTCCGGGCAAAGCCTCCGCACCCAGCCGGTCAGCCAGTCCGCATACACCAACTCGCGTGGACGCGGGACGCCGTCCACGACCACGCGATGCGGGTCGCGGGCGTTTTCCTCGTCGAAGCGGTGGAGCGCGGCGGCAAAGCGCGGCGCGGCGGGCACTGGGGACGGCGCATTCACGGCACTTGGTCTTGGTTGGACACTGCGCTAGGATTCAAGCGGGATCGGCCGTTCGGAGCGAGCGCAAAGTCGCGCGGCGCCGGCACCCGCTCCCCAAACCGAATGAAACCGATGGGCCAGCCAGTGGTCAACGGGCCGCCGTCGCCGGAGGAAATCCAGCGGCAGCTCGCCGAGTTCATGCGCCAGCATTTCGCGGGCGCGAACGTCCGAACCGCGGCCCCGCCGGACCCGGCCGGCGCGGTCCCGCCGACGGAGACGGAACTGAAGCCGGAGGAGTTCGACTTCCACTACAAGCCGCGCGACGTGAAGGCCTACCTCGACCGCTTCATCATCAGGCAGGACGAAGCGAAAAAGGTCCTGAGCGTGGCGCTGTGCGACCATTACCACCACGTGCGCCTGGCGTTGGAGGGCAACGAGTCGCCCAACTACACCAAGCAGAACGTCATCCTCGTCGGCCCGACCGGCGTCGTC
>JAJXZI010000218.1 GCA_021780115.1 bacterium | reverse complement strand
TCCAGAGCACGTTGTGCTCGTTCGGGTAGGCATACCCCTCGAGGCCCATCTGGGTGACCGTGGTGACCGGGTCCATGTTACCTGACCTCCTTGTCGATGTTCGCGTAGAGCACGCGCGGCTCGGTGCCGAGTTGTGGCTTCAGGGTGAAGATCTGGTTGCGGCGCACGAAGTCCTGCACCGGATCGTCGGGCACCGGATGCAGCGCGTCGCCGAAGATGCGGGCCTGGGTCGGGCACACCTCGACGCACGCCGGCTTCAGCCCGCGCGTGATGCGGTGGTAACACAGCGTGCACTTTTCCGCCGTCTTAGTGACCGGGCTCAGAAAACGGCAGCCGTAGGGGCACGCCTGGATGCAAAAGCCGCAGCCGATGCAGTATTTGGGGTCAATCAGCACGACACCGTCCGGCGCGTCGAAGGTGGCGCCCACCGGACACACCTGCGTGCAGGGCGAATGGTGGCACAAGTTGCACAGTTTCGGCACGAAGAAAGACTGTTCAATCTCGTCCTTTGGCATCGGCGGCTCTGGAAAGCCGTGCATCCCGCCTTCGGGCGAGTCCACCTGCACTTCGCCGCGCGTGTCTCCGGAGCCGGGCTTCGGCTTCGGGATGATGTAACGCTCAATCCATGTGCGGTAGAACGGCCCTTGGGGGACGTGGTTCTCCCGCTTGCACGCCTCCGCACACAGACCGCAGCCAATGCATTTGTTGGCGTCGATGCACATCAGCCATTTGTGCTGGGTCGGGTCGTAGCCTTTGGGCGCGCCGGAGGACACGAACACCCGCTGCACCGCCGCCTTGGCGGTCTTGGCGGCGGCGGCGCTCACCACGCCCGCCACGGCGGCGCCGATCTGCCCCAGCACGCTCCGGCGGGTCACACGCTGGCTCATGGAACCTCCTGTGGGTTGTGGGGCACGTGACATTCGGTGCATTTTTCTCCGGTGCTGTAGTGCGTCTTACTGTTGATCTGGTGGTGCCACTTGGGCCGCGACGGATTGAATTCGTGGCACCGGACGCACGGGCTGAAGTTGGAAATGGAGATTTTCACGTCCGGATTGTCCGCGTGCGCCTGGCCGGGACCGTGACACGCTTCGCAAGAAAGGCCCTTGTGATCGCCCTGGGCGAGCTTCTTGAATTCATCAGAGTGGCACTCTTCGCAGGCCTTCTTGCCCGCGAAAACAGGGTCATGGCTGGCCAGTTCGCTCAAGGCATCACCGCGATACCACCCATATTGCCCGAAGGAAGCGGGCGTCAGAAAATACCGGGCGACGATGTAACTGCCCACGATGGCAATCGTAAGCAGCACAAGGCGCACAATCTGGGGTGGCATTCGGAAGGTGCCCATAGCGGCGCTCGGTTCTTGTTTTAGTTATCGGCGATCACGGACATTTGTCGCAGGCAAGTTACGAATCGGTGAGCAGGTGTTGCTTCCCCTCTCTTGCCATTCTTTTCCCATTTCTTGCCGCACGCCCTGCGCTCCGTCGGATTACGAAAAAAGAAAATGCCACGGAAACGCGGCTTCCGTGGCGCGGCAGGGTCTTGATGTGACTTACTTCTTCAGAGTATGCACGTAGGCCACCAGGGCTTTGATTTCGTCGTCGCTCAGGACGTCTCCGAAGGCCTTCATCTTGGTGGTGTCACCGTCCTTGACGCCCTCCTTGATGGCTTTGGCCATCTTCTCGTCTTTCAATGACGCCTGCACTTTCGCGTCCGCAAAGTCTCTAACTTTGAGCTTCTCGCCCATCTTCGTTTTGCCCGCGCCGTCTTCACCGTGACACTTGGCACAGTTTTTTGCCCAGTTTTCCTTCACGTCCGCCGCGTTGGCGGAAATCCAGCCTAGCGCGCACACGGCCACGAAGAGTACCAATGATTTTTTCATACTAGCTCCTGCTTGTTGGTTGTTGTTTTCCCAAGCGCCCACGCGCCTGGCTTCCACTACATGTGTTCTATTGATTGTCTTTCAATCTACGCCTCATCCGCGGCTGAGGCTGCCGTCACCGATTAGACGCCCATTGCTCGAAATAGTTTCAAACTGGGGCGCCCGAGCGCCATCGCGGTCCACTGGCAGCAGCAATCCCGCTCCGCAGATCCCCTCAGGTCTGCGCCTTCGGAGCCTCGCGCCGCCAGTGGCCGCTGCTCAATCCACGGGTAATGAAAGACGCTGCGGTGAACCTTTACCACACTTCCTTTGAGAAATACTTACCCTCTTTTGGCCAGGCTCGCGAGAAAGCCCACCTTCCTCCGGCACAGAACAACCGAAGGCGCAGGCGCGCGATTTGGGGCTGTGGTCGTTGCGCATCTATCATGAGCAAAGTTGGCCGCTGTGGGCCAATTCACCCAGAGCCACCTCCACGATTTGGAGGCGATCATCCGCACACGCACGCCCTTGGTAGCGATCGAGTCCGATGAGGAACCGGAGGGGTGAGCATGGTCCGGCAACTCTCCAAGCGGCTTAGCCTCAAGGCGTATCGCTGGACCGGGACCGAAGGGCTGGCGTCCTTCCAGCCGTGCGACCAACCAGCGCAAGCGGTCTTCAAAGCACTGGAACTCTTGAGTTACATCAAGACCTCGGCGGATCATTGCCTGTTCGTGCTGCTGGATTTTCACCCGTTCCTTCAGGACGCGATGCACGTGCGCTACTTGAAGGACATCGCCCTGGCCACCAAAACACTACAGCACCGGCTTCTTGTCTGCCACTCGCTGGTGCTGCCGGAAGAACTGCGACCCTTCCTCGCCCATTTCCGGCTGCCGTTGCCAACGCCGGAGGAATTGCGCGAAATTGTTTACAGGGTGACCGGCGAGTGGGGGCCGAGCATGGCAACCGCGACGTGCCAACCACCGACAAAGCCCTCGAGTTGCTGGTGCCAACCTCGCCGGCTTGGCCGGGATGGCGATCGCTGACGACCGCGTGATCTCTCAATCTGACCTGCCAGAGGTGATGCGGGCCAAATACGAACTGCTGGGCGCGACGGCGTGCTGTCCTTTGAATGCGAGACGGTACCGTTTGCGGAAATCGGCGGGCTGCGCCGGCTGCGAAAATGGCTGGAGCAGCGCCGCAATTTCTTCCTCGACGGGCCGGAAGCGACTCTTGATCCACCACGCGGCATACTTCTGTTGGGAGTGCAAGGCTGCGGCGAGAGACTGGCGGCGAAAAAGCGGCCGCGGGCATCTTCGCTGTGCCGCTGCTGCGGCTCGATTTTGGGGCGCTCTACAACAAATACTACGGCGAAGCCGAGAAGAACCTGCGTCCGTTCCCTACAGAGCGCCGCCGTCCCGCGCCATGCGTGCTGTGGATGGACGAAATCGAGGTGGGGGTCGCGTCGGCGACGAAGACGATGGTCTCTCCCGGCGAATCATCCAGACGCTCCTGACCTGGATGGCGGAACGGCGCAACTCGATCTTCCTGGTCGCCACGGCCAACGACATCGCCCGCCTGCCCCGGGAACTGGTCCGCAAAAGCCACTTCGACGAAATCTTCTTCATGGACCTGCCCGACACGGCGATGCAGCGGGAGATACTCGTCATCCAGGAAGCCGAGCCCGCTGGTAGCGCACTCAGGAACCAGGTTCAACCGGGAGCGCCCAAGGTGCGACCGGCACCGTTCGTCTTCCGGCTAATTTGCTTTCCGACCGGTGCTGAGGCCCATCACCCCGCCGAGCAAATTACACGTTCGGACTTCGACCAAGCCGAGTTGCTCCATCCGCGCGGCGATGCCTCTCTGGGGCGGAAAATGGCGCAGGGACTCCAGGATGTAGGCGTACGCGCCGGCACTGCCGCTGAACAGCCATCCCAGAACCGGCACCCCCAACCGGAGGTAACTGAAATAGAGGCCGCGCCAGAGAGCGTGATCCGGTTTACCGAAATCCAGCACCAGGAGCCGTCCGCCAGGTTTGACGACCCGCTGCATTTCGCGCAGGCCGGCTTCCCAGCTCGCCAAGTTGCGAAGTCCGTAGCCGATGGTGACGACGTCGAACCAGTCGTTGGGAAACGAAAGCTGCTGGGCATCACCATGGACGAACTGTGGATTCAGTGTGGCCGAGCCGCCTGATTCGGGCGTCAGAGCCTGGCGCCCGGAACCCGCATCACCTTCTGCTTCCCGCGCTCCGCGCCTCCGCTCCGCCTTCCTCCTTCTTCCTTCCGCGATGGATAACATTGCCTCGCTGAAATCGACCCCTACCACCAGTGCCCCGCGCCGCGCCAGACCAAAGGCGATGTCCCCCGTGCCGCAGCACACATCGAGCGCCCGCTGGCCGGACCGCATGTCCGCCCACGCGACCAAACGCCGCTTCCAGTACCGGTGCAGGCCAAAACTCTGCAAATCGTTCATCAAGTCGTAGCGCGGCGCGATGGTCGCGAACAGGTCGCCCACCCGCTCGCCCCGTTGCGCGCCGGTCACGTAAAACTCATTGGCCATGCTCCCCGCAGGTTAGCACAAGGCTCCGCGGGAAATCGCCTGAATTCTCACCGGACCTGAAGGCGCTTCGGCGACTGCCGGTCCCGCATCGGAACCCGCCGCAAGCGCAGCGTGGGACGGACAACTACGTCCCCCCCGGCAGCCGGCTCCGCGCAATCCGCCTCTGCTCGATCAGGGCGCATCTCAGTTTCTTGCAAGCGGCTGGGCCGGCCTGAAAGGCCGGCCGTCCACCAGCCCAGAGCCGGCGCCGAGCCACCCTGGGGGAATCGCCCCAAACCCGCGCACTGACAGCGCGCGTTTTCGGGTCGTCGACCACCTGGGGCCAGATCGCCACAGAGAGTTGGCCCTGGGTGGCCGGGGTTCGGGGCGATGGCTCCCTGAAGGGGCGCACGCGGCGCCGCGCACAACGGCGCTACAACCGCCCCTTCAGGGCGGGAGAGAATTGGGGGAAACGATTTACCTAGGGCGCGGCGCGAGGCGCCTGGCCCTTGAATGTTGTTTTCCATCTTCCTTGTTGGGCGACCGCCCAACAAGGAAGATGGGGCGAGATCGTTTGGCCCTTGGATCCGGAGCCCGGAGCCCAGCAGGATCCGTCCGCGCTTTTGCGCTCCGAACTCGAACCGTTGCCCGGCCGGCGGGGCCACCACGCCAGCTCGGATCCGCAAGAAGGAGTCCGAACCCCTCCGCATTTATGAACCCAAACATCCCGCCCAGGCCGGCCGGGACATCGCCCCGGCCGCACTCCACCGCCAAAGCCAATCCCCCAGCTTCTCCCTCGCGCACTAAACACCGTCGCTGGGCTGGCTCACCGCTGACCTTTCAGGCCGTTCCTTCCGGCGGCAGGCGGAGATGCGGCCGGGCGACCGCGTTTTTTCCTTTCATTCCTGGCCGGCCCCGGCGTATGCTCTCATCACATGGAAAAAGTCCAGTCGCTACCCAACGAATGATCGAAAGGCAATTCCCATGAACGTAAAACGAAGCATGGCGGTGGTCGTGGGCTGTGTGGTTCTGAGCGGGGCGGGCCGCGCGCCGGCCCAAGATTGGCCCCAGTGGCGCGGACCCAATCGGGACGGGAAGGTCAGCGGCTTCGCCGCGCCCCAGACCTGGCCCAAGGAACTCACCCAGAAGTGGCGGGTCACCGTCGGCGCCGGCGACGCCACGCCGGCGCTGGTGGGCGACAAACTATACGTCTTCACCCGGCAGGACGCGGATGAAATCCTCCGTTGCCTCAACGCCGGCGACGGAAAGGAACTCTGGCAGGCAAAATACAGCGCGCAGGCCGTGACGGGCGCGGCGGGTCGGCATCCCGGTCCCCGTAGCTCGCCCGTGGTAGCCGAGGGCAAAGTCGTCACGTTGGGTGTGGGCGGGGTCGTCTCTTGTTTCGATGCGGCCACGGGCAAGGAACTGTGGCGCAAAGACGAGTTTCCCAAGGTCGTGCCGATGTTCTTCGCGGCGATGTCGCCGATCATCGTGGACGGGCTGTGCGTGGCGCAGGTCGGTGGCAAGGACACCGGCGCGACCATCGCGTTCGACCTCGCCACGGGCGATCCGAAGTGGAAATGGACCAGCGAAGGCCCGGCCTACGGTTCGCCGGTCCTCCTGACGGTGGCCGGCGTGAAACAACTCGTGGCCCAGACGGACAAGAGCCTCGTGGGTCTCGCCGTGGCCGACGGCAAACTGCTCTGGCAGGTTCCGGCCCAAGGCCAGGGCCGCTTCTTCAACTCCGCCAGCCCCATCGTCGAAGGAACCACGGTGATCTACACCGGCCAGGGCAAAGGCACCAAGGCCGTGAAGATCGAGAGGCAGGGCGAGGGCTTCACCGCCAAGGAAGTTTGGAGCAACGACCAGCTCGGCACCGGCTTCAACACGCCGGTGCTGAAGGACGGCCTGCTCTTCGGTCTCTCGGACAAAGGCAGCTTCTTTTGCCTGAACGCCCAAACCGGCGCGACGGACTGGACCGACACTGCCACCCGGCGCGAAAACTTCGGAGCCATCCTCGACGCCGGGCCGGTCCTGCTGGCGCTGCCGAGCACCGCCGAATTGATCGCCTTCAAGCCCGACGCCAAGGAATACTCGGAGCTGGCCCGGATCAAAGTCGCTGACACGCCGACCTACGCGCATCCGGTGGTCGCCGGCAACCGCGTGTTCGTCAAGGACAGCGAGGCGGTGACGCTCTGGACCCTCCAGTAAGCTGCGGCGCGGGCTGGAAGGCGCGCCAAACCGGCTTGACTGCCGCGGTGATTCCGGCAACTGGACGGACACGGCGGTGCCATGTGGGCGGAAGATTGCTTTTGACCCCGCGGTCCCTATCTTCCCCCTCCGATGACCCGAGCCGAGAAACCCCCCGCCGACCCTGAACTGCTGCGCCGCATCCAGGCACTCATCGCTTACAAAGGCGGCGGCCACAACCCGGAGTTGGTCGCGGACATCGTGGAGAACGCGCTGAAGCTGCTGGCCGACGTGGAACACACCGGCGATGTGCGGGTGATCCAGACCGCGCTGCGCGAACTGCGCTACGCCTTCAAGCTCTTCGCGCCCTACGCCGACACGCGCAAAGTCACCATTTTCGGTTCCGCCCGCACGCAGCCCGACCGGCGCGAATACCAGCAGGCCGTCGAGTTTGGGCGCAAGATTGTCCAGGCCGGATTCATGGTCATCACCGGCGCCGGACCGGGCATCATGCAGGCGGGCCACGAGGGCGCCGGCCCGGAGAACAGCTTCGGCGCCAACATCCGGCTGCCGTGGGAACAAACGCCCAACCCGGTCATCCGCGAGGACAAAAAGCTCGTCAGCTTCAAGTATTTCTTCACCCGCAAACTGATCTTCATCCGGCACTCGGACGCCATTGCGCTGTTCCCCGGCGGCTTCGGCACGATGGACGAAGGCTACGAGGCGCTCACCCTGATGCAGACCGGCAAGAGCCAGCTCATGCCGTTGGTGTTGATTGACCGCCCCGGCGGCACTTACTGGAAAACCTGGGACAAAAACATCCGCGAGCACCTGCTCCGCGACGAGTTGATCGCGCCGGAGGACCTGAACCTGTACCGGATCACGGACGACACGGACGAGGCGGTGAAGATCATTACGCGGTTCTACCGCAATTTCCATTCAAGCCGGTGGGTGAAGGACTTGCTCATACTCCGGCTGAAGCACGCCCCGACGCCCTCGGCCCTTGCGGCGCTGAACGAGGATTTTGCCGACATCACCAACGGCCACCCGATTCAGGTCACGGAGCCGGCGCCCGAGGAAGTGGAGGACGGCGAACTGCTGGACCTGCCGCGCATCGCCTTCGGGTTCAACAAACGCGGCTACGGCCGGCTCCGGCAGTTGATCGACGTGCTGAACAGCTTGTGAAGGAACCCGGAACGCCGGTCCTGACCCGGCGGCCGGCGGTTCCGGGGAACCCCAGTTTTCGGACACGGCGGGAGCGTCCGTCACCGGATCGTCACCGGCCCGACACCGCCTTTTAACCGGCCAAATCTTTCGTTCCACCCGCGGCGGGAGATAGTTTTCGGCGGACGGCAAAAACTCATTGCCGGAACGCCGTGAAGCAAACCAACAGGACGCCGATGGCGCCGCCCGCCGCCCCACCGCTGCGCCGGTGGGCGGTGGGACTCTGCGCGGCTTGGTCCGGCTTGTCGGCCCTCGGCAATCCGCAGGGCCTGACGGTCGCGCAGGGCAACGCCAGCGCGGTGGCCAGCGGCGCGCGGCTGGACATCACCGCGTCGGCCAACGCGGTCCTGGACTGGCAGCACTTCAACATCGGCGCGGGCGAGACCACCGCCTTTCACCAGCCGTCGCCGGTCGCGGTGGTGTGGAATCGCATCTTCGACGCCAACCCGTCGCAGATTTGGGGCAGCCTCAACGCCAACGGCATCGTGGTGCTGATGAACCAGAGCGGCTTTTACTTCGGCCCGAACTCCAGCGTGAACGTCGGTGGGTTCGTCGCGGCCACCGTGCCGCTGGCGCCGCCCGCGTCCGCCGGCGGCGGCCTGTGGCAGTTTCAAGGTTCCCCGCCGGCGGCGAGCATCGTCAACTACGGCTCGCTCCAGACGCACTCCGGCGGCTCGCTGTTTCTCGTGTCGGAGGTCGTCGAAAACCACGGCGTCATCTCCGCGCCCGGCGGTACGCTGGGCCTGTACGCCGGCAAGGAAGTCATGATTTCCGACCGGCCCGATGCGCGCGGCCTGAGCGCCACGGTGCAGTTGCCCGCCGGCTCGGTGGATAATCAGGGAAAAATCCTGGCCGACGCCGGCACCATCGCCTTGCACGCCCAGGTGGTGAACCAGAACGGCCTGGTCCAGGCCAATTCCGTCCGCGCACAACAGGGCGTGATCGAACTGGTCGCCAGCGACAGTGTGAACCTCGGCCCGAACTCGGTGTTGCGGGCCAACGGCGACAGCGGCGGGAGCCGCTCCCGGCTGCCGGGGAAACCGGCGGCCTCGCCGACCGGCATTCTGCCGCCCGACCGGGCCGGCCGGAGGCCCGCCGCCCCAGCGCCGGGATTCGCCAGCGATGCCGGCCACATCACCGTCCAGTCGGCGGGGACATTCACCGACGGTCCGAGTTCGCGGATCGAAGTGCAAGGCGGCGCGTGGGGCGGCAACGGCGGCTCCGTCGAAATCTCCGCGCCGCAGATGAACCAGGTGCTTTCGCAGTTCGCCGCCTCGGCGCAACCCGGCGGGCGCGGCGGCCGGCTGCTGTTGGACCCGTACGACATTGTCCTCACCAGTGCCGCCAGCGGCAGCAGCACGCCGGCGGGCACGGTGCCGTGGGACAGCGCGCCCGGCAGCACTTTGACGCTCAACGTGAACAGCGCGTTCTCCGGTTTTTCCCAAATTCTCTTGCAGGCGACGCACGACATTTCCCTGGCCCAAAGCACCGTGTGGGACCTCAACGCCAGCACCTGCGTCAGCGCCGCCGGCAGCCTGCTCACCTTGGAAGCGGGCAACAACATCGTCTTCGGCAACAGTTCGCGCCTGGTGAGCAGCGCCGGCTGGTCGGTGAACCTGATGGCGGGCGTCAACTTCTCGCTCCCGACCCCCGCGCCGCAGGCCGGCGTCGGCGGCATTTACCTCAACGGCGGACCGCCCAGCGCGTCCGGCTCCAAGCCCAACGGCACCGGCGCGATCGAGACCGCCGACGGCAGCATCACCCTCGCCGCCGGACACGAAGTCCTCGTCGGCAGCGGATACGTGCATACGATCGGCGGCGGCGGCATCGCCATCACCACCGGCGACGGGGATGTCAGTTCGGGCACCGACAACGCGACCTACGATTACTCGCGGACCGGCTACACGGTCAGTTCGCAGGGCTTGGGCGGCATCGGCACGGCCGACGGCGGCAACGTCACGATCAGCGCCGGACGCGACCTCCTCAGCCTCACGGCCACCATCGGCGCGCTGGGCGGCGGCAACGTGGATCTGACGGCGGCGCGCGACCTCAAAGGACAGTTCCTCCTGCGCGACGGCGCCGGCACGTTGCAGGCCGGACGCGACGTGGGCAGCGGCGCCACGCCGGTCAGCCTCGGCTTGGTCAATGGCGGCTGGACCGTGACGGCCGCGCGCGATCTTTACCTCAACGAGGTCTATAACCCGAACGGCTCGCTGAACGCCAACCGCATGATCTTCGGGGCGCGCGTCCCGTTCCAATTTGATTACGCGCCGGACGCGTTCGTGCGGCTGACGGCGGGAAATTCCGTCCAGTTGCTGGGGCAAAATCTGGCGGCCACGGCGAGCAATCGCAACCGGCCCGCCATTTACGCGCCAATCCTGGACATCACGGCCGGCGCGGGCGGCGTGGTGCTCGGCAACGACGTCATCCTCTATCCCTCGCCATTGGGCAGCCTGCAGATTCGCACCACGGACGGCGGGTCGCTGCAAAGCACCCCCGGCGGCTTTTACCAGCTCATCGTCTCCGACAGCGACAATCCGGATTACCGGACGTTCGCCGGCGGCCACGCGGCCACCCCGCTGCACGTGACGGGCGGCGACGCCGGCGTCAGCCTCGACATCAGCGGCGACGTGCAAAACATCTTCCTGCGCTCGCCGCGGCAGGCGGACGTTTTCATCCACGGTAACGCGGTGAATTTTTCCTTCGAGGGCCAGAACCTCTCGCCCAGCGACGTGACGCACCTCGTGATCGGCGGCAATTACTTCAGCCGCAGCGACCGCACGTTCGTGACGGTGACGGACACGCCCAATCTGGCGGCGCTGACCGACCCGGTGTTGTCGGCGAACCCCGAACTCGGCGCGCGGTTCACCTACGATCCGGCCACGCACACGCTGGGCCTGCAGGGCATCATGACCGCCGCCGACCTGAATTTCCTCCTGCATCCGGTGACCTACGTGCTCGACCCGAACACGCAGGCGCCCAAGGTGGATGACATTGGCCAGCCGGTGACGCAGCCCATGACCTTCACCACGGACCCGGCGGCGATCCAGCAGCTTTACACCGCCAGCCAGGACATTCCGACCTCGACGCTCGCGCGGAGCGGCCTGCAAATCGGCGGGCCGGGCCAGATGGTGGTCAGCGCGCACAACCTGGACCTCGGCATCTCCGCCGGCATCCGCTCCGTCGGGCCGTTGTTCAACCCGGCACTGGCGGGCATTTCCCTGCGCGGCGCCGACCTGCAAGTCAATCTCAGCGGCGACCTCACGATGGCCAGTTCCCAAATCGCCTCCTTCAACGGCGGCAACATTGCCGTGCTGGGCGCGGGCCAGATGGACATCGGCTCGCAAGGCGCGTTCACCAGCGACGACACGCCCAAGGGCATCTACACGGGCCACGGCGGCGCCGTCACGGTCCACGCCAGCGGCGACATCAACGTGAACGGCTCGCGCATCGCCAGCTACGACGGCGGGGACGTGACGGTGATCTCCGACCACGGCAACGTGAACGCCGGCTCGGGCGCCAACGGCTTTTTCAGCGTCACCACGAGCCAGCTCAATCCCGCCACCGGCGGGGTGGAGAACCGCAGCGACCAGTTCTTCGGCAGCGGGATCATGGCTTTGACGCGCACGGATTCCAACGCGCAGGTGGGCGACATCACCGTGCAGGCGGCCGGCTCCATCGTGGCCGGCTCCGGCGGCATTCTCCAACTGGCCTTCAACACGGCCGACCAGCGCAACGCGAAACTGACGCTGACCGCGGGGGGCGACATCCAGGCGGGCCAGTCGGGCGTGCTCGGCGAAAACGTCACCCTCAAGGCCGGCGGGAACATCGAAGGTCTCGCCGTGGCGAACCAGAACATCGTGGTCGAGGGTCAGGCCATCACCATCACGGCGATCGCGGCCGGCACGGCGTCGGTGAAGGGCGACTCGGTGAGCGGCAAGATCGCCGCGGGCGGCGATGTCAGCGTCTCCGGCGTGAGCGTGAGCGCCGATGCCATTTCCGCCAGCGGCACGGTGTCCGGCGACACCAGCGGCGTCAAGGGCGGCGCCTTCAGCAGCGTGGCCGCGCCGACGGTGCAGAAGAGCACCGACGACGCGGACCAGGCCATCGCGAGCAAAGAGCTGGCAAAGAACGATGACGACGAGGAAAAGAAAAAACACGCGGTGGCCAAAGGCCCGGTGCTGTCCCGTTCCGTGGGCCGCGTGACGGTGATTTTGCCGGCCAACTGATTTTGGGTGACGCGCTCCAACGATTGAAACGAACATGAATCACTCCGTCCTTGCCCCGCTCTTCGCCATCGGCGTGGAAAGCCACGCCTTGAACTTCGCCTGGAAGCATCTGACCCGGGAAGGTCTTTGCACGATCTTCGCCTTGCTGATCGTTTCGATCTTCAGTTGGACGGTCATCATCACCAAGGCCCGGCAGCTTCTCCGCGCCCGCAAAATGGGGAAGAAATTCTTCGCGGCCTACCGCGCCACGCGCGACCCGCTGGAAATCGCCCGGCGCGGCGAGCAGTTCGACGGGGCGCCGGCCTACGAAGTCTATTACACCGGAGCGGAAGAAACCGAATATCACCTGAAGAACAATCCCGTCCAGATCGTGCAGGTGAAGAGCCTGGCCAGTGCCGCCGGCGCCAACGCCAGCAGCGCGCAAACCGACGTGCTCGCGCGCCAGATCACCACGAAGATCAGTCCGGCGTCGTTCGATTCGGTGCGCGTGGCCCTGGAGCGCGCCGCCAGCATGCAGGCCATGTCGCTGGAAAAGGGGATGATCATCCTCTCGACGGCGGTGGCGGGCGGGCCGTTCATCGGGTTGTTCGGGACGGTTTGGGGCGTCATGGAGACGTTCTCGGGCATCGGGGTGGCCGGCGCGGCCAGTCTGACCGCGATGGCGCCCGGCGTGGCGGCCGCGCTGCTGGCCACCGTCGCCGGCCTGTCCGTCGCCATCCCGGCGATGTTTGCCTACAACTACATGGTCACCACCATCCGCGCCATCACGCAGGAATTGGACTCGTTCGCCGCCGAGTACGCGACGGCCCTCGAACACAAATACGTCGATAACCGCTCGCTGGTGGACGAAATCCGCGAGGCGATGCACGGGGCGGCCCAAAGGCCGGCGGCGCCGCCCTTCGCCGCCGAACCGGTCTTTGCCGAGTAACGGCCGCCGATGAAAAAGTGCTCGCAGAGCCATCACCACGCGCTGGCGGAGTTGAACATCACGCCGCTGTTGGACCTGGCGTTCGTGCTGCTCGTCATCTTCATCATCACCACGACGCCGATCGTGAACGACTTGGACGTCAACCTGCCGACGGCGTCCAAGCGCGCCAAGGATCCCAAGCCCAAGGTCAACTACGTCACCGTCGAGAGCAGCGGGCGGATGTTTTTGAACCGCGAGGAAGTGGACCTGGCCGCGCTCCGCGAGAAATTGGTCGCCCTGCGCCTCGACGACCCCGACCTTAACGTGGTGGTGCGCGGCGACGGCCACACGAAGTACCAGCGCATCGTCGGCGTCATGGACGCGTTGCAGCAGGCCAACGTCGGCAAGGTCAATCTCGCCACCGAGCCGTTTCCCGACGGCGCCGCCGGAAAGGAGTGAACCGTGATCCAACGCAGAAAAGTCAATTCGTCAAAAGTCAACCTGACCATCTCGGTCGTCGTCCACTCGCTGTTGCTCGCGCTGGCGTTTTTCTTCGCCGCCCGCGAAGGCATGTTGGGCAGGAAGCTCCGGCAGATCACCGTCACCATGGTACCGAAAGAGAAGAAACCGGAACCCCCGAAGGAGAAGCCGGCGGCACCGAAACCCGAACCGCCGAAGCTGGCCCAGACGCCGAAGACCGTCGCGCCGGAACCGCCCAAGGTGCAGACCGCCGCCGCGCCGCCCCCCGCGGCGGCGCCCGCAGTGCCGGCCGCCGCGCCGCCC
>JAJXZI010000002.1 GCA_021780115.1 bacterium | reverse complement strand
CGCAGGGCGGCATTGTCTGCGACTTGGTCGGTTGGCGCGGCTTGTTGGCGGGCAAGCCAAAACTTCTATTTCGGGGCTTGCATCGTAAGCGCTTTCATGGTATCCGACAAGGCATGTCAACTACTGCTCTCGCTCAATTGTCGCTGCAACAACTCCAACGCGCCATAGCTATCAAAGAGAAGATGGAAGAGTTGGAGAAGGAACTTAGCGCCGTCCTCGGCACTGCTCCGACCGCCGCGGCTCCGGCTGGTCCCGGCCGCCGCCGCCCCAAGATTTCCGCGGCCGGCAAGGCCCGGATCGCTGCGGCGCAACGGGCCCGTTGGGCGAAACTCAAGGGCAAGGCGCCCGCGAAGCCCGCCCAGCCGGTCATCAAGCGGAAATTCAGTGCTCAGGCCCGCGCCCGACTCGCGGCGGCGGCCAAGGCCCGCTGGGCGAAGGTCAAAGCGTCCGGCCGCACTACGCTCGCGGGTTAGCGGTTCGCGGGACACCTCCGAATCGCAGCGCAGCCGGCGGGGCGATAGGGCGGAGTTTCTTCAATCGCCAGTTAGTTTCCGTCCCGGGGCGGGAGCGTGGTCTGCGGCCGTGGCAGGGCCAGATTCTTTTCAGGCGAATCCGCGTCCCGCGTTTCCCCGGCGTGGTTTGCATGATAACTTCGCGGCCCAGGCTTACGGCTAAACGATTTGATTGTCATGTGGCGGTTGCTGTCGAGTGACTGGTGGCGGTTGGTTCCCGCCCCGTGGCTGCAGATTGCTTTGGCCTTGGTCGCGGTCGTGTGCGGCGCGGTGGTCGGCGTCGAGCGGGAGCGGCGGGAGAAGCCCGCCGGCTTGCGGACCTTGGTGCTCGTATGCCTGGGGTCAGCGGTGTTCACCATGGTGTCGTTCGTGTTCACGACCACCACCGGGGACTCCGGGCGCGTCGCGGCGCAGATTGTCACCGGGATTGGTTTCTTGGGGGCCGGCGCGATCATCCATGGCGCGGGCAACGTCACCGGCATGACCACGGCAGCCACCATCTGGGTCACCGCCGCCACGGGCATGGTGGCTGGCTGTGGTTACGCGGGCGCGGCGTTGGGATTGAGTCTGTTGACCCGGTTTGTGCTCGCCGGCATCTATGCCTGGGAAGCGCATTTCATCGACCCAGTCCGCACCTCAATCACCCACCTCGATTGCGACCCCGATCACGGCAAGACTGCCCTGCGGATCGCGAAGATCCTAGAGGACCATCACGTGCCCGCGCAGTCTTGGGATCTCGAGGCCGGTCCGGAAGGAACCGCCCGGCTGCGTCTGGTCTTGCGTCTGACCCGGCGGCGGAGAAGGGAACTGCTGGCCGAACTGGCGGCGTTGCCGGCCGTGCGGGAGATCCGGGATGAACTGGAAGCCTTGCCAGTGCCGCCGCCGAAGATCCCCGCTCGCTGATGCGGATTTTTACCCTGCCGACGGGCTGAGCAGAATCCCGCTGACGCTGAAGCGAGGAAGCAAAGGCCCGAGGCGGCCGGTTGGGCTCGGTTCCTCGCGCCGGGGCACGGCGCGGCGCCACCATCGTTCGCCACGGAGGACCGCGGGTTTGTGTCGTCGCAATCCGCCTCCACCATTTGCATTGCGTTTCCTGACTTCCTATGGTTTGCGCCCGCATGAGACGCACGAAAATCATCGCCACCCTCGGGCCGGCGACGGATTCCACCGAGATGATTGGGCGGTTGATTGATGCGGGGCTGGATGTCGCCCGCCTCAACATGTCGCACGCCACGCACGATTGGGTGCGCCGCGTGGTGTCGGACCTCCGCGCCGCGGCTACGGCGCGTGGACGCCACGTCGCCATCATGTTGGATACCCAGGGTCCGGCCATCCGCACCGGCGACCTGCCGGTGGCACTCGACCTCCAGCCGGGGGAGAAGTTCACCCTCACGGTTCGCGGCGCCCGGAGCGAGGAACATCACTCTGTGGACGTGAACTACGAGAACTTCGTCAACGACATCAGCGTGGGCGACATCGTGCTGGTGGACAACGGGCAGATCCACATGAAGGTGCTCGCCAAGTTCGCCAACAAGATCGAATGCGAGGTCCTCACCCCCGGCAAGCTGGGCAGCCGCCGCCACGTCAACCTCCCCGGCGTCACCGTCAGCCTGCCCGCCCTCACCGCGAAGGATCTGGCGGATATCGCCGTCGGACTCGAAGTGGGCGTGGACTTCATCGCGCTTTCCTTTGTTCGCGAGGCCAAGGATTTGTTGCAACTCCGGGCGGTGGTGGAGCGCGCGCTGCGTCCCCCGCGCCTCATCGCCAAAATCGAAGACCAACAGGCCGTCAAAAACCTCGAAGCCATCGTCGCCGAGGCCGACGCCCTCATGATCGCCCGCGGCGACCTCGGCATCGAATGTCCCTACGAAGAGCTCCCGATCATCCAACGGCGGATCGTCAAGACCTGCCTGCGGGTGGGCCGCCCCTTTATCATCGCCACGCACATGCTGGAGAGCATGATCGAGAATCCGCTGCCCACGCGCGCCGAGGTGACGGACGTGGCCAACGCGGTTTACGAACAGGCCGACGCCCTCATGCTCAGCGGCGAAACCACCGTCGGCAAGTATCCCTTGAAGTGCCTGGAGGTGCTGGACCGCATTGCGTGCCGCATCGAACGCAGCGGCGGCGCCAGTTTCCAAGAGCACGCAGTCCTCACCACCCCGCGGGAGAAATTGGTGAAAGGCGCCGTGGTCATGGCCAACGAACTCAAAGCCCAGGCCATCATCGTCTTTACCCTGGGTGGCCACATGGCCCTCCACACCGCCTGGATGCGCCCGCGCTACTCGCCCATCTACGCCTTCACCGAAACCGACGCCGTCGCCCACGCCCTCCACCTCAGTTGGGGGGTGCATCCCTGCGTGATCCCTTTTGACCACGAGCAACCCGAGAAGACCCTCGCCACCGCTCTCAAGACCCTGAAGGACCGCGGACTCCTCCGGAAGGGCGACACCGTCGTGGTCATCGGCGCCATCTCCTCCGGCGACCAGATCATCGACGCGGTGCGGATGCGCCGGATCGAATAGAAGACTGGCCCGGCGGCCCAAAAAATCCTCCCGACCCGCTTCCACCCAAAATGGTGCGCGCTACAGGATTTGAACCTGTGACCCCCAGTGTGTGATACTGATGCTCTACCGCTGAGCTAAGCGCGCTTTCGGTAACCGGCCCTGTGGGCATTCCGTGCGGAAGACCGGCCCGGCGAAGAACCCGCACCCTAGATCCGCCAATCCCAACGCGCGGTCTTCACGCCGCGGAAACTAACGGGAGTCGAATGGCGAGGCAATCGTTTTTGGCGCGCCGTTTGGCATCGGCGGGGCAAGGGGGGGGGGGGGGGGTCGGGGGGGTTGGGGACCACGCCCGCCCACCTCAAGCACGTCGGGCAGGGTTGCCCCTGCAATTTATTGAAAAAAGGTCGTTGACTTGTTTCGCGTCCTCTGTTACTTAATGAGCAGTCTGAGTTGGGCGGCAAT
>JAJXZI010000268.1 GCA_021780115.1 bacterium | reverse complement strand
TTCTGGCTCATAACTGAGCGCCGGATAATTTCTAGTTATCCGCCATCAAGCCGCCGAACTGTAAGGCCCGGCCCGCGCCTGCAACACACTTCTCGGCGCACCTCCGGGAGGGGTAGCAGCGAGGCATCCCTCAGATTACCTTGCGTCAGTGTGTTTGCGGGGCTTGGCAGCCGGGAATGCTATAATGACTGAATCCATGCGCTCCATTCCGCGCACAACGCAAAGGATTGGCGCATCACAGAAGCTTCTGCCGGATGGCGTGCGGATCGTTGCTTGGGCGCGGGCGATTCGCTGGGCGGGGTGGGGATTTGGGGAGGGGCTCATCCCTGTCTTCATCCTTCTTTTTTCGCATACCTTCGCGGAGGCCGGATTGATTCGGTCGACGTACGAGATTGCCTCTTTGATGTCATTGCCGCTTATCGGTGCTTGGGCAGACAGAGTTTCCGCAAGGCGTATTATCCTGCTGTCCCTCCTATTTTATCCCCTGGTCGGCATAAGCTATTTCGTAGCCGGCATTGCGACAATGCCCCTGTTCATCGTGCTGGCCAGAGGATTCAACGGGATTCTATGGGAAATGGAGAATATCGGCGTGGCTACGTACTACCGCCGAATCGCAGTCCGCAAAAATATTGCCACATCGTTCGGCTATATGGACGTATGGTCCAATGCGGTGTGGATCGGCGCCGCCCTGATCGGGATGCTCCTCGCGCCATTCACGCCGATTCATTATCTGCTCCTGGCGATTGCGCCGGCTGCTATCGCGGCGTATTGCGTAGCGATGCGCGCCCCGAGAGATGAGACTGCGAAGGGGAATGATCCGGCACCAAGAGTCCCGTTTATCGGCTCGTTCGGAAGGGCGATCAATGAGTGGCGGTCGTGGGGCGCCCATTTGTGGTTGCTTGGCGCACTCGTTTTGTTCTCGGGAATCATCGGCGCGCTTCTGTGGTTTTTTGTCCCCATTGACGCCTACATTTCCGGGGCGAATCTTCAATTCGTTGTTCTCCTGAGTGTTGCGGGGGCGGTGCCGTCTCTCTTCGGCTATCAGTTTGGCAAGATCGTTGACTCTTGCAACAACTACACCCTGATCGCCGGCGGCCTTGTGGCGGTGGCGTTCGTGACAGCCAGCCTCGCAATTGTTCCGCAGTATACATTCAAACTGGTTGCTAGTTTCATCCTTGGAGTTGTCCTGGAACTGTTCTCGGTTGTCCAGAACAGCCTGATCACCACCCTCGGTCCGGCGGAGACATACGGTCAGCGCGGCAGCGCCTTCGAAGTTATCGTTACGCTGGGTGATCTTACGGCGCCGCTCATTCTCGGAATCGGGCTCGACATTCTTGGGTTCGGCAACGTCGTCTTAATCGTTGCGTGTGCAGCCATCGTATTGGCCGCGGCGTATCATCGCGTCGAGACCACTGGAGGACTTGGCGCCGCAGGATGAGATTTTATGCGGCGGGCCACGGGTTCATTGCAACGTAAGCTGCGCCGACCGGCTAGTGCCTGCCGTGCATCGTTTCCGCAATCGCGCGGACCGCTTCGTCTTCTCGCTGTTTCCGCTCCTCCGGCGTGAGCGTCGGCAGTGAGCGTTTGATTTTGTAGCCGCGGCGCGTCTCCGGCGCCGTGGCAGCTTTCGGGGCAGGTGCCGCCAGCGTCTTCAGGTCCGCAATGAAATCGTCGGGACGGTAATAGACCGTTCGTCCGGCAGCTTCAGGACCGAGGCTCCCGGACACCGCCGCCGCGATTTTCCGCAGCCGGTCTTCGTCCACGCACACCACGGCGACTTTAGGCAAGCCCGCCTTGAGACATTTGGCCACATTGCCGACCTCGTGATCGATTGTCGTGGTAATGGAAATTTCGCACGCGATGATTTGGTCGGCTCGCTCCAAGAGCAAATCCACGCTGCCTTGGCCGTCGAGAATCTGCTTCTCGACCGTGCTGCGGAACCCTAGGGCTTCCGCAGCCTGTTTGAGCCGATGCTGAATGGCCTGGTGCTGCACTCCGCCCCGGCCCAAATCGGCGGGGAGCTTGGGTGGTGCCTTCGCTTCGGAGACGCGCTTCGGTTCTCCGACCGGGAGTGCCAGTCGTGTGATTTGCGTCGCTGGTTCGGGTATCAGCGCCCCTCTCGGCGGTTCCAATGGCGTGACTTGCGGTGCCGCTGCCGGCTCGCCTTTCGCCTTGGGCACTCCGGCAGCTTTGGGTCGTTCGTCGACTTCTGCCGCTGTTCGGAGCGTGGCCTCGATCTCTGCCCGCGACGCCCCGTATCTCTTCCGCGACGCGGCGATCACTACCTCACGTCGCCTGGCTGCGTCGGCGTCCAACGGCTCGTCGGGCGCCGGCACGTTCAAGTTGCAATCCCAGTCGCTCCGCTCCACGCGGCAGATGGCCTGCCCGGTTTCCAGGTTCTGGAGATCCCGGGCCTCGAAGAAGGAGAAGCCGTCCGCGAGTTTCTTCGCGTCATCATCGCCCACGCGGAAGCAGATGCGCGTGCCGGCATTCGACAAGACTGCGCTCGCCACTTCCGAATCCCGCTGCAACTGGCGCAGTTCCTGGTGCGCTAGGATGAGCCCCAGCCGGTACTTGCGCGCTCCCGTGAGAATCTCCGCCATGCTCGGCGTGATGAAGTTGTGGAACTCGTCCACGTAGAGCCAGAAGTCCCGGCGCAGCGCCGCCGTCCGGGCCTGCCGCGCCATCGCCAACTGCTGCAACTTGGCCACCAGGAGCGTGCCCAGAAGGTACGAATTCTCCCGGCCAATGAGTCCTTGCGCGAGTTTGGCCAGAAAAATCTTCCCGGTATCGAGGATGTCCCCGAAATCCAGCCGGTTCACTTTCTGCGACACCATGTAGCGGATCGCTTTGGGGCTCAAAAAGGTTTCCAGCCGGGTGATGACCGGCCCGATGGACTTGTTCCCGGCAAGCTGGGGGAACCCCTTGCGCCAGTAATAAACGATTTCCGGGTCGCTTACAGTTTCGAGGAAACGTTCGCGGAACGTCGGCTCCAGAAGAAACCGTCTGAGGTCGGCGAGCGTCCCGCCCTGATTGCTTTCGAGGAAGGCGAGGATCGCGTTCTGGAGCACGCTGCCCATCTGGTCGCCCCAGGACGTGGAGAGGCGCTGGAAGACCGACACGAGGTCTGAAGCCAGGAGCCGTTTTTCTAACTCCGAATGTGCCGAGAGCATGTTGAACCCGACCGAGTATTCTTCGTCGGAGGGATCGAGGAGCACCACATCGCCCACGCGCGTCTCGGGGACGATCCCCAGAATCCGCTCGACCAAGTCGCCGTGCGGGTCAAGCACCGCCACGCCCTGCCCGTTCTCGATGTCCGCCTTGATCAGGTTGAACAGGAGCGTGCTTTTGCCGGTCCCCGACGCGCCGATGACGTGCATGTGCCGGACCCGTTGCTCCGGCGTGAGCGCCACGGGCACCGCCTTGCCGGCATGGACACTCTCTCCCAAGCGCAGTCCGCCCTGGTGGAGCACGGCCTTGGGCGCGGCCTTCGTCTTCACGGTCCGCCGCTCAAGTTTCGGCGACCGGACCACGGGCGACGGCAGATGCACGAAGCCGATGAGTTCATCCGTGTTCAGGAGCATCCCGCACCGCCGGCACTGGCGGCGCAGCATGTCGGCGACATGGTCCTCGAACGGATAGTCGTCGTTCGTGAGCGGGATGAGTTCGTTGCCGGTCGGATGAGCGAAGACACGGAGCGAGCCGGCCAGGTTCCGCGCGATTTCCCATGCCCGGTCGAAGTCGGGACTTTGCGTCGCGATCCGCACCACGGCGACATACAGGGGCCAGGCAACTTTGTTCTCCGCCTGCCGGACAAGCTCCGGGGCGTTGGCGAAGAACGGCCCGCCGGCATCGTCCGCGACCGCCCGCAGGACGCTCTCGGCCCAGGGATGCCGCGCCGGCTGGAACATGACCTGGAAGAGGCCCAGTTCATCCGCTCCAAGTTCCGAGAGCGCGCCGGTGATCCCCACGAACGGATCGAGCCGGCCCGACGCCAGGGGCAGCATGAATTCCTTGCCCAGGCCGAACTCAACGATGGCCGATTCGCCGTTGTTCCACGCGCCCTCGAGCGCGCCTCCCTGCGGCAGGAATACCGCGTCGGGAAAGAACGCCTGAAGCTGCTGGCGCACGAGGGGCGCGTCCCCTGGATGCACCGCGAACTGGGCCGTGATGCGCGAGGCCGTGCCCAGCAACTCGAAGGCGACCGGTTCGCGGCAGAGATACAGGCTTCCCAGAAACTCCTCGAACGCTTCGCGGGGAATGTCGAGGTCAGCCGGCAGCGCAACCTGAAGCTCAATCAAATCTTCCCGTTCCGCGATCAACTGCACTTCCGGCTCCTCTTCCGGCAGCGGCGGCGGATGAGCCACGGGCTCCTTCTTCTTTCCGAGCGATCCCAGGAACGACTTCGCGAACCGGCTCAGGCCCGTTTCCACGAGGCCGTCGTCCGCGAACGACTGCCGGGGCGCGCAATGGCCGAGAAACGGTCGGAACGGCGGTTCCAAATCCACCGGTTCCGGGTACACCGTCCAGCCGCGCCCCCGCATCTCCCAGTCGTAGAACTGCCGGGTGAGAAGCTCCGCGACGGTTGGCGGCCTCCCGTTCATCGCCCGTCGAGCGACCGCAGGATCGGACGGCGTTCCTCGGCCGTCAAAGACCTCAATCCTTTCTGGCTGGTCATTTCGTCGATCGCCTGCATCAACGCCTCATGCACCGCCTCCCGGTAGGAATTGTTGAGATCCTGCCGGTAATACGTGTCCGGATGGAACAGCCGGTCATACACCGGCCCGAGGAACGGGAGGTCGGACATGAGGCGGTCAAGGCCCGAAACCGCGTCGAGGACCGCGAGCCGCATGAGGGACCACAGGAGCGCGATGATTCCGGTCGTCACGATCACCGCCCACACCCAGCCGCGGGTGAACAGCACCGCCTGCCCCCAGAATCCGAGGATGAGGAAGAGCACCAGATAATCCGCCCAGGTCGGCTCCTTGCGCCGGTCAAAGAGGCGCGAGGACACGAAAAACCCCGCGCCGAACATGGCCCCGCAAATCTCGAAGACCAGCCTCTCCCGGCGCAGTTGGAGATAGAGGCGTTCCGGGGAGAACGGGCCGCTCTGCCGCAGGAGGATGTTGCGGGGTTCGAGGCCCGGCAGCGCGCAGCCGTGGACGTTGCGCAGGACCATCCCGTAAAAGTCCTTTGGGGAGAAGCTGAGGTTCTTGAACCATTTGCACCAGTAGCCCAGCATGATGTTATTCCGGGCCAGGGGCGATGTGGCGGCCTCGATGACGGTCCCGACAAGGGCTTCTTCAGTCGTCATACGCCGTTACTTGAGTTCCTCCGCCAGCCGCTTCCTGAAATTCTCCGCCACGGCGTCGAGATATGCCGCCGCGGCACCGGGTTCGCCGGGCTTGTACCGGCCCGGCGCCACGGGGGTATAACTGTCGGGCGAGCCGGCGAAGAGTAATGACCCCAGATCGTGCGCGAGGACGTATTCCCAGAACTTGGCGCAGAGGTACGCCTGCGACGGCGCCATCCGGGTGAGCATCACGACGCAGCGTTTCTCCTGGGATTGGACGAGGCCCCTCCCCTCGCAGCGGAAGAGAATCGTCCGGTCGTCGGGCTTTTCCTCGCGCAGGAGCTTCCAGGGGGCGTCCTTCCGCGCCACCATGCGCCGCATCGCGTCGGCGAGAGCGTCGAAGCGGTTCGTGAACGTCCAGATGCGGGTGGGAAAAAGCGCCGCGTCCTTTTCCCGGCCGGTCGCTTCCTCGAATTTCTTCTGCGCCTCCCGCACCCGCACCTGCTGCGCGGCCTCCTGCGCTTCTTCCTGCGCCCGGCGCGCCTGCTCCGCCGCCTGGGCTGCGGCGGTCTTCCGGGTTTCCTCCGTCTTGGCTTCGCGTTCCTGGAGAACCGCTCCGATCTTCGCCTTGAGCGCCCGCGCGTCAGGATCGCCCGGCTCGATCCGCACGGCTTCCTCGACGCGCTTCAGGGCGCGGTCGTAGCTGCCGGAGCGTGAATCGAGTTCATTCCGGGCCGCGTCCATCGCCTCCGCATACCGCACGTTCACCAGACGGTTGCTCACGACGACGGTCTTCTTGTCCGCCACGGAGGCGCTGATGTCGGCGGACCGGTATCCGTCGAGCGCAAGGTGGAATCGGTACTCGCCGGGCTTGATAAGCAACGTGTGCGGAGTCTTGCCCAGGGCACTGAAGCCGGAAGAAACCGTCGCCCCCGGCGGTGTGGTAGCCACCCGCACTGTGCCGTAGGGAAAGACGACGTTCTGCCGGTTCGTCTCGCCCTTGTTGATTCGGACGCGCGTGTCTTTGACCGAATCGTTCCATTGCAGAGAGAGGTTGTATGCCCCGGCCGGCAACTCGCTGATCTCGGCCGGCGCGGTTCCCGTGAGGGTAAGATTCGCCATGCTCAAGCAGGTCAGAGTGAACTGCGCGCCCTTGGGGTCGCTTACGAGCGCAAGGCCGCCGAAGGCCGGCGCGATGTCCAGGCGGTTCGTTGCGTTGCGGCGCACCTGCACTTCGTCCCGCTCCCACGAATGGGCGAACGTCGCGGTCACCTCGTAGTCGCCGACCGGGATGTGCGCGAACGTGACCCCCGCGTCAGAACGCTTCGTCTCGAAGAATTGCCCCGCAACCTGGACTTCCTTGGGCGGCGGATCGCAGAGCACCTCCAGTGTCCCCTTGCTCCGGACGAGAGGCAGTTCGCCCAGGTCATTGGTGCCGTACCACGCGAAGAAATTGGTGCGGAACGGTTCGAGATTCTGGCCCGTGAGAACGAGGACGCTCCGGCCCAGTCCCATCCGCTGGCCGGGGAAGAACGGCTGCCCGTCGAGTTCGGCGGAAACCTGCTCCGGGAACGATAACGCCCCGTCCAAGGCCGCCGTGAACACCAGAATCGTGCCCGCCAGCCTGCGCTCGTGCCATTGCCAGCCCAGGATCAGCAGACTGCCGAAGGCCCAGGCAATGAGCGGGTAAAACGCCTCCACCACCGAACGGCGCCGGGCGCGCTTCGCATTGACCGGAGGGTCGGCCATACAATTCTTGGCTGGTTAATTTTCCCCGAATTGCGTGGGGATATTGTAGCGTGTGGCCACGGGGATGCAATAGTCATCGAAGCCAAAGTCGGAGGCCAAACCGGCAGTGCTCCATTTTGCCGATTGCGTTGAAGGCTAACGCAACCGAGCGGATGGTCCACAGGAGAGCGCCCAATGCGAAGCCCAGTATGGAAAGGACCAAGTAAGACTGAGGCAGCCGGCGCGCCTCGGTGAAGGTAAGGCGGCCAAGCAGCAGGGCTTCGGCTAGGGGATAGAGAGTGCTGGACGCAAAACCGAAAAACGCCCCAGCCGCGAGGGCCTGCACTGCTGAGAACGCCGCGTGGTCTGAAAGCTCATTGATGCGGCAGAGCAAAAAGTATCCAGGCGGTCTGAGCAATTTCTCGCGCTGAGGTGGTCGTTCACGCCGACCCGTTTTCCGCTGGAGTTGGAACCAGACAAGCGCCACGAAAGTACCGAGAACGACCGCCACGCCGAGCATGGAGCCGACGACATATAGCCGGGGCAGCGAGCCGGCCGAAGGTTGCGTCATGGTCGGATCGTGTGCGCGACCATGGCGGAATTCAAGGGGTATTCAAGATGCTTTACCCCGATGTGGAGATGCGTGTCCGGAAATCGTGCGTGGAGGAAAACTCACCGGTCCATCCCCAGCGTCTCTCCACTGAACGCCCTGGTCACCGTGCCGTCCGCCATGAGCTTGAGGTAAATGTGGTGATTGGGGAGGTTCACCAGATCAACGGCGGTGAACTCCGGGTAAAACTCCCTTGCGAGCATCTCCGCGTCGGTGAGTCCGAGTCGGAACGTGATCACGGTCCCCACGTTGCCCAGGATCGCGTCCCGAATCGGTTCTTCAAGCTGGCCCAGGAACTGGTGGGCCAGGATCAGGTTGAGCCGGTATTTGCGGAGTTCGGAGAGCATGTTGGCCAGGCTCAAGGTGGTGAACGTCGGAAATTCGTCCAGGTAGAGGTAAAAGTCCCGGCGCTCCGCCTCCGGCGCGTCGGCGCGGCTGAGGGCCGCCAGTCCGAGACGCGAGACAAGCAGGGACCCCAGGAGCGAGGCCGTGTCCTCGCCGATCTTCCCCTTGGCCAGATTCACCAGGAGAATCTGGCCCCGGTCCATCACTTCCCGCAGATCGAAGTCGCTCTTCGGCTGCGTGAGGATCCGGGTCAGGAGCGGATTCGACAGGAACGCCCCCACCTTGTTTTGGAGAGGGGCGATGGCCTCGGCCCGGAAGCGGGCGGGGTAGCCTTCGTATTCCTTGAGCCAGAAATGGGCGACGTGGCGGTTCGTGGCCGCGAGGACGGCCCGCCGGCGGAACGCCGGATCGTCCAGGAGCCGCGGCACATCGGCCAGGGTGGCTTCCGGTTGGTCGAGCAACAGGTAGAGCGCGTTGCGCAAGAGATGTTCGACGCGCGGCCCCCAGGAATCGGCCCACTGCTTCTTGAACGCGTCGAGCAGTCCCGAGGCCGCCAGGGCGCGCTTCTCGGGCGCGACCCGTTCGAGCGGGTTGAACCCCAGGGGCGCGGTCCGGTCCGGCGCGTTGAACCAGATGACCTCCGGCCGCCGGTGTTCCGGCATCCGGGCCAACACGCGCTCCGCCAGGTCCCCGTGCGGATCGAGCAGCGCCAGCCCTTCACCGTTCACGAGGTCCTGCCGGATCAGGTGGGCGAGCAGCGTGGACTTCCCGGTGCCCGTCTTCCCGATGAGATAGGTGTGGAACCGGCGGTCCCGGCGCCGGATGCCGAACGGCCTCCGATCATTGCGGAAGTTGACGCGGGCCAGGTAGGTGATGCGGTTGTCCTCCATGCCTCCATGATGCCGCCCGCCGCCTGAGCCGCAAAGCCCTGCGTTCCTGCCGCGGGGGGCAAGCTTCCCCTCCTTTTGCCGCCGCAGCCGGCGCCGTACGCTGGACGGTGGAAAGGATAGCTCTTTTCCAACTGCATACGAGAAAGGAGAGGTCCCGTGTACAGCCCGAAAATCCGCGAGGATTTGGTCCCTCGCATCTACCGGGCGGCCAAGGAGAAGAAGCTTCCCATGACGACCTGGGTGAACCAGGCCGTGGAACTTCGCCTCCAGGAAACCGCCCCGCAACCGCAACCAAACACAGAAAGAAAGAAAGACAGCCATGAATACGTCAGTCATTGATCGGACCACCCCGGCGGCGACGGAGGAAACCTTCATCGTCAGGAAAGGCGACGAGGGCTACCGCGTCTGTTCGACCCGCGATCCAAGCAAGCAGTTCACGGTCACCGGCCTTCCCGATGATCCGCAGTGCGACTGCCCGGACTTCGCGCATCCCGACCGGCCGCCGGAGTGGCAGTGCAAACACATTCTCGCCGTCCTCAAGAGTGCCGGCGAGATGCCCGTCAACCGGGTGAACGGCACGCCGGTTCCCGCCGGCAGCCGCGGCGCGGACGGGCCGCCGGCGCGCACGGAGAAGAAAGCGCCCAACGGACGGAACGGCCGGGGCGCGGTGATGCTCCTCAAGCGGAGCGTGAGCCCCGACGGCCGCATTGATTCGCTCTCGGTCGAGTTCTCCTGCCCCGTGGGGTCGGTAACGACCGCCGCGATCAAGCAGCAGGCCGCGACGATTCTCGCCTTGCAGGGCGAGATCACCGCCGGCTTCCTCAAGACGAACGGCAACGGGAGCAACGGGAAACCCGCTCCGAAGACCAGCGATACGAACGGCGCGACGGACTCGGCGCCCGGCCGGCTCCTGGCCGTGGCCGCGATGAACGGCAAGTGGGGGAAGCGCCTCTTCCTCAACATCCTGGTGAACGGCAAGGTCCTGAAGTTCTTCGGCACGGAGCAGCAGTTGGCCGGGGCGCTTGCGGACGCGGGGTATCCGGAGGTCAGTTCGGCCTTCGGCGAAGGCATGACCTTCAACCTGCCCTGCCAAGTGGTCACCAAACCCAGCCCGGACGGGAAATACCTCAACGTCGAGCGCATCCTGCCCGCACCGGCCGCAGGGGGAACCCGAGGATGACGCCATGCTCGCCTCGCTCCTCAAAGACCGCGATGAACCGAATGGGAACGGTGCGACCCCGCACCTGTCCCATTCGCGGATCAACCGCTACCTGCTCTGCCCGGAGCAATACCGGCTCTACTACGTCGAGCGCCTCCGGCCCAGAGTGCCCCCGGCGGCCCTGGTGTTCGGTCAGATCGTCCATCAAGCCCTCGCCGCGCTTGTCGCCAAGAAGGCCGATCCGGTGAAGCGCTTCAAGGATGCCTGGGGGATACTCAAGGACATCCCGCTGGGTTTCAACCAGCGGGACTCCTGGGACAAGCTCAACGCGTCCGGTGAAGGACTCCTCGCCAAGTTCGCTTCCGAGGAACTGCCCAAGCTGGGCGCCGTCGAGTCCGTCGAACGCGCCTTCACGCTCAACATTACCGGCCTCGATCTGCCGTTTGTCGGCGTGATCGATCTGGTGGGGAAGGTTGACGGCCGGCGCACGGTGACGGACTGGAAGACGGCCGGCTCGGCCTTTGACGAGCACGAGGCCGCCCTGTCCGACCAGCTCACCGCCTACAAGCTCGCCGAGCCGCGGGCGGAGCAGTTGGCCCTCTGCGTCCTGGTCAAAACCAAGGAGCCGCAGATTCTCTGGCACCTGACCGACCGCACGGGAGACCAGCTGGGCGAGTACCTCGCCAAGGTGGGCTACGTCGCCCGCGAGATCGCTGCCGGCCGTTTCTACAAGCGGCCCGGCCTGTGGTGCGCGTGGTGCGACTTCCTGCCGGTGTGCCTCGGCCATACACGGAACGCCCGGGAAACCCTGGTGACGGTTCCGTGAGCAATCACAGGCCAGCGATCCACGCGTCGCTGGCCTCATTTCTTCCGGGGAGCGGGCGGGATGAGTCTCCCGGTTCAGCGCCCCCCGATTTCCTCTCGCTGCCCCAGCCGTCCGGCTTCCAGCGAGAGATTTCCAACCCGAAGCAGTCCGCCTCGCGGCGGACGGACGGCAAGAAAGGAAACACCATGGGTGCAGACCTCACCATCAAAATCATCAACGAACCCCTGAAACAGAAATACGAGCCGCTCTTTGCCCACGCCGTCCGGCGCCGGGATGCGTTGCCGGAACGGTCCCAAGCGCAGGCGCGGGCGCAACGGCAGGTCGGGAAGTATTACGACCTGATGTATTCGCAAGGGTACTTCCGCGACTCCTACAACGCCACCTGCGTCCTGGCGACGCTGGGCCTGTCCTGGTGGGCCGACGTGAAGCCGCTTCTTACGAAGGATCGGAACCTTGAAGGCGAAAACCTCCTGAAGTTCCGAGCGATGGTCGCAAGCGCGACTCAGCGCTTGCCAACCAAGGCGGAACTCAAGGCGCTGTTGGCTCATGTAGCAGACGACGGCACAAACGGCCTGGCGGAGTGGCATCGGTATTACGTCGAGAAACGAGCCGGATTGCTCGCCTTTCTCGACCTGGCCATCCAGCGCAACACCGGCATTCACTGTTCGGTGTGAGGGGGTATGGAAACGTATCAAGGCACCCGGACACCGAACGGCTGCCAAGTCACTGTGTCCGATGGAACGGCGCGGAAACGCCCGCTCCCGCTCCGCCTTGATCTGTGCAACCACAGCCCGACCGGATTCGAGTGGGGCTACGCTGGCTCCGGGCCGGCGCAACTGGCCCTCGCCCTCCTGGCCGACGCGTGCGAAAGCGACGACGCGGCGCTCTGCCACTATCAGCAGTTCAAACGGGCCGTCGTCGCGGGGCTCTCTGCCTCGTGGACGATGACGGAAGGGGACATCCGGCGTTTCGTCGAAACGCAACGAGACACGCAATGAACACACGAGCGATCCACACGGGTCGCTCTTTTTTTACGGCCAGGCTGCCGTTGCACGGTGAACAGAGGCGTAAACACACGTGCATAACGCATGAGGGTCGCGCTTCGTGAGCAGCGGATGACGTGTCTGCGCGCCGCGCCAGTTCGTTTGTCCGGCGGGAGCGGCGGGAAACACGCGCCGCCTTGTCTTCGCGCAGCGGCCCGCCATAATCCGGGCGACGTGTATGCCCCGCGTTCATGTTGCTGAAGGCCCTGCGGTGACGGCCGTCCACGGACCATGAGCCACCGAGCCGCCACTCGCCGGTCGCCCGTGTCCGCGATGGTGTTGGGCGTCGGCGCCTTTGCCCACGCCACGGCGCAGATTCTGAGCGACGATGGCGCCGCGGTGTCCACGTACCTGACGCGGGAGTACGGTCATTTCCCGCCGTCGCTGGCCGGACCGACGTTCACGCGCGAGGTCTGGCCAGACCCGTGCGCATTGATGGAGCAGCGCCACGTCCAAGTCGTGGTGCCGATGTCCATTGACTGGGCGCAGGCGCCGTGGGCGAAGCCGCTGCGGCGCTCCGGCCTACCGATCTTCGGGCCGACGGGAGAGGCGATGCGGATTGAACGCGAGCGGGACTTCGCGCGGACGCTGTGCCGCCGGTTCCACGTCCCTTTCCCGAAGGCGCATCTGGCCCGGAACCGTCTGGAAGCCGAACGGGTTCTCCGCGCGCAGCCCGGGCCCTACGTCATCAAGAACCCGCTCTGTTCGCCCGCCAGTCCGATCCACACCATCCTGTGCGAAACCGCCGAGGACACGCGCTCCTGGCTCCCGCATCTCGATTACGCCGAGGGCGTTTTTCTCCAGGAATACCTGGGCCGCGCCGAGGCTGGCCACATCGCGCTGGTCAGCGCCGGCGAGCTTCAGTCGCTGGTGACGAACCAGGAATACAAGCGGGCGTTCGCCGGCGATCTGGGCATCGTCGCCGGGGCGCCCCTGGGCGGGTTGGTCGAGCAGGATCCCGGGGACAAATACGGTCTTGCCCGTGAATTGCTGCATCCGCTGCGGCCGTGGTTGCGTCAGGTGGACTATCACGGGCCGATCCAGGTGACGGCCGTGCGCCGGGACGGGAACTGGTTTGTGATCGAGTACAACGTCCGCATCGGCGTCACTTCCGGCCCGATGATCCTGCGGATGTTGCGCCATCCGGCGGACGTGGTCCTGCGGACGGCCCGGAACCAGAAGCTCAAGGTCGAGTTCAAGGACGGATGCAACTTCGGCTGCTCGGTGACCCTTGCGGGTTACGGCTATCCGTACGTCCAGCTTCGCGGTCCGCCGGTGCCGCTCGAAGTGACCGCCCCCTTCGACGGCGACGTGTGGTGGAACGAAGTCGAGCGTGACGCGGCCGGGTGCCTGCGGGCGACCGGCCACCGGATCGCCGACGTCGTCGCCTTGGCGCCGACCCTCGAAGCGGCCATTGCCCGGGCCTACGCGAACCTCCGCAAGATTCGCTGCCTCGCCAGTTACTACCGCCCTGACATCGGCCGGAGCCTGTGGCCGCCGGGGACGGTGTAAGAGGTCACATGGCCACGGGCTCGCCAGCATTGCCGCCGCGTCCGGCGTGGGTGGAAATTGATCTCGGCCGACTCCGCCGCAATTTCCAGCTCATCCACCGGGACAAATCCCCGGCGCTCCGCCTTCTGTCCGTGGTCAAGGACGAAGCTTACGGCCACGGCGCGCTGGCCGTCTCGAAGGTCGCGCTGGCAGAGGGCGCGGCGTTTCTGGGGCTCGGCACGTTGGAGGAAGCCGTGACACTCCGGGACCGCGGCCTGACCGCGCCGATGCTCCTGTTCGGCGAACGGCAGGAAGCGGAGTTGGCTTGGTGCGTCGAGCGCGACCTGACCGTCTGCGTCAGCGACCGGCGCGCGGCGCTCGCGCTGGCGCAACTCGCCGCGGCCCGCAACCGCCCGG
>JAJXZI010000216.1 GCA_021780115.1 bacterium | reverse complement strand
CCGGGCGCCGGGCCGGCGGCGCCCGGAGTCGGTTCCGGCGGCGCAGCGGCCGCCGCGCGCGGAGCGGCGCCGCACCAGGCCGCCAGGAACAGTCCGAGGGCGAAGCGGGCCACGCGGCCCGGTTTCGCGGCGGGCTTGCGCCGCCATTCGGAGGGCGTCATGCCAAAGCGCTTTTTGAACATCGCGTTGAAGAGGCTGAGGTTGCGGTACCCGCTTTCGAGGGCGACCTGGATGATCTTGGCGTCGGTTTCGCGGAGGAGCTGGCCGGCCTTGAGCAGGCGCAGCTCCGTTTGTTCCGCGCGCAGCGAGATACCGGCGTGCTCCTTGAAAAGCCGGCTCAGGTGCCGCGGGCTGCAGCCGCACAGCCGGGCCAGTTCGGCCGGCGTGTAATTGAGTAGTTCCGCCTCCGGCATCTTCTCCACAATCTCCTTGAAATGCTGCAGCGCGGAGACGCTACGCACGGCGGGCGCGCGGTGCCGGGCCAGATCGTCCCCGAAATGCAAGGCCACGAGCCTCAACGCCTCCGCCCGGAGCAGCACCTCCGGGCGGGGCGCCGGCCGAGCGACCAGTTCGGTGAAACGCAACGCCACCGGATGGGTGGAGGGCAGAAGCTGGACCTCCGGCTTGTCCGCCGTGGCGTGGCTCTCGAAGTAGTGACGCTCGGCGAGCGTGAGAAAACCGCAGAGTTGGCTGGGGGAAAAGCGGAAGCTGTGCAACGCCACGTCCCCCAGTTGGCTGGCGCGCACGACCCCCGGCGCCACCGGACCGGCCACCACCACTTCCCCTTCGGCGAGCGGACGCGCTTCCTTCGGTCCCAGCCAGTAGGCCGCGCCGCGGGCCAGCCGCAAGAATCGCCACGCCGGCGCGGCGTCCATCCATTCCCGGCCCGCCGGGATTTGGACGTCTTCGATCACCAAGTGTCCGGGTATCTTCATGCCGCGCGGTGAGAGATGCCCGATGGCTGTGACGATTGGGTGTCAGAATGGCGACAGTTCCGTGAAAAGAAGCCCCTCCGGCCGGGAAGGTCCCCCAGTGGCGGAGGCCGGCGCGGTCCGCCGTGACCGCTGGGACACCGGAGCCACATCCGTAATGGCCGTGATGAAACGGCCCCGTTCCTCCGGGAGGCGGGGAAAAGTTGGCGTTGCCGGCGGGGGAAGATTGGGTCCGGTCGCGACTGCCCATCCACCCCTCCACGCCGCCGCGCGCTCCCGTGCTCCGGCCAAAAATCCCCATGCATCCAGGCTTTGAAAGCGCCCCTCTTTGTTGCGTTCGCGCGAGGGGATAATCTATGCTTCGTTCATTGGTGGCCCAATGGCGGGGCTACCTGAGCAGTTACCTGTGAAGAATGGTTTCGCAGCCCTCGTTCGGTCGGTCACTTTGTTCACCTTCACCTGCGGCTCTCTGCTCTGCGCGCCCACCGGCGCGGCCCAGCCCCTCTTCCACTCGCCCTTCTTCCCGGAGACGGTCCAGCCGGCGGCCCCCGTCGCCGCGAGTGATCCGGACACGCAGACGTTGACCAGTCCGATGGCCTCCCGCCCGGCCGCCATCGCCGCCGCACTGAACCTGCCCAACCGGGACGCCGTGCTGGCTCAGATCGTGGCGGACGGATGCTCCGCCGCTGGAGCGCGGCCACAGGCACCACCAACGACGCCCTGGGCAACCTGCTCACCATCAACTATCCGTCCAGCCCGGCCGTCACCGTCGCCTACGACGCGCTGAACCGGGTGACGAACATGGTTGATGCCGCCGGGACGACGCACTACGGTTACACCGCCATGAGCCAGCTTCTGACCGAAGACGGCCCGTTTGCCAGTGACACCGTGACGAGTCTGTACAACAACGGTCTGCGCATGGGGCGGCGGAGCGACTACGTCTATGACGGCTTGGGCCGGTGCCGGACGCGCACCGACTACACCTGGCAGTTGGGCGGGTAGTACTCGAGCGGCACGCAGTATTACGGCTATGACGGGAGGCGGGTGATCCGGGACAGCGGCGGTGGCACCTACACGCGCGGGCTGGACCTGAGCGGCACGCTGGAAGGGGCCGGTGGCATTGGCGGCTTGCTCGCCCGCACGCTCAGTGGCGCCAGCTACTACTACCACGCCGACGGCAACGGCAACGTCACCTATACCTGGCGGACGCCAGCCAAAACCTAGCCGCCAGCTACCGGTATGATCCGTATGGGAACACGACCGCCAGCAGCGGCACGCTGGCTTCGGCGAACGTGTATCGCTTCTCGTCCAAGGAAATCCACGTCAACAGCGGGATGTACTACTACGGCTACCGGTTCTATGATCCCAATTTGCAGCGGTGGATTAGTCCCGACCCGCTTGGAGAGCAGGGCGGCTACAACTTATACAGTTTTGTGGACAATACTCCAAGCCTTGAGATTGATGCCTTTGGCTTGGGTGAGTTGGGTCCCCCGTTCGTAAAGAACCCCCCAAAGCACCATGGCGTGAAGAAGATCGGGTACTGGATTTGGCATCATTTCAAATTCTGGGGTAGCGGACACGTTAATTGCGGAACTGGCCGAGTTGGCGGCACAGGAGGTGGCTCAATTCAGACCACAGCCATCCCACAGGGGATGAAGTGTGATTCCTTTTCTTGGCCTTGGCCCGAGAGGTCGATTTGCAGGCCCACTATGTCTGGGTGGTAAAGGACTTCAGGGGCAGGCTCGTGGCGCACGCTTGTGCCGGTGTGTTGTTGGGCAGGCGGGCTTTACTGGTTGACCCTGCGTACCGCTGGTTCGGAATTCCACACCGAGAATACCAGTTCCTGGACGACTTGCAAGCCATAGGCGCGTACCTGGCTCAGTCCGGGAGCATTGCCCGCGATAGGGTAGCCGAAAAGCTGCTCCCGGACCAGGCCTGGGTCCCCTTCAATCTCGCAATGGGTTTGGCTCGCGAAGGGAGGTTCAACGAAGCGCGGAGGGCCCTGGAAGACGGGCGCAAGCTCGACTCGAACAGTTGGCGCACTCCGTACGCCCAGGGCGTGGTGGACGTCTTTGAGAGGCGTGGCAGTAGTGCAATCGAGCACCTGCGGGATTGCCTGCGCATACAGCCTGACTATTCCTTGGTTCACTACTACCTCGCGACGGCCTACGAGATGAATGGAGACCTACGGGAGGCGCGCGATGAATTTCGCAACTATCTCCAGGGGGAAACCGTTCAAGAACGCGCAGTTAAAGCTCGGAGGGCAATTGCCAAGATAGATCGAGTGATCGGATCTGAGAACCGCACGGGTCACACGGCCAGCCGCCCGGCGTTCTACGAGAAGCGAGCGGAGGCCCTCATTGACCAGGGTAGGTACGCCGAGGCCATAGCCGAATGCACTGAGGCAATTAAGCTTGATGCAGCGGACTCGACAGCCTATGCGCTTCGGGGCAGCGCGCGCACGATGAACGGCGATATCTCGAAGGCGCTTGAAGACCTCAACGAGGCCACGCGACTTGACCCGAAGGCGGGAAAGAACTTCGATCGTCGTGGGTATGCC
>JAJXZI010000087.1 GCA_021780115.1 bacterium | reverse complement strand
ACCGCACCCAGTACGACATCTTTGCGATGAACATGCGCGATGCGTTGCCCAAGGCGGCGTTCATCGGGTTCACCGGCACCCCGTTGATGACCAGCGGCGAGGAAAAGACCAAGGAGGTCTTCGGCGATTACGTCAGTGTTTACGATTTCAAGCAGTCGGTGGACGACGGCGCGACGGTGCCGCTGTTCTACGAGAATCGCATCCCTGAGCTACAACTGACCAACGAGCAGTTGAACGATGACATTTACCAGGTGATCGAGGACGCGGAACTGGACGACGAGCAGCAGCGGAAGCTGGAGAGGGTGCTGGGCAAGCAGTACCACCTGATTACCCGCGAGGAACGGTTGGACAAGATCGCGGCGGACAGCGTGCGGCATTTCACCGGGCGCGGGTTTAAGGGCAAGGCGATGGTGGTCTGCATCGACAAGCTGACGGCGGTGCGGATGTACGACAAAGTGAAGGCGCAGTGGGTCGCGCACGAAGACGTGCTGAAAAAGTCGCTGGCCAAGGCTACGCCGGAGGAACAGGACGCCATCCTCGATACCTTGAACTGGATGAAGACCACCGACATGGCGGTGGTGTTATCGCAGGCGCAGAACGAGGTCGCCGATTTTAAGGCCAAGGGCTTGGACATCACGCCGCACCGGCGACGGATGGTGAAGGAGGACTTGGAGACGAAGTTCAAAGACCCGGACGATCCGTTCCGGCTCGTGTTCGTGTGTGCGATGTGGATGACCGGGTTCGACGTGCCCAGTTGCTCGACCATCTACCTCGACAAGCCGCTGCGGAATCACACGTTGATGCAGACCATCGCCCGCGCCAACCGGGTGTTCGGCGAGAAGGTGAACGGGTTGATCGTGGATTACGTGGGCGTGTTCCGCGATTTGCAGAAGGCGCTCTCGATCTACGCCGGTGGCGGCGCGGGCGGCGGTGGCGGGCCGACGCCGGTCGAGAGGAAGACCAAACTGATCGCCATGCTCAAGAAGGCCATCGCCGAGACGGTGGACTTCTGTAAACAACGCGGCGTGGACGTGGACGCGATCCTCCAGACCAAGGCGCTGGAGCGCGTCAAGACGCTACAGGATGCGCGGGAGGCCATCTTGGTGTCCGATGATTCCAAGCGGCAGTTCCTTGCGCTGGCGGGGCGGGCGACGGTGGTTTTCCGGGCCATCCTGCCCGATACCGCAGCCAGCCAGTTTGCGCCGCCCTGCGCCCTGTTCATGACGCTGGCGGACATGATCCGGGCCTTGCAGCCGCCGGTGGACATCTCCGGGGTCATGCAGCAGATCGAAGGCGTGCTGGACAAATCGGTCGGCACCAGCGGCTATACGATCAAGGACGAGGCCAAGCCGCTGGACCTGAGCCGGATTGATTTCGAGGCGCTGCGGAAGTTTTTTAAGAAGGCCCACCAGCGGGCGGAGATCGAGCGGTTGCGGGCGGCGATCACCGCCAAGCTACAGGCCATGCTGGCTCAGAACCGGACGCGGGTGGACTTCTTGGAGAAGTTTCAGGCGTTGATTGACGAGTACAACGCCGGGTCCTCCAACGTGGAGGCCATCTTCGAGGAGCTATTGAAGTTCGCCAAGAAGTTGAACGAGGAAGAACAGCGCCACGTGCGCGAGCAGATGACCGAGGAAGAACTGGCGATCTTCGACATCCTGACCAAACCCCGCGTGGGGATCACAGCCAAGGAGGAGAAGCAGGTCAAGAAGGTTGCCAGGGACATGCTCCAGACCTTGAAGGCCAAGGCGCTGGTGCTGGATTGGCGGCAGCGGCAACAGACGCGGGCGTCGGTGCGGCTATGCATCGAAGAATGGCTGGACAAGCTGCCGCCGGTGTATACGCCAGCGGTTTATCAGGCCAAGTGCGAGGCGGTGTACCAGCACGTTTACGATGCGTATGGAGGCGGCCGGGGTGTTGGCGAATAGCCCAAAGAACGTAACTCCCAAATGAAGGCCTTCATCCTCCGCCCGCACGGAGCATGGCGTGCCGTCAACGGCCATAAAGACCTCGAACCCGGTGTTCCCCGTTGGCGGCCTCAACTCCGGGCGGCGGATTTCTGGGACCGGTGAGAACGCGTTGTCCGGCAGGCCGCCGGATATCACACGCCCGCGGCGTGGGTTCCCCCAAGTTCGGATTTCGGGTTTCCCTACTCCGCCGTCCCCGGTTCGAAGCTCGGATAGAGGATCGGCAAAATCAGCAACGCCAGCAGCGTGGCCGTCACCAGCCCGCCGATGATCACCACGGCGAACGGCCGGGCCGTCTCGGCGCCGACCCCCTTGGAAATCGCCGCCGGCAGGAGGCCCAGCGCGGCCATCAGGGAGGTCATCATCACCGGCCGCACGCGCGAAACCGCGCCTTCGACGACGGCCTCGCGCAGCGGTTGGCCCAGGCGGCGCAAGTCGCGCACCCGCTCGACCAGCAGCACGCCACTCTGGATCGAGACGCCGAAGAGCGCGATAAAGCCGACCATCGCCGAGACCGACAGGTCCAGCCCGGCGATGGGCAGCGCGAGAACGCCCCCGACGGCGGCGAACGGCACGTTGAGCAGGATGAGGGTGGCGAACTTGCCGGAGTCAAACGCGGTGAACAACAGGAAGAAGATCGCGCAGATGGTCACCGGCACGATCACCGCCAGCCGGTGGACCGCGCGCTGCTCGTTCTCGAACGCGCCGGTCCAGACCATCCGGTAGCCCGTGGGCAGTTTGACCGCCGCGTTCACTTTCTCCTCCGCTTCGTGGACCAGCGAGCCGAGGTCGCGGCCGCGCACCGAGAGCTTGATGGCGATGCGCCGCTCGTTGCCTTCACGCATGATCCGCGCCAGGCCGGAGCGGACCTCCACCTGGGTGAGCGCGCCCAGCGTCAGGCGCTCGCCGTTGGCGCCGAAGACCGGGATGTTGCGGATGGAATCCAGATCGGAGACGGCCTTGGGCGCGATCTTGACCACGAGATCGAAGGTGCGCTCGCCTTCGAGCACCTGCGTGGCCGCCGAGCCGCCCAGGGCGGTCTCCACGATCTGCTCCACGTCGGACACGCTCACGCCGTAGCGGGCGATGGCCGCGCGGTCCACGCTGATCTGAATCTGCGGCTGCCCAAGGAACTGGTCGGTGCCCACGTCCTTCGCCCCCGGCACCCGGCTGACGACGTCCGCGATCCGGTCCGCGAGGTTCTGAAGCGTCTCCGGGTCTTCGCCGAAGAGCTTGATGGCCAGTTCGCTTTTGATGCCCGAGACCGCTTCGTTGACGTTGTCCTCGATGTACTGGCTGAACTGCGAGTCAATGCCGGGAATCTGGGCGAGGTTCCGCGACATGGCATCGACCAACCCCTCGCGCGTGGCGGCGGTCGTCCATTCCGCGCGGGGCTTGAGGTTCACGTTGAACTCGCAGACATCGAACCCGTTGATGTCCGTGCCGTCATCGGGGCGGCCCAGTTGGCTGAGCACGTTCTCGGACTCCGGAAAGGAAGCGAGGCGGTGGCGCACGTTGTCCACGATCCGGCTGGCCTCCGAGGGGGAGATGGATTTGGGCATGAAGATGCGGACCCACAACGCGCCCTCGTCGAGCTTGGGCAGGAATTCCGAACCGAGGAAGCAGTAGGCGACGCCACCGCTGACGAGCAGCGCGCCGGCCAGCACGAAGACCAGCACCCGGAAATTCAGGGCGAACTCCAGCGTCGGCCGGTAAATCCGGATCAGCGCCCGCACGATCCACGCCTCGCCCTCCTGGGTGCCGCGTTTGGCGGCGAAGCTCACCAGCGCCGGCACGACAAACACCGCGAAGAGCGTGCCCGCGATCAGCGCGTAGGTCAACGTCAGCGCCATCGGCCGGAAGATGCGGCCTTCGACGCGTTGCAACGTATAGACCGGAATGAACGCGGTCAGCAGAATCGCCTTGGAAAACAGGATGGGCCGGCCCATTTCCGCGACCGCCTGGACGATCGCGCCAGGCAGGGACTGTTTTTCCTTTTTCTCGTGGAGAATGCGGATGAGGTTTTCGACGATGACAACGGCGGAGTCCACGATGATGCCAAAGTCAATCGCGCCCATCGAAATCAGGTTGGCCGGGATGCCTTGGAGGTCGAGCAACAGATACGCCCCCAGCAGCGACACCGGCACCGCCAGCGCCACCACCAGGGCGCAGCGGTAGTTGCCCAGGCCGAGGAACAGGACCAGCACCAGCACCACCAGCGCGATGCCTTCGCTCATGTTCTTGCGCACGGTGTGGACCGTCCGCTGGATCAGCTCGGTGCGGTCGTAGTGCGGCACCATGCGCACCCCGGCGGGAAGGTAGTGCGCGTTGATCTCCCCGACCATGGCGTGAACGCCATCGAGCACGGCGCGGGGATTCTCGCCGCGCCGCATGATCACGATCCCCTGCACCGCGTCCGGGTCGTCGTCGAACGCGCCGTCCGGCCGCTTGAACAACATCCCCACCTGGCCCAGGCGCACCGCGTGGCCGATTTGCACGGCGCCGAGGTCGCGGATGCGGATCGGGGTGCCGTTGCGGCTGTCCACCGCGATGGCGCCGATGTCCGCCGGGTTGCGCACGAAGCCCAGCCCGCGCACGACGTACATCTCCGAGCCGTGCTCGACGTAGGAACCGCCGGCGTTGCGGTTGCCGTTGGCCAGGGCCGTGAAGACCTGCGCCAGCGAGAGGTTGTAGGCCTTGAGCTTGGCGGGATCCACGAGCACCTGGTACTGCTTGGTTGGCCCGCCGAAGCCCACCACGTCCACCACGCCCGGCACGGTGCGCAACTTGCGCTCGACGACCCAGTCTTCCAGTGACTTCAACTCCACCAGCGGGTAGCCCCGTGGCGCCTTGAGCGTGTAGCGGTAGATTTCGCCGATGGGCGTGGCGTTGGGCGACAAGCTGGCCTGCGCGCCCGCCGGCAGCGTCACGTTGGACAAGTACTGAAAAACCTGGTTGCGGACGTAATCCGGCTCGGCGCCGTCCTCGAAGACCAGCGTCACCTGCGACAGTCCGAACAGACTGATCGAGCGCAGCGCCACCAGCTTGGGCACGCTGTTCATCTGGTTCTCGATGGGGATCGTCACCAGCCGCTCGACCTCCTCCGCCGCGTGGCCGGGGAACAACGTGATGACCTGGACCGACATGTTCGAGACATCGGGGAAGGCCTCGACCGGCAACCGCAGGTAGGCGTTGACGCCCGCCAGGAGAAAAATCGCCAGCAGCGCGATGATAATCGCCCGATGCCGCAGCGTGTAGGTGGTGATCGTGCCGATCATGTCTTCGGCGACGATAGCGGCGGGGACCGATTAGTCGAGGCGCTTCTCGGAATTTGCTGGATCGCTGCTCCGCGTGACCGGTCGGTGGAATAACCGCCCCGTCACGCCGGCCAACGGCGGCGTGGTGCCTTCCCGGTCTGGTCCGTCTCAGGCTTCATGCTGTGGTTTCGCCAGAGCCGGCTCGAACAGGGGGTAGAGCAGCGGCAGAATGAACAGCGTGAGCGCGGTGTCGCTGATCAGTCCGCCGATGATGACCACCGCGAACGGCCGCGCGGTTTCGGCGCCCACGCCCGTCGAGAGGGCCATGGGCAGCAGGCCCAGCATGGCCATCAAGGCCGTCATCACCATCGGCCGCACGCGGGAGGCGGCGCCCTCGGTGATTGCTTCCCGCACCGCGCACCCTTCGCGCCGCAACTCGGCAATGCGCGACACCAGGATCACGCTGTTCTGGATGGAGATGCCGAACAGGGCGACGAATCCGACCAGCGCGGCCACCGAGAGGTTCAGGCCGGCGAGGGGGAGCGCCATCAAGCCGCCGGCCGCGGAATACGGCACGTTCATCAGGATCAGCGTGGCGAACTTCGACGAGTTGAAGGTGATGAACAGCAGGAAGAAGATCGCCAGCAGCGTCAGCGGCACGATGACGGCCAGGCGTCGCTCGGCGCGCTGCTGGTTCTCGAACGAGCCGGTCCACTCCAGCCGGTAGCCGGGCGGCAGAGGCACCGCGGCATCCACCTTGCGTTCCGCTTCGGTCACGACGGAGCCGAGGTCGCGGTCGCGCACCGAAAGCTTGATGGCGGTGCGGCGCTCGTTTTCCTCGCGGACCACGCGCGCAAACCCAGGGTGGACTTCCACCGAGGCCAGCGCCCCCAGCGTCAGGCGCTCCCCGTTGGAGCCGAACACCGGGATGTTGCGGATGGCGTCCACGTCGGCGACGGACTGCGGCGCCAGCTTCACCACCAGGTCGAAGGTGCGTTCGCCCTCGAGCACCTGCGTCGCCGCCTGGCCGCCCATCGCGGTGGCGATGATGGTCTGCACGTCGTTGACCGAGAGGCCGAAGCGGGCGATCGCGGTGCGGTCCACGGCAATCTGGATTTGCGGCTGGCCCAGCAACAGATCGGTGCCGACGTCCTTGGCGCCGGGGACGGTCTTGATAATCTCCACGATCCGGTCGGCCAGCGTCTGGAGCTGGTTCAGGTCGTCTCCATAGAGTTTGATCGCCAATTCGCTTTTCACGCCGGAGACGGCTTCGTTGACGTTGTCCTCGATGTATTGGCTGAATTGGGTCTCGACGCCCGGCAGGGTGTCCCGCAGACGGGCCTTCATCGCATCGCACAGAGCGTCCCGGGTATGCGCGGTGGTCCATTGCTCGCGCGGCTTGAGGCCGACGCTGTATTCGGTGACATCGAACCCGTTGATGTCGGTGCCGTCATCCGGGCGGCCCAACTGGCTGACCACGTAAGTGACTTCGGGGAAGGCCGCCAAGCGTTTGCGCACGGTCTGGGTGAGCGCCGCCGCCTCGGAGGGGGCAATGGACTGCGGGAAGAAGGTGCGCACCCACAACTCGCCCTCGTCGAGTTTGGGCAGGAACTCCGACCCCAGAAAATGAAAGGTGACGCCGCCCGCGGCCAGCAACGCCACCGCCCCGGCCAGGGCCACCGCGCGGGAGCGCAGCGCAAAGTCCAGCGCCGGGCGATACAGCCACAGCAGCCCGCGCACGATCCAGGCCTCGCCATGCTGGGTGCGCTTGACGGCGAAGCTGGCCAGCGCGGGCACGGCCACCACGGCGAAAATCGTGCCGGTGATCAGCGCGAAGGTGAGCGTCAGCGCCATCGGCCGGAAGATGCGGCCCTCGACGCGTTGCAGTGTGTAGAGCGGGATGAAGGCCGTCAGCAGGATCGCTTTGGAAAACAGAATGGGCCGGCCCATCTGCGCCACCGCCTCGACAATGAGGGAGAACAGCGAATGGTATTGGCCTTTGCGCTTCTCCAGCAGACGCAACAGGTTCTCGATTACCACCACCGAGGAATCCACGATGATGCCGAAGTCAATCGCCCCCATCGAAATGAGGTTCGCGGGAATCCGGCTCACGTCCAGCAGCATGAAGGCGCCCAGAAGCGACACCGGCACCGCCAGCGCCACCACCAAGGCCGAGCGGTAGTTGCCCAGCCCCAGAAACAGCGTCAGCACCAGCAGCACGAGGCTGATGCCCTCGAGCATGTTCTTGCGCACCGTGTGCAGCGTGCGGTGCGTCAGCCCGGTCCGGTCGTAGTACGGGACAAGCTTGACGCCAGGAGGCAGGTAACGCTGGTTGATCTGGTCGGCCATCTTCTCCACGCGCTGGAGCACCGCGAGCGGATTCTCCCCCCGGCGCATCAGGACGATGCCTTCGGCGACGTCGTCCTCGTCCTGCGCGGCAACGGTCTTGCCCACTTGACCCAGGCGCACGGCATGGCCGATGACAACCGTGCCGAGGTCGCTAATGCGGACGGGCGTGCCGCCGCGGGTGTCCACGGCGATGGCGCCGATGTCGGCCAGGTTGCGTACGAAACCCAGGCCGCGCACCACGTAGAGTTCGGAGCCGTGTTCGACGTAGGAGCCGCCGGCGTTGTTGTTGCCGTTAGCCAGCGCCGTGAAGACCTGCTGCAACGTCAGGTTGTAGGACTTGAGCTTGGCCGGGTCCACCAGCACCTGGTACTGCTTGGTCGGCGCGCCAAAGCCCACGACGTCCACGATGCCCGGAACCATGCGGAAGCGCTTTTCCACCACCCAGTCCTCGAGCGCCTTGATTTCCACGGCGGGGAATCCCTCCGGGGCCTTCAGCGTGTAGCGGAAAATCTCACCAATGGGCGTTGAGTCGGGCGACAGACTGGCTTGCGCGCCGGCGGGCAGGGGGACTTGGTTGAGGAACTGGCTGGCGAGGTTGCGGATCGCGGCCTTGTCGGCGTCGTCCTCAAAGATCAACGTGATCTGGGACAGGCCGAACAGCGAAATGGAGCGCAGGGACACCCGCTGCGGAATGCCGTTCATCACGTTTTCGATCGGGATGGTCACCAGCCGCTCCACTTCCTCCGCCGCATGCCCCGGGTACAAGGTGATGATCTGCACCGAAACATTGGTCACGTCGGGATAGGCCTCCACCGGCAAGCGCAGGTAGGCGTTGATCCCGGCCAGGATGAATGCGGTCAGGCCGACCAACACCATGGCGCGGTGGCGTAGGACAGTGGCAGTCAGCTTGCCCATCATGGCTTGGGCGCGTCGTCCATCAACGACTGGAGCAGCAGGCAGCCCTCGGTCACCAACCGCCGACCTTCCTTCAGACCGTCCAGGATCGCCACCTTGCCCTCGCGTTCCGAGCCGAGTTTCACCGGCACGCGCTGGTACTGGCCGGGACTCGTTTCCACGAAGACGTAGTATTGGTTCTCGCGCAGGAACACGGCCTTCGACGGCACCCGCAGGCTCATCGGCACGGAGTCGGGGATTTCCACGGTGACGTAGAGCTCGGCCTTCAGCAGCTTCGCCGGGTTCTCGACCACGCCGCGAGCCTTGACCGTGCGGGTCGTCGGATCCAGCGCGTCGCCGATGATGTCCAGCCGGCCGTGAAACACCTGATCGGGGAACGCCTTCGAGCGGATGGTCAACTCCTGCCCCTTCCGCACCAGCGGCAAATGCATCTCCGTCACGTCGAGCAACACCCACAGCTTCGTCGGATCGGACACGACAAACAGCGGATTCACGAACTGCTGCACGTTCGCCAGCATCTGGTCGGGGCGCACTTCCTGGCCGGGGGTGACGTTTTTCTCCACGAGAATTCCATCCAACGGACTGGGCAGCAGGAACACTTGGTTGGGGTCGTCGTCCCGGGCGCCGTAAATGGCCAGGCGGTTGGTCGCGCGGTCTTCTTCCGCCCGGGCGTTACCGTAATCAGCCTCCGCGGATTCCAGGTCCTTGCGCGGCGCGGCGCCGTGCGCGAACAAATCGCGCAGCCGGGTCAGATTGCGCTCGGCCAGCCGGAAGGCGCTTTCGGCCTTGCGCGCGTCGGCCTGCGCCTGGCCAAAGTCCGCAGACTGGATCTCGGCCAGGGCCTGGCCGTTGGTGACCGGTTGGTTCACCTCCACGAGCAGCTTCCGCACGATGCCCGCGAACGGCGTGAACACCCGCACCGTCGCATCCTCGTCCCAGACCAGCCGGCCGGTGAGCGGCACGAACGCCGCCTGCATCGCCCCGACCGGCTCGACGGTCAGCGCGCCAATCTGCGGCGAGTTCGCCGGCAGGACCACCGTGTCACCGGTCACTTTGGCCTCCGGCTGGGCCGCGGGCTTGGCGCCGGGACTGCACCCAGCCAGCCACCCGGACGCGGCCAGCAGCGCCGCCGCAAGGCGCAAATCGGAACGTCGAAAGCCGGGAGCCGCGGAAGATCCGCAGCCCGAAAGCCGCCAGAAACATCGTCGCCGCCCGGCCGGACTCGGCGCCGGGCGCGACACGGCGGGTAACGAACGCGAGGACATCAGCCGCGCCAAGGCGGCCTTCTGGATTTCGGATTTAGACAAAGTCTTCACGCTGGTTGTGTGAGGGAAGCCGCATCGCGGGACGGAGGGCGCGCTGCCCCCCGCGACTCTGGCGGTTCCCAGTCATCGTTTGGGCAAATTCAGTTCCAGTTCAGTCAACGCGTTCCTGGCTGCGGCCAGGTCGGCGGTCGCGCTGGCGGTGTCCGACATGGCTTGGGCCGCGGCCAGGCGCACATCGTTGTCCGTCCGCTCGGCTTCCAACAAGTCCACCAGCGAGGCGCCGCCCTTTTCGTAAGCGTAAGCCACCGTTTCCCGGACCTTTGCGGCCTGTGGGCGGATGTGTTCCCGGTAGCGCTGGAACCGCTCGGCGGCCTCCCGGTAGGCAACCTCGGCGTTGGCCAGGTCGGAGACGGCCTGCGCCTTGGCCTTGTCGAGCGCCAGCGCGAATTGGTCCACCGCCGCCTGCGCCGCCTTGATGTTGCCCCGGTTGCGGTTCCACAGCGGCAGCGGGAACGAAACGCCCACGCCCACCGTGTCCGCCGGGGGCGGGGCGGTGGGGAATTGCGGGTTGTGCTCGTACAGGACGGAGAACGTCGGGTCGGGAATCCGCACCGCCTTCTGCAACTGGAGGTCCGAGCGGGACCGGCGGAGGTCCGCCTCCGCCGCCAGCACGTCCGGGCGGGCGGCGCCGGGTTTGGCGGCCGGGGCCGGCGGCGCCCGGTCGATCAGGGTGGCGAGCGTGTCGGCCGGCGTCCATTGGCCTTTCGGCTGGGGATTGCCGAGGAGGATTTCGACCGCGATGCGCGCCTGGACGGCGGCGGCCTCGGCGGACTGCGCCTGCAGTTCGTATTGCGCGGCGTTGATCTCGATCTGATTCTTGTCGGAGACGGAAATGTCTCCCGCCTTCAACCGGGCCTCGGCGACGGCTGCCTCGCGCCGCATGTAGCGGGCGGATTCGGTCAGGATGCGCGCGTTGTCCGCCGCCAGCAGGGCCGCCGTGTAGGCTTTGGTGACGCCCTGGTCCAGCACGCGCTTCGCGTCGAGGAACCGCGCCTTGGCGCCGGCGATGCCACTGCGCGCGGACGCCTGCCGGTCGCGCCGCTTGCCCCCGATCTCCACCAGTTGGCTGACCGCGGCAATGGTGTCGTAACTGCGCTGCCAGACGCCGTTGCCCGTGAACGTGGCATTGTCGTACGTGCCGATCTTCGCGGTGGAGAGGGCCAGCGTGGGATTCGGGAACTCCTTGACGGCCATCAGTTGGGCCGTCGCGGCGTCAATGCCGCTCTTGGCGGCCAGTAGATCCCAGTTCCGCTCGAAGGCGAGGCGCCGCGCGTCGGCCAGCGATAGCGCGGCGCCCGGCGCGGGCGGGGCCGCTGCGTTGGTGGCCGGCTCAACTTGGCCGGCGGACACGGCCAGCAAGCACAGAGCCAACGCCAGCGATGTCGCGACGCTTCCCCGGATGCGCACCGAATCGCGAAAGGCAGTCATCAGCGTTCCGTTTGAATGGCGGTAAGATAGCCGCCGGTTGCATGGTGTCCATTAGGCGCCGTCTCGTTCTCCTGTAGGACGGCGTCCTACAGCACTGGGACGTCCGATGCTTGGTGGCGTGTCCTTCCTGCGCCACGGGAAGGTCTGCACCCGGTGGTCCAGGGCGGCATCCAGTCGATCCTGCGGGATTTGTCGAGCGGCAGCCGTGTCGGCATTTCCATCGGAGCGCGAAATATACGGGCGAGCGCCGTCGTTCCGATGGCTTGCCCCCTGTGGCGCTGGATCTCCGTGCCGATCGGATCTCCGCGCACTGTCCACGCTACGGTTCACCGCACAAAGCCCTGCACCTTCAGCCACGAGAGGCAATCCCGGGTCCAGTCCAGGAACTTCGCGGGATCGTACTCCCGGCTGCCCAGGCCGAGGCCATGTGGGCCTTTCTGGTAGATGTGCAGTTCGAACGGCACGCCGACGCGACGCAGGGCGTACGCGAAGTCGAGGCTGTTCTCCACCTTGACCGTCTGGTCCTCCCAGGTGTGCCAGATGAAACACGGCGGTGTATGCGGCGTGACTTGGAGTTCATTCGAGAGTAGTTGGACGAGTTCCGGAGAAGGGTTCGGCCCGAGCAAATTGTTCTTGGAGCCTTGGTGCGTGTTGGCGCCCAGTGTGATGACGGCGTAGCAGAGAATCCCGAGAGCGGGCCGCGACGACTCGCGTTCGACGGGATCCGTCGCCTGCGGATCGCCGCTGTCGAAGTGCGTCAGCAGGGTGGAGGCGAGGTGACCGCCGGCGGACGATCCCATGATGCCGACGCGTTTGGGGTCCACCTTCCACCCGGCCGCCTTCGCCCGGACTAGGCGCACGGCGCGGGCGGCGTCCTGAAGCATCGCCGGGTGATGATAGCCGCCGCTCGCGAGGCGGTATTTGAGCACGAAGCCGGCGACGCCGTGGGCGTTGAGCCAGCGGGCGTAATCCTTGCCCTCATGGGGCGCCAAGCCGCCATAACCGCCCCCCGGGCAAATCACCATCGCCGCTCCGGTGGCCACGGCGGGATCGGGTAAAAAAGGCGTCAACGTGGGTATGTCCTTGTCCGCCTTGCCCAACGCGCCGGGTGCATCGTTGGGCCAGAGCGGCAGCGGGTCGCTGGTTTGGGCCCGTGAGACGGTGGCTGCGCAGACCAGCAGGAGCAGGGTGAGCAATGGTTTCATCAGACGCCGATGCTAGAAATCCGCGCCCCGCTTTCAAACAGAAACCGCGCTAGGACACGGACCAACTCGCCTGGCACCACCGCGCTTCGTCGTCAGACCTTGGTGCAGCGTGAATGCCACCCCGGCAGTCCGTCCTCCTCACCCCAACCCAAACTCCTTCCGGTTCTGCTCGCAGGAAACCAGGACCGGCTGGCCGGCGAGCTTGGCATTGAGCAGGGCTTGTTCATCCGTCGCGGTGGTCAGCGGCAGGGCGACTTGCCCTCCTTCCGCAACGGAACGTTGCAGGGCCAGCATGATCTCGGCGCCCAAGCAGGCGTGGTCGAAGTTGCAGGGGTGGACCTTCGCGTCATCGTCCAGCCAGTCAGCCATTTCCTGGATGTAAGGCGGCATGTCGAGGTCGTAGTTCATCGCGCCCGCGCCGGTCTGGTAGCCGCCGCTCTCGGTAACCGCGCGCCAGCCGCCATTGGTGAGGACTTCAGCGAAACCGTTCGTGCCTTGCGCGCCCATGCGGTTCTTGCCCCACCACTTGGCGACCTCGGGCTGATCGGGCGCGCCCGCGCCGCATTCGTAAATGCCGCGCACCCCGTTGGTGAAATGCACGAAGCCGCCGAGGTAGTCCGGTGACGGGTGGTTGTCGGCGAGCTTCGTGCCGCCGGCGGCCTGGGCCATGACCCACGCGGCGGGCGCGTAATCGTTGAACCAACACGTGTAGTCGATCAGGTGCGACAACATGTGCGTCATCCAACCGGGGGCGCTGCCATAGACGGTGTGGACGCGCCCCAGTGCGCCGCTGGCCACGATTTCTTTCACCTTGCGATAATGGACACCGTAGCGGTGCTGGTGACTCACCACCGCCTTCACACCCGCTTGGCGTATTAAATCGCGGATGCCGAACACCTCGGCGCTGGTCAAGGCGACGGGCTTCTCGAACGCGATCAACTTCGCGCCGCCGTCAAGGGCTGCCCGGATGAAGGGCGTGCGCAGGTGCGGCAGTGTGCAGAAACAGAACACGTCCGGCTTGACCGCTTGGGCCAGCGCGGCGGCATCGGTCCCCATTTGCGGGTTGCCAAGTTTGGCGGCGGCGGCCTCAAGACGCGCCTGATCAACGTCACAAATGCCGGTGACGACGAATCTGGAATTGGCATTGAAAGCGGCGGCGTGGTGCATGCCGCGTTTGCCCATGCCGACGACGAGGACGGTGTATTTTTTCATAGAGTGGGATCAAGGTTTGGCGGGCAGGAAGCCTTCCCGGTTGCGGCGAGCGAAGCCATCTCGAATCTCGCTGGCCGTGGCACGATCTGGATCCATCCGCTTTGCGGATTCTAACGCAGTCATTCTGTAGCAACACCGACGGAGGCAACCGGCAAAACAGAATGGTGCGCGGTACAAGACTCGAACTTGTGACCCCTACCGTGTCGAGGTAGTGCTCTACCAACTGAGCTAACCGCGCGACCCTGGAAACCGAGTGAGCGACTTGAGCCACCCAAGGGCGGTCCCAACGAAACCCGCCAACGAAGACGAAAGTAATGCGAATCCAGCAGCGACGCAATGCCTTTTGGCCAACTGGGGCACCACCACAGGCACCGTCTTAAAGCAACCGCCCGTTGGCTGCAGCCAACGGGCGGTTTTGGAATACCCGGAGTGTTTCGGTGTCAGTTCGCGACGGCCCGGTAGAACACCGAGCCGGACCCGGAAGCAACGTTCGCATCGAACTCGGCCGCGCCGTTGGCATCAGCGGTCACCGTTCCAACCGACGTCCACGTCTTTAAGTCGGTGGTGCTTTGAATGGTGTATGAGGCATTCGGAGTGCCGCTGAACGTAATCTTCAAGTCGCCCGCCACCAAGTTAACGGCCAAGGTCGGCCGGACTCCCACCGTCAGACGGAACGCCTGACTGAGCGGAGTGACGCCGTCGGTCACAAAGATTGTCACCGTGGCCGTCCCAACCTGATTGGCTGCCACATTAATGGTGGCCACCTCATTGGTGCCTACAGGGGCAAAACTGAAGCCAGTCGCCAGTTTCGGGTTGGAACTGAACCCACTGAAGCCGAGTTGGCTCAGCGGCGTGAGCGGGTAATTCACGCTCAGCGGCACGGTAAGCACTTGCCCTGGTTGCGCTACCTGCGGCGCCACCGGCCCGAACGTCGGCGACGGCACCACCGTCAGGGTGAAGGACTGGCTCAACGGAGTCATCCCGTCGGTGACAAAGATCGTCACCGTGGCGGTTCCGACCTGATTGCTGCCCAAGGCCAGTGTCGCCACCTCACTGCCGTTGACTTGGGCAAAGTTGGCGCCGGTGACCAGTTTGGGATTTGAACTGAGGATGCTGAAGTTCAAACCGCTCAATGGCGTGCTCGGATAAGACACGTTAAGTTGCACCTGGACCGACTGGCCCTCATAGGCAGCTTGACTCGCGATCGCGCCAAAGGTCGGCGGGATAACCGCCGGCGTTAGTGTGATACTAACGCTGGCCTGGGTGTTCGACACGCCATCCGACGCCGTCAGCAGCACCAGTGCCGTGCCCGTAATCGTCCCGTTAGGGGTGAAGGTCAGGTATTGGCTGTTGCCTTTCGAGTTCAGCACGATGCTGCCCAAGCTTGGCGTCGTGTTGCTGGCAGTAATTACCAGGTTTGCCGCCGGCGTGTCCACGTCCGTCACGCCAAACTGCACCAGCGTCCGGAGATTGGCCGGTGTCGTGGCGTTGGTCAACCCGACAAACACCGGGGCTTGGTCCACATACACGACGGTCAGCGGGAACGACGAATAGGTCGCGTTGGTGCCATCCGTTACCGCCAAGTTGATGGTCGTGGAGCCGTTCCCAGTGCTGACGGCCGAGGGCATGTTCGCCGTGGGGGTGATGGTCACGGTGGCGTTTCCATTCGCGTCCACCTTGCTGGCTGTCACGTTGGCGATCAGGCCCGCCGGGACGTCGCCGCTGTTACTAGCGTTGAGAATCAGGTTGGTCACCCCGGTGGCAGCCGAGCCAACCTGGACTGGCACGGTCACCGCGGCGTTTTCCATCGTGGTTTGCGGCCCCACGCTGGCAATCTCCGGCCCGCTGGTCTGAATGTTCAACAGCCAGCCGCCGGCGATCAGGCCGCTGTCGGGGGAGATATCATCTTGGACATACAGGGACCATGTGCCGTTGGGGTTGCCGTTGAAGGCGCTCAGGGTCTTGCTGTAGGGCGCGGCGGGCGGCCCGTTGGGGGTGCTTGCGTTAAAGAACGAATCGGCGGGCTTGTAGTCCGCAGGTCTGTAAATGCCGTTGCTCAGGCCGGCGAACTGCGGCAGCGTGCCGCCGAGGTCGTCAAACGTCAGCCGCACACCCGGAGCGGGAACGGATACCCCGCCACCGGCACGGCTCATCAGAACCACCGCTTGATTATTTGGTCCAACCAAGAGGACGGAGATGTCGCTCGGGAAGGTATGTTGCACACCGACCAGTGTCGCTGTGACTTTAACAATGTTGCCGCTCAACCCCGAAACCTTGATCGTGGACGGGTATGGTGTTGCAGGGTTGTTGTCGTTGATCACAATGGCTTCCGTGTTGGCAAACAGCGGAATCAGCGGTGCCACGACATGGACGTTGAAGGTCGCCGTAGCGACTTGGCCGATTGGGTTCGTCACGGACATCGTGAGCTGGGCTGTTCCCGTCAGATTACCAATGGGTGTGAGTTGGAGCTGACTGCCGTTTAATTGCAGGTTGCTAACCGGCAGGAGTGACGGATCCGAAGACTGAAGGCCCACCGTCAACTGGTTCTGAGAGTAACCCACATTGCCGTAGTTCAGGGTGATATAACTCACCGTGCCCGCTTGAATTGTTTGGTCTCCCGGCGCCACGATCACCGGCGGATAGCTGAACTTCTGGAACGTCGCCAAGAAGCTGCCGCTAAAAGTCTGGTTGTCTCCGTTGGTGGCATAGAGGGTGATGGTGACATTGGTGCCGTAGGTGTTGGTCAGCGGCGTCACTGTCACGGTAAAGTTGGTGCCGGCGCCAGTTACCGCAATCCCGGAATCACTCACCACGGTGTGGTCGGAAGAAACTCCGGCGAAGGCGAAGGCCGGCGGCGCCGGAGAATCGTCGGCGATGGTAAACGCTTCCCGCAGCGGCATGTTCTCCGCTACCGACATATTCTGCAATCCGGCAATCTGAGGTAACGTTGTGATGGTCAGACTCCAGCCGTTGGTGATTACGCCCGAATCCGATGGGGTGTCATCCACCACATACAGCGACCACGTTCCGTTCGGCTGGCTGTTTCCATTGAGCGTCGTCAAGTCCGCGACGTAAGGGCCAACCGGCGGCGGAGTCGGAACATTCGTCGGGAAGTTGTAAGGTGGCGCTTTGTAGTCGGCCGGCCGGAAGGTGCCCGATGTGAGTGCGGCACTTTGCGGCACCACGGGATTGGTCGTGGCGGCCGAGAAGGTCATATTCAGGCCGGCCACCGGATGGCCGTCACCAGCCTTGTTCATCAATACGACTGCTTGGCCGCTGGGACTGACCAACAGCAGACCGACATCCGAAGGATAGGTGTGCGCGAATCCGTTCACCGTCACCTGCACGTCGGCAACCGTCCCCATCAGGCCGCTGGTGGTGATCGTGGAGGGATAGGGCGTGGCCGGTGCGTAATCGTTGATGGTGATGGGCGTGTTATTCGCAAACTGGTGCTGACGCGTCGGACGCACGATCACTAGGAAGCTGGCCTTGACCGGCGTGGTCCCATCCGTCACGGTCAGGATGATATTGGCTTTGGTCTCCGTGGTCACTCCGGGCGCCGCCGCAAGCTGCACTTGGAAGATTCCCGAACCAGTCACCGACGGCGGCGTGATCACGATGCCGCCGTTCTGCACCGCTGCTGGGTTGTCCGAAACGCCTCCCAACGTCAACGTTGGCGCGGGAGTGGTGAGGCTGCTCGCCGGGATGGATACGCTCACCGTTCCGCCCGCGCTAACATAGACCGGCTGGCTGGGAACCGTCAGTGTCGGTGGGTAGTATTGAGAAACCACGGTGAACACAAAATTACTGGTCACATAGTTGCTGCCAGCCGACGTGACGTCGGTCACCGCGATGGTGATATTGGCAGACCCAATTTGCAGGTTGTTGGGCTGCAGATTTAAATGGATGTCCCCGGTCGGCGGCGTGATTCCCGACAGCGGCGCCACACCCGTCAATTGATTATTGGTGCTTCCCGAGAAGACCAGCCCTGAATTGGCGATCAGTGTCTGGTTTGACGAGAACGCCTGGATGTTCAGGGTCTTCAGTGGCGTATCCACATCCGCGACCAAGAATTCCACCGTGGTGCCCGTGTTCTCCGGTGTCGTCAACGGGCTGAGCCGCGAGATCGTCGGCGGCACATTAACAGGAGTGACCGTAATGGCGATCGGCGCGCTGCTGGAACTGGCCCCGTCACTCCGCGTCACGGTGAAGGTCAGATTCGCGGTGCCGTATTGCAGTTGCGAGGGGGTAAGCGTCACCGCCAGATTGCCGGAGGAATTCGGGGATCCCACTTTGCCGCCGGGCAACAAGGCAGTGTTGTCCGAGGTGTAACTGACGGTCAGGTTCGCGGGCGACGTGACCACGTCGGCGGCAGTAAGATTCACGACAACGCTGCTGGTCTGTACCGCCGAGTTCTCCTGGATCACCGCCGGGGACGGCACCGTGGAGGCGACCTGGATGGTCGGAACGGGCTCGAGGATCAGTTGCCAGCCCACCACTGAGCCGGTGTCGCCCATCGTTCCGTCGTTGACATACAGCGACCAGGTGCCATTTGGATTGACGCCCTGGAGAATGCCCAGTCGGGTCAGGTATTTGGCCGGCGCGGGTGCGGGCAGCGTTCGCTGCGCATAGCTTCCGGGGTGATTGGTTCCGGAAATCAACATGTCGGTCGGCAACGGCGCGCCGGTGTCGTCAAACACCAGCGTTAGGTTGCTCACCGGACTGCTGCCTCCGGCACCGGACATGAGCATCACGGCGTTGGTTCCATCCGGAGCGACCAGCAGCACGTCCAGATTCGTCGGGTTGCTGTGACTCAGGCCCTGAAGCACCACGCTCGCCTTGAAGAGGGTGGGCGCCAAGCCGCTGACCGTGATAGTAGATGGATAGTTCGGCGCGCTGCCGGGGGCGTTGCTGATCGTGTTGAAACTCTGCGCGTTCGCCCAGAGCGTGCCCGGCGCCGCACTGAAGGTCACCGTGAATTGGGAGGAATTCGTGGAGCTTGCGTACCCCGCGTCATCCCAAACGTACACCGTGATCGTGCTGCTTCCGGTCGCCGTTCCCAAGGGAACCAGCGAGATGGTCCGGCTGCTGCCCGCTCCGCCTGTGATGATGTTGTAGCTGGTATTGGGCACTACCCCTGGATTTGAGGAGACCGCGCTGACATGCAGGCTCTTGGGTGAGACTTCGACGCTGTTGACGGTGAATCCGATGGCCGGTGTCGGGCTGCCCGCGACATAAGTGGGATTGACGGGAAGACCGGTGATCGAGGGTCCCTGATGGGCGTATTGCACCGCCAGCAGCACGTTGTTCGTCACCGGCGTGTTGCTGCCGTCCGTGAGCACAAAGCTTAACACGGCGTTGGTGCCAAAAACATTCGGCAACGGTGTCACCTGGACGTTGATCGTGCCGCTCGTGCCACGGGTTCCGCCAATTGCGCTGATGGAACTGGTGTTGGTGACGACAACGACGTTGGCATTGGGAACAATCGTCGGATCCGACGATGTGACCGTGAAGCTTCCCAGCGTCAGTGTTGAATCCACGTCGGCAATGTTGAAGCTGATCGTTGCGGCAGTGTTTTCGTTGATATGCACCACGCCGGCCGGGGTGCTGACCGTCGGTGCCTGGTTCACGTTGAGCACGGTCAGCGGGAACGAACTGGTGTAACTGAGATTCGGGGTGCTGGTGGTGTCGGTGACCGTGACCGTGATCAGGTTGGTTCCGTTGCCCGAGCTTACCGCGGAGGGTAGGTTGGCCGCGTTCGTGATCCAGAGCGTGCGGTAGGCGCCACTCCCGGTCACTCCAAAGCTCTGCGTCAGGCCCGCCGGGCTGTCGCCACTGTGGCTGGCTGTGACCGCCAAGTTGTGGGGATCCACGTTTGGATTGCTTTCGCTCAACGTCAGGGGCACCCCCAGCGGAACATTTTCGGTGGCCGTTTGCGGGCCAATGTTCGCGAACTGCGGCGTCGTCCGGAGGAACAACAACCAGCCGCCGTTGATCGCTCCGCCATCAGGGAAGGTGTCGTCCATCACGTACAGTTTCCAGTCGCCGTTGGGATTGACGCCCGCGAAACTGGCATTCAGCGTGGTCGTGTACGGCCCGGCCGGTGCCGGATTGGAAAAGGCCAGTGAGGATCCTGCGTAGTTGGTCGGATAGAAAATTCCACTGCTGAGGGCGGCTCCAAAGGGAACGGTGCCGGAGGCGCCATCGCTGAAGGTCAGCCGCAGATTATTGACGGCGTTTCCACCGCCAGCGTGGGCCATCAGCACGGCCGAGTGGACACCGTCAGGTGACACCAGCAGTACATCCACGTCTTGCGGAAAGGTGTGACTAAAACCAACCAGCGTCACTTCCACCCCGGCTACCGTCCCCGCCACACCTGTGACCGTGTTCGTGGATGGGTACGGCGTCGAGGTGGCCTGGACCGGCGCGCCTTCGGGAATGATGATCGTGTTTGTGTTGGCGAAGACCTGCACCGGCACCACCGTGAGTTGAAATTGAGCCGTGGTATTGGTCGCGCCGTCGCTGACCAACAGGGTGATGTTCGCCGTTCCGCTGCTCGTGACCGCAGGTAGAATGGTCAGACTCGCAGAATTGGTGGCATAACCGGGGCCGGCCGGCTGGCTCACGGAGATGTTACCGTTGGGCACCAACGCCGGGTTGTCAGAGGTCGCGGTGATCGTGATGGCGTTGCTCTGCGGATCCCAGACGGAGAACGTGATTGGCGCGGTCTGCATGGCCGCCGGTGTCGTTTGGTTGGCGATCCCAAAGACCAAGGGTGGCAGGATTTGCTGCTGAACGGTCAGCTTGAAAGTGCGGGTCGAGACGACGGTCCCGTCCGTCGCGCTCAGATCGATGTAGGCGGTCCCGATCTGGTAAGGTGCTGGAGTGATCATCACCGTGGCCACGCCGCCCGAAACAGAGGCGGAAACCGCCTGAATGAGGCTCGTGTTGGTGGTGCTGGCGCTTACGGTGATGCCGGACTGCTGCACGTCACCCACCGGCACGGCGACGCGTTTGGGGGTATTCTCCAAGGTCGTCTGGTCCGCGATCGGCCCGATGTTCGGCGCGGTCTTGATGCTCAATTGCCAGCCGCCTTGGATGAGGCCGCCGCGAGCAGAGCCGGCGTCCATTACATAGAGCAGCCAGTTGGTGTTCGGATTGGTGCCGGAAAAAACCGAAAGATTCGTCGAGTACGGTCCCGCCGGGGCTGGGGTGGGGAAAGTCGGAAATGTGCCGTAGGCGCTCGGCTGATAGACACCCGAGGCCAGAGGTCCGGCGGCCGGTACGGCATTGCTCGCCGAGTCGGCGAAGGCCAAGCTGGTGTTGCCCAGGGCCGCACTGCCCCCCGCGTTGGCCATGAGAAGCACTTGCTGCCCTCCCGGTCCCACAAGCAAAAAGCCGAGGTTGCTCGGGGTGGGAGCCAGAATATTGAACAGCGTGACTTCGACGCTTTCCACGGTGCCGATCAGGCCGCTGACCGTATTGGTGGATGGATACGGCGTTCCGGCCGCGCCGGCGTTGATGTTGATCTGGCTGCTGGCCGCAAAGAGCGGGCTGGCCGGTGGCTGCACCACCACCGGGAACGATTCTGTCGTGGTAAGCGTGCCATCCGAAACCATCAGCGTGACATTGGCCGTCCCGCCGATCGTCCCCGCCGGGAACATGATGAGGGTCCGCACCCCGGCCCCGCCGATCGCCGGCTGGACCAAGATGTTGGCATCGGGGAGCACCTTCTGATTGTCGGAGGTTGCCGTGAGCGTCAGCGTCTGGCTGATGGCGGACAAGTCGGCGTCGGTGACGGTGCAGCTCACCGGTGCGAAGGGCACGCCCGCCGAAGTGACTTGTTTGTCCACAAAGCTAATCGTTGGCGCGTGGTCAACAAAGGTAACGGCCACGTTGACGGTGTTGGTCACCCAGAAATTGTTGTTGTCTTCGGCGGCGATCTGAACCGTGGTGGATCCAAAGTTGGGCGGATTGGCGGTCATTTGCACCGTGCCGATGCCAGTCGAGCCGTTGAACGCGGACACTGTGGCGCCGAGGAGGGTTGGGTTTGCGGAAGTCACCAGCACGTTGGTAACGGATCCATCCACATCCGTGAGGGTGATGGTCACGTTGGTCGTGGCCCCTTCCGGCATCGAGATGCTGGATGCGCTGCTAGCCAGCGTCGGACCCACATAGAGATTCAACACCCACCCGCCGACAATCTGAGCCCCGACGCCGCCGTTGGTGACCCATAGCGTCCAGGTTCCGTTCGGGCTGGTGTTGAATAGCGCGGCCAGCGGGCTGGCCGGCTGCAGCGCCACCTGCGATACCGAGTCGGCAGCGGGCAGCGAAGCTGCGGCACCGTCGGTGAAGAGAACTTGGGCGAAGGTGTTCGGTCCCGCATTGGCGGACGTGGTGAGCAGCGGCACACTCCCACCCGGGCCCACCAACGTCAGTCCTAGATTGTTCGGCGTGATCCCGGTCTGGCCATCTATTGCAACCGTGACTCGGCCGAGCAACCCCGGCACGTTCGAGACGACGATGGACGAACTGTTCGTCGCCGCAGCCCCCAGACTCAGCCCCGTCGCGTTGGCCCAAGTCGGGTGATGGTCCGCCGGCGGGGTAACGTTGACCGTCAACGTGTTGGTGACGTAAGCGGGCGCGGGCGAGTTGTTGTCCGAAACCAACAACGTCAAGTGTGCAGTGCCCGTGGCGGCACCGGTGGGAACAACGGTGAGCTTGCGCCAATTGGCCGTCTGTGTCGCATCGAAGAATACGCCGGATGGCGCCACGATATTGGTGGCGTCTGACGCCACCACGCTGAGGGTGAGGCTGGTGGCCGCGTTGAAGTTCGTGTCCACGTCGGCAACCAGTGGCCAAACAGCCGGGGATACCACCCCCGCGACCGTGGTGACGGTGGCGTTGGTCAAGGTCAGCGTTGGGGCTTGGTTCACATGATAAACAGTCACGGTCAGGTTGGCTTGAACGGAGCCAACTCCGTCACCAACCGTCAGGGTCAGCGTCGCATTCGTCCCGTATTGATTCAATTTGGGCGTGAGCGCCAAGCTATAACCACCACTGGTTTGGCTGACCGTCGCGCTGACCAAGCTGGCACCAGCACCGCTGAAGCTCCAAGTGAAGCCACCCGGCGGCGGGCTGGAATCTTGCACTGCGAAGAACACGGTGGCAGGAGTCGAGGCATTTTCCGCGAGCGTCACCGCCGGATTGGTCATTGTCACCACCGGAGTGGTGTATAAATTCAGCGTCCACGAACCGAGGGACCCCGTATTCAGCGGGGCGTCATCCTGCACGTAGAGCCTCCAGACCCCATTGGGATTCTGGCCCGCGAAGCTGCCGAGCGTTCCGTATGGCCCAGCCGGCGCGTTTGGCCCGGGTGCCGATGGAGAGAGGAAACTCGCAGTGCCGCCGGGCGTGTAGTCGCCGGGCTTGTACGTTCCACTGCCAATCTGGGAGAACTGCGGCAAGATTGATGGCGCGGACGCGTCGAAAGTGAGCGTCGCCCCGCTGATCGGATAACCGCCGCCCGAGTTGTTCATCAGCACGACGTTGCCCCCAGGACCCACCAGCAGCACACCAACATCGTTGACGTAACCGTGATTCAGATTGTTTAAGGTGACGGTCACCTTCTCGATCGTCCCCACAATATTTGACGACGTCAGATCGATCACTGAAGGCGACGGGGCAGCAGGCTGGTTGTCATTAATCGCGATCACTGCGGGTTGGGTCGCGACATATTGACCTAGCGCTGACACCGCCATCATTAGGGATGCCACCCCAGCGAGAGTCCAAGCGCGAGGACGCCGAGTATGCGTTGGGTTTGTATTCATGTTCGTATCTTTCGATGTTCGTTCCTGATTCTTCAGCATATCGTTCTTTGCGCCGCGTTCTTACACGCAGCTTGGAGCTTGTCCAAGTTGCCCACCGTCAAAGCAATGTGATGCCCCGCCCAACCGCGAGCATTTAACGCGCGCGAAAGCTCAGGCAGCAAACCAAAATCATTGTCTATATCCGACATTATATCCCAATTCCGACACCACCTACGATTGGTGCCTTTGTCCGCCGCCGTTGCTATTTTGGGACGCGGACCTTCCCAGTACTCCGGAAATTGGTTAAAAGCATCGTGATCATCCGAGAGGTCGAAGACGTTGCAGACTGTGCCGGACAACAGGATTCGGGAGGGCGGCGAAATCCGCCAACCTCGCGAGCAATGTGGATCTCGCATCTGCATCTCAACTAGCTGAAGTGCAAAAACACCGAGCGCATCTTGACGGCAACGCGACGCTTATGCAAGCCAAAAAACAACAAATTCCGGCAGAAGGATGAAAGCTGAAAAGTTGCCGGACCAGGGGCCGGCTGGGATCTGCTCAAGTTCCGGTGGGAGGTGGCACGCCGAGTCTGCGATGTGCCCAGGGTACGGATTATGGGCGGTTCCAATGTTCATTCCTCTGTTGGGGCGGGAACAAAATGAGACTGGGGTGCTGCCCTTCCCAAGAGGGCGGGCACCTTCGCCCTGCGGGCGCCAGCGGGTCTCACTGGTCGCTTGCAAAACATCAACTTGCCCAACGGCTCACCTTGTTGTTCCTCCACCAAACGCTCGACAGCCGCCCCTTCCTGCTGCCCATACTTGGTTGACGCCGTCGCGTCCCAGTCCAGGATGAGCTTCTCCGGCAGCGCGCCCCAGAGCCGTTGCGCCACGCCCGCCACCCACGCCGCCCCCGTGGCTTCAGGCACGCTCGCCGCAAAGCGCCGCTGGGTGTCGGTCGCCGACCACGCCCTCCAGACCGCCCAACTCGTTGAGCGTGGGGTCTTGGCGCACGTGGGCGAAGCGCCGCCCATCACAGAGCACGGTCAAGCCGATGCTGGTCAGCTCGTCATACACCGGCGCGGCGTTGGGACTGGTACGTGTGACGGGACAGGTGGCCACCAGCGCCTCGATCAGCCCGCGCTGCTTCTGGAACGCCGCCCACGGCACCAGTCCGCCAAAGGGCGTGAGCGCGGGGCGATGGCCTTGCGTTGCCGGTCAACTTCCCGCCGCACTGCAAAGGGGTTGAGCGCCGCCTTCGCCGCTTCATTCACTTCGGCGCCGGCCTGCCCCCGGTCCAGCGGGGTCTGTGGCGGGCCGTAGGGCCGCCGATTTGGCTGCCCCCCGCTCTTTCTGTTCCGGCTTCATCGTCGGCAAGAAGTACTTGGCCACTGCCCCAGCGCGTCCCGGCACCGTGGTTAAAACCCCATCTTCACCACTTACTGGGTCGGCATGGGCCTGAAGTGCGTTGAGCTTCGGCGACGACGATTTGCACGGCACGATTGTCGAGGAGCACATCTTCCACATGGCCGGCGCAACATCGCCACAGTTGCAGGCCGAAGCGGCAATGGTCAAGGCCATCCGCGAAACCGGCCGCCTGCCCGTCCAACGCGACACCTTCTACCGGCCGATCAAGGTGTGGGGGACGCCGCTCCCGCGCCGGCCGAGGCAGCGGCGAAGAAGGCAGCAGTGCGGGAGGGGAATCTGGCGACAGGGTGAGAGTTGCCGTGCAAGACCTCCGGAAAACGTCGCCGGACGCAGCACCCAGCTCGTTGGAATTGACACCACATCGCGGCTCGATAAGGTGGTTGGGTGATTGCGAGCTTCGCCTGTCGCAAGGCGGCGTGGCTGTGGCAGCGCCGCCGGAACCACGGTCGATCCGCATAACTCGAACGGGGCGTACTCCGCAAACTCACACAATTGGATCGCTCTCGCGAACGGTCGGATCTGCGGCTGCCACCGGGCAATCATCTGGAGGCCCTCAAGGCGGATCGGGCGGGGCAGCATAGTATCCGGATCAACGACCAGTATCGCCTTTGCTTCCACTGGGAAGGCAAAGAGAAGCGCGCTGTTGAAATCGTCAATTACCATTGATCCTATGAAGACGAAGAAACTGCCGCCGGTGCATCCCGGCAAAATCGCGCTCTACGACTTCATGGAGCCGTTGGGACTCAGCCAGTCCGCGCTGGCCAAGGCCCTCGGCGTGACACCCATCCGCATCAACCACATTGTGCGCGGTCAGCGTGCCATCACAGCGGTCACCGCCTTGCATCTCTCCCGCTATTTTGGCACCCGCCCCGCCTGGTGGCTGGCTTTGCAAAGCCATTACGACTGGGAAGTCGCCGCCGACCAGGCGGAGCAGCACATCGCCCGCACGGTGCGTTGCTGCCAGTTCCCGAAGCTGCGGTTGCGTGACCGCGGCCACCTCTGAAGCCCCCGAATCGCGCAAATGAAACCATCCGGTCCGGCCCGTCCGCATCTGCCGCTCCTGACCTCGCTCCGGTTTTTTGCGGCGGTGGAGGTGCTGGTTTTTCACGTCGGCTCCAACTTTTTGAAGGGGGGGGGCACCGCGCTGGGCCGTTGATTTGTTCGCCAACGGCTACAACGCCGTGTCATTCTTTTTTGTCCTGTCCGGCTTCGTGCTGGCCTACGTGTATGCTGCGGACGGAAACGGTGACTTGGTTGTGGAAAGCCGCGCGTTCTGGAAGAACCGGTTCGCCCGAATCTACCCGGCCTACGCCCTGGCCTTGCTCGTCTCCCTGCCGGCCCACGCGTATTCGGCGTTCGTAGCCCATATCACGCCGGTGACCCCATTTATCGGGAGCTTGTTACTCGTGCCCTTTTTACTCCAGGCCTGGCTGCCCCCCTTGGCTTTGGCTTGGAATACGCCCGCCTGGTCCCTGTCAGTCGAGGCGTTTTTCTACGCGGGGTTCCCGTCCCTGCTCCGGCGCTCCGCCCGGGTGAAACCGATGAAGTGGCTGGCGCTGTCGTTGGGCGCTGTCGTTGGGATGACCGTGCTGCGCGAGTGGTTGGGCGCGGCGCCCTGCCTGGGGTTGGCCGATGGCAACCGCCAGAATCTCGTTCTTTACTTTCCGCCGTTCTTTTTGCCCCACTTTGCATTGGGCGTGGCGCTGTCCCGCTGGCTCACGACGGGCAAAGGTTCTTCCTCCCTCTGGGCGACCGGCCTCTTCGTCTCCGCCGGGGCAGTGGTCTTGCTCCTCTTTGCCGGCCGCTCCCGCGTGCCGGGATGGCTCCTGACGGACGCGATGCTCGTGCCGCTGTATGGCGCGATCGTTTGGGGCGGCGCTCAGGCTGCCGGCTCGGTGGCCCGCCTTTTTTCCGCCCGGGCATTGGTGCAACTGGGCGAAGCCAGTTACGCGCTTTACATTTTGCACATGCCGCTGGCGTTTTGATGGCAGAAAGCCGAGCGGATGTTGGGGCGAAAACCGCTCGCGTCCTGGCCCAGCGTGCTCGCCTTCTGCCTGTTCGCCATCGCGTGTTCGTATGCCGTATTTGTCTGGGTCGAGCGCCCGCTCCGCCGCCGAATCTTGCAATGGCCCGGCAACCGCAGGCCCTGGGCCGCCTGCTGACGCTTGTGGTTGGGAAATTCTCCACCCGACGGCACGATTGTCGGGGAAGCCCATTTCATCGCGCCAATGCGGCCGGGGGGAAATTCATCACACAAGGCTGAAAGCACGGGCGCTTTTGCAGGTCTGGCAATTCACGGGTGCCGCGCTAGTTTTGCTGCAATGGAAAAATCTATGAAGAGTCCGCGCCCGTTGGTTGCCGGCGCACGCCGGCGCTTTCGGCTTTACCGGTCACGCCCTGCCAGCGTCCTACTGGCCTTGGGGCTGGTGTGCTGGGGCGCCGCCGCTGGGCCGGTGGAGTTGCCGGACGTGCTCCGCGCCACGTTGTCCAACGGCCTGCGCGTGGTCATCGTGCGCAATCCGCTCGCGCCGGTGGTCACGACGGTCATCAATTACCGCGTCGGCTCGGACGAATGCCCCGCCGGGTTTCCCGGCTCGGCCCACGCCATGGAGCACATGATGTTTCGCGGCAGCCCGGGATTGTCGGCCGATCAGTTGGCGGATATCACGGCGGCGCTGGGCGGTGACGCCAACGCCGACACCCAGCAGGCGGTCACGCAATACTTTTTCACGGCGCCGGCCGAGGACTTGGAAGTCGCGCTGCACATCGAGGCGCAGCGGATGCGCGGGCTGGCCGACGACGAAGCGCTTTGGGAGAAGGAGCGCGGCGCGATCGAACAGGAGGTGGCGCAGGATTTGTCGAATCCGGAGTACGTGTTCTACGTGAAGCTCCTGGCGGCCCTGTTCCAGGGCACGCCCTACGAACACGACGCGCTGGGCACGCGGCCGTCGTTCGATAAGACCACCGGGGCGATGCTTCGAGATTTCCACGACACCTGGTACGTGCCGAACAACGCCATCCTCATCATCGTCGGCGACGTGCAACCGGCCCCGGTGCTGGAGCAGGTCAAACGGCTTTTCAACCCGATTCCGCCCGGGAAACCTCCGGTCCGGCCGGAGTACGCCTTCCAACCGGTCCCGCCGCAGACCATCCAACTCGACACCGACCTGCCGTATGGCCTGGCGGCCGTCACCTTCCGTTTTCCCGGCTCGGACAGCCCCGATTACGCCGCCGCGCAGGTCCTGGCGGACGTGTTGAGCAGCCAGCGCGGCAAGCTCTACGGTCTGGTGCCGGAAGGCCAGGCCCTGTTCGCGTCGTTCTCCTACGACGCGTGGCCCAAGGCGGGCCTCGGCTACGCCACCGCGGGCTTTCCCGCCGGAGCCAAGGCCGCGGTGCTCTTGGATCAAATGCGGTCCGTCCTGACGGCGGAACTCACCAACGGCGTCGTGGCCGATCTGGTGGAAGCCGCCCAGCGGCGCGAGATCGCCAGCGCCGAATTCCAGAAGAACTCCGTGTTCGGCTTGGCGATGGAGTGGTCGCAGGCGGTCGCGGTCGAAGGCCGGCAGTCGCCGGAAGACGACATCGGGGCGATCCGGCAGGTCACGGTGGCGGATGTCGATCGCGTGGCCCGGAAATATCTGGACCTCGACCACGCCGTTTGCGCCCTCCTCACGCCGCAACCATCGGGCAAGCCGGTCTCGACGAAAAGCTTCGGCGGCCAGGAGTCGTTCACGCCAACGAAGGCCACCGGCGTCCAGCTCCCGGCTTGGGCCAAAGAAGCCGTGAACCGGCTGGCCATTCCCGCCTCCGCGTTGAACCCGGTGGCGACCACCCTGCCCAATGGCCTCAAGCTGATCGTGCAGCCCGAATCCATCAGCGACACCGTGAGCGTCTTCGGGCGCGTGCGGAGCAACGCCCAGATGGAGGCGCGCCAAGGCCGGGAGGGCGTGGACCAGGTGCTGGGCCAGCTTTTCTCCTACGGCACCAAGTCACTCGACCGGCTGGCGTTCCAGAAGGCGCTGGACGACATCGGCGCCACCGAATCCCCCGGCACCGATTTCTCGCTGCAAGTCTTGAAAGAGCATTTCGAACGCGGCGTGCAATTGCTGGCGGAAAACGAGCTCTCCCCGGCGTTGCCCGCAGCGAACTTCCAAATCCTCCAGCCGCAACTCGCGGCGGCCGTCGCGGGCGAAATGCAAAGCCCCGACTACTTGGCGGGCCGCGCCGTCCGGGCCGCGCTCTTCCCCAAGGCAGATCCGGTGCAGCGCGAAACCACGCCGGGCACCCTGAAGTCGCTGACCATCGAAGACGTGCGGGATTACTACCGGCGCGTCTTCCGGCCCGATCTCACCACCATCGTGGTCATCGGCAAGGTCACGCCCGCGGAGGCGCAAGCGGTCATCACGAAATACTTCGGCGCCTGGAAAGCCAGCGGCCCGGCGCCGGACACGTTGTTCCCGCCCGCGCCGAACAATGCCCCCGCCCTGACGCAGGTGCCGGACACCAGCCGCGTACAGGATAAAGTCACCCTGGCCGAGACGCTCGGCCTGACGCGGACAAACGCGGATTACTACGCGCTGGAACTGGGCAATCACGTGCTGGGCGGCGGCTTTTACGCCACGCGCCTGTACCGTGACCTCCGGGAAAAGAGCGGGCTGGTCTATTTTGTGGACTCCACGTTTGAGGTGGGTCTGACCCGCGGGATTTACCAGGTTGATTACGCTTGCGACCCGCCGAATGTCGCCCAGGCCCGCGCCGTCGTGGTCAGCAATCTCCAGCAACTGCGGACGAAGAACGTCAGCGCCCGCGAATTGCGGCAGGCCCAGGTGCTCCTGCTGCGGGACATTCCCCTCTCGGAGTCGAGTGTCGAGCGCGTCGCCGACGGCTGGCTCGCGCGCTCGCTGCTCGGCCTGCCGCTGGATGAACCGATCCGCGCGGCCCACCGCTACCTCAGCCTCGACGCGGGCGCGGTGCGGGCCGCCTTCGCCAAGTGGATCCGCCCCGATGACTTGGTCGAGGTGACGCAAGGGCCGGCGCCGAAATAACCCGCGCGACGCCGGCTGCTGGCAAGCCGGTGGCATGTCCGGCGCGGACAAAGAGACGTGGGCGTTCAGCGGGAGGCGGCCAGCCGGGCGGGCGCTGGCGGCCGGTCCACGATCTGCACCAGCGTCTGCTGCAGCACCATGGCCTCGTCGAGGCGGCTGAAGATCAGTTGCTGGTTGCACTGCAACAGCAGGTCCATCGCCCGGACCAGTTCGTCCTGGCGGTAATTGGCCGTCTGCGGCAGCGCCTTGAAGAGCACGAAGGGATTCAGCGCGAGCGGATTGTAACGCCGGTCCTCGGGCAGCTTCGCCGCCGGCACCCGCTCCAGTTGCTGCTTGAAGCGGCCGTAGTCGGCGGTGGGTTTGATCCAGCCCTCGCGAATCATTTCCTTGAGCAGCAGCAGGGCGCGGACTTTGTTGATCAAGCCCGCGAGCAGGCCGAACTCGGACTTGTCCCGGTCAATCTTCAGGCGGATTTCCCACAGCTCCTCGTCCAGGCACCGCAGCAGGCGCGGCAGGTGACGGTCGCCCAGGGCGTCGCCGAGCGCAAAGGCGCGGGCGAACTTGTTCGCCGCACAGACGGCCTCGACATCGGCGGCGGCGATCTCCGCCCGGCTACCGACGTAGAGCGAGAGCTTCTCGATCTCGCTGTGCAGCAGGCGGGCGTTGGGGCCGACGCGGCTGACCAGCTCCGCCAGGGCGTCATCGCTGACATCCTTCTCGCGGGTGCGGAATTCCCGGCGCGCCCAGACCTCGGCTTGCCCGGCCCAATCGCGGTCCTCGGCCGACCAGCCGGCCAGGCTCTCCACCGCGCCGACCTTGTCGATGGTTTTGTAAAACGTCTTGCGCTTGTCCACCTTGCCGGCGCTCAGGAGGAGGCGGACGTTCTGCCAGGAAAACTCCTTCAACTCCTGCGCCAGCACGGCGAGGGCTTCGGTGACGGATTGCGCGGTGGCGGCCCGCTCGTCGCCGAGGAAATTGCAGTCGCGCAGCCAGATCGCCTTGCCGCTGCCAAAAAAGGGGAGCGTCTGGAGCGCCTCGCGGAGCCGGGCGAGGGCCTTCAGCGCCTCGCCGCTGTGGGTGACGGAGGCATCAATGATCTCATGGTCCAGACCGCCGAGTTCCTCGCACCATTGCTGGTAGATCTGTTTGGCGCGCTGCTTGACGGCAAACTCGTCCTCCCCACAGACGAGGACCAAGGGCGGAGTGGTCTTGGCGACGGACGGCATGGGGGGTGAGCCTTCAGTGAAAAGCGGCTGGCTGGGTCAGTGGGCGCGTCCGACGCCTGAAATCCGAGATCCGAGATCCGGAGTTTCCTCGGGTTTCGCCTCCCGGATTCCCTTGGGATTGCGGACTGTGAACTTTGGCTTCGCGTGGCTTCCCCGGCACCGGTTGCTCACGGATGGATTCCGCATGGGCGGCTAATCAGGCTCGCTGCCACTCTCGTTAATCTTGTCGAGCACTTCGCTCATGTCCTCGACCTGCCCGAACAGTTTCTGGGAGACGTAAATGGGCTTCTTGTGCGCGGTGGCCAGGGCGAGGCAATCGCTGGGCCGGGCATCCACTTCCACCAGCGCCTGGCCCAGATCGTTCTGCTGCTTGAGAATGAGCCGCGCGAAATACGTCGAGCTCTTGAGCTCGGTGACGACCACCCGCTCGACCGAGATGCCGAAGCCCTTGAGGACGCTGTTCATCAAATCGTGCGTGAGGGGGCGCTCCTTGGCGACCCCGCGCATGAACTTGACGATGACGTCGCCGATTTGCGGATCCACGTTGATGACGAACACCTTTTCATCATTCCCGACAAAGATGGCGCAGCCGGCGTTCGAGGGAAGGATGCCCCGAATCTGGACTGGGACGACATCGTTATTCACGGGGCAAGTTTATTCCGGGATCGTGAAAACACAAGCACCGCCTCCGGCGGACAAAGTCAGCGCGGGACGCCTCCCGCGCCGCTAGCCGGGGATGGGTAATCCGAAGGCGTGTCGGGCCTCGCGCCGCACCACGCGGCAGTCCGCCAGTGCTTGCTTGGCTTCTTCTTTTGTGGCGCTTGAGCCGGGATAGCGGAACGCCACGGCATAGGCATTGAGTCGCCCTGCTTGCGGCTGGAGTGCCGACTAAAGGGGATCCACTGTGCGGGCCAGATTTAGCAGCATCGGCAGGCTGTGGGTCTTGGGAAACGAGATGCCGGCCTCCTGTAGCCGCGCCTTCAGGTATTTCTCGGCACACTGCTGCGCATGAAAGCAGATCGCATCCAAGCTGCGGTGCTTCCGGGCGCGGAACTCCCGCAGCGCGACGTGGAAGTCGGCCTCAGCCTTCTCCACCCACTCTTGCGTCACGGGATTCATACAGCACTTCGCCCTTGCTGGTGATCTCCCACAGCACGACATCGTTCCACTCCAACCGTTGGCGAATCTCCTGCGGTGTGCGCACCAGCAGGTCAATTGGGAACCGATGATCCAGCCGGCTCGAAATCTTGACCGCCTGCTCCGTCGCGCGGCCTTCAAACGGCATCACCACCAGCAAGTCCACGTCCGAATCCGGCGTCGGTTGGCCATACACATACGAGCCGAAGAGGACGATCCTCTGCGGCCGGAACTCGCGGGCGATTTGACTGCAAACCCGTCGAATGTCTCTTCTGCTGACCATGCCGGTGGAACCTTCCAACGTGGCGACGCAAAGGGCAAGCCCGGGCTGGCGCTGGCCAACGACTGCGCCTTCGCATTGACCGGCGGCCTCTACTCGCGCAGCCCGGTGAACATCGAGCGGGCGAAGGCGGAGTGGGTGTGCGGCAACCTCTACATCAATCGCGGCATCACCGGCGCGATCGTGGGCCGGCAGCCCTTTGCCAGCTTCAAGATGGGCGGCGGCGGCACAAAGGCGGGCGGTCGCGAATACGGCCTTCCTCGTCCCGCGCGTGATCACGGAGAACTGCCTGCGGCGAGGTTTTGCGCCTGCCGAGGAGTAGGACAGCGCGTCCCGCCTGTCTCTGTCCTGAGAGTCCCGTTCAGGTGGCTTTCCTTGACCGTGCGAAGCCGTGCGACCTAGAGTGCCGGCGTCTTTAGCATGGAAACCGTCTATATCGAGACGAGCATCGTCAGTTACCTGGTGGCCGATCCGAGCCGCGATTTAGTGACGGCAGCCAACCAGCAGGTGACGCGCGATTGGTGGCAAACACGCCGGAAGCACTTCGTTTGTCTCGCCTCCCAAGAAGTGGTCGTGGAAGCCGGTCGAGGCGATCCGGAGCAAGTCCGGCGACGGTTGGCACTGCTGGCCTCGCTTCCTCGCGCGGCGGCCACTGCGGAGGCTCAGGAACTCGCCCGACTCTTTCTGTCCACGGGTTGCCTGCCGCCCAAAGCCGCCCGCGATGCCGTGCATTTGGCCGTCGCCACCGCCATCGCCACCGATTACCTGCTGACGTGGAACTGCCGCCATCTGGCCAATGCCCAGATTCTCAAACGGCTGGAACGCGAGGCGCACCGCGCCGGACGTGTCCTGCCGCACGTTTGCACACCCCTGGAATTGATGGGAGACTTGCCGTATGAAAACGAATCCGCTTCTTGAAGAACTGTGGCAGGTGAAAGACGAACTGGCACGGGAAGCGGCCTACGACATTGACCGCATCTTCGCCGGACTGCGAGCAGCCGAGGGCCAGCAACCGGGGCCGCTCATTCGGTTGCCAGAAGAACTGCGCCGTTACGTGGAGGAGCAAGAGCGCCAGGACCACGCCATTTCCGCACTGGCCCTGAACGAAGAGGCACCATCTGGCTGCACCGAAGGGAAGCAGTGACCAACGGTTCAGGTCAACTGAGGTATCGAAGCGAGCATCGGGCCTTCGAACGCACCGTCTCGAGGAACCAGCCCATTTCCAGGTAACGGTCCAGTTCGCGGCTTTCGGCTGCCGTGAGTTCTCCCCGACGCGCCTTGGCCGACAGTTCCGCCAATAGGGCTTCGTCGGTTGTGGACTGCTTCAACCGGAGAAAGAAGCGCGCGGAGTCTGGGGCAAGGTCGGCCTCTTCAGGCTTGATGGTACGCTCCCAGATTGCGGCTTCCGTTCGGGCCTCGGCAGCAGTGGCGTTCATGTGATTCTTTTAGCCCAAATTGGCGGTAGCCGCAAGACACTTGCCCCGCCGACGCCAACGCCTGCTGGGTGCCGCCGACGATCTTCACCGACGTGCCCGCCACGAGCAGCCTGTTCCGCGAGGAAATCTTCGGCCCGGTGCTGAGCATCACCAAGGCGAAGACCTTCGACGACGCCCTGACGCTGGCCAACGACTGCGCGTTTGCCCTAACCGGCGGCCTCTACTCGCGCAGCCCGGTGAACATCGAGCGGGCGAAGGCGGAGTGGGTGTGCGGCAACCTCTACATCAATCGCGGCATCACCGGCGCGATCGTGGGCCGGCAGCCCTTTGCCAGCTTCAAGATGGGCGGCGGCGGCACAAAGGCGGGCGGTCGCGAATACGGCCTTCCTCGTCCCGCGCGTGATCACGGAGAATTGTTTGCGGCGGGGATTTGCGCCGGCGGAAGAGTAGGACAGCGCGTCCCGCGTGTCTCCAGCTTCAATCGGTTTCCGTCAACTGGAGGCTACCGGCGGCGGCGCGGCTGGTGGTTGCGCCGTTGTCGGCGGCGTGGCGAGCTTGAGCCCGTATGCTTGGAAGGGCGTGAAATCAGCCTGATTCACGGTCGCTACCTCCGCGTGCGCCAGGACGGCTGTTGCGGCGATCAGGCAGTCGAAACGTGAACCGCGACGGCGTCCCGTCTTGTTGAAAAGGTCCGCAGCCATGACGGCTTCCGGCTGACCGAACGGGATGATCCTGCCACCGATGACCGCTTCCGCCTGCGTGACTTCAACCAGTGTTACCGGGCCGTTGAGGAATTCCGTCCAAGCGATGGTGCTGGCAGCCAGCGTTTGTCCCGCCCCCAGCCAACCGTCCACGACCGCCGCTTCGGGTGAGGCTTTGACCAGTAGTCCGATCAGGTAGTTGGTGTCCAGATGGATCATGCCGGGCGGCGATCCTCGGCAGCCAGGCGTTCTTCACGCACTTCGCGCAGATAACTTGCGGCCTCAGCGGAAGTGAGTCGGGCGCCCTGTTGGAGCCGGCGCAACGCTTCACGAGGCGCGAGCGAGTGCTTTGCGGCGGGTGACCGCGACGAAGCTGCGGGGCGCAACTCAACAATGGAATCGCCTTGGCGGATCTGAATTTCCTCACCCGCCAGCGCCAACTCCAGCCACTTGGGCAAGCCAGCTACCGCCTCATCAATGGTCAACGTCTTCATGCGGGGAAGCTACGGCCTGCCAACCAGGCAGGCAACTCCCGCTTTGCCCTGGCGCTGGCCAACGACTGCGCGTTCGCGTTGACCGGCGGTCTCTACTCGCGCAGTCCGGTGAACATCGAGCGGGCGAAGGCGGAGTGGGTGTGCGGCAACCTCTACATCAACCGCGGCATCACCGGCGCGATCGTGGGTCGGCAGCCCTTCGGCGGCTTCAAGATGAGCGGCGGCGGCACGAAAGCCGGCGGCCGCGAATACCTCCAGCACTTCCTCGTTCCACGCGTGATCACGGAGAACTGCCTGCGGAGAGGGTTTGCGCCGGCGGAAGAGTAGGACAGCGCGTCCTCGCCTGTCTCTGTGCAGCTTCTAAGGGCTGAAAGCCCGACGGAAAATAGCCCAGGGCAAGGCGCCCTGCGCCGCCGCCCTGGGTGAACCGTCTTCCCAGATCTTCCCCAGCCCTGAATGGGCGGCGGAGTCCGCCCCCCAAAGCGACTGCTGGCACCGCCCCGTCGTCGACGCTCCGCCTTTGAGAAACGATGAATGAACTGCCAGTCGCCGCGGAGATTTCGCCCTGCTCAGTTCTTGACAAACCTCAAACAGATCGAATGCTTCCGCCGCCGCCAGCTATTGAGGGCGGCGTTTCGTGAAGACAATCGGCAGCACAACAGCGTCATGTTTGGCAGGAGCCGTCCTTTTGGCGGGATGTGCCACTCACTCCAGTCTTCCTGCCTGCAAGCAGAGCTTCGTGCGCTACTACGAAAGCGGTGAATACGAGCGAGACGTAACGGCTGTTGCCGAAAGGGCCAAGAAGTTCATAAGGCAACGCGCGAGAACTGGCCAGACGAACCTTGTGATCGTTCTCGATGTGGACGACACGGCTTTGTCTGACTGGAATTACATGAGGTCTATCGACTTTGGATTCGAGCAGGGACACTTCGAGAATTGGGTCGCCCGCGCAGAAGCTCCCCCTATTCAGCCAATCCTGGAGCTGTGTCGAGAATCGGAACGCCTCGGAGTCGAAGTATTTTTCGTGACTGGTCGAGATGAACACCTTCGAGAACCGACCGAGAGGAATTTGCGGCTCGTTGGCTTCACGAAGTTCGCGGGTCTCTTTATGCGACCCGCCAGCGGTTCCGGCACCTCAACCGCCGCATTCAAGGCTTCCATTCGTCATCAGTTGACTGCCAGTGGCAAGTTCGTCATTGCCAACATCGGTGACCAGCAAAGCGACCTAGATGGCGGATTTGCAGAGCGAGTCTTCAAAATCCCGAATCCGTTTTACTAAGCCGGGTGAGGTTCTGTACCAGTGATCCGCAGGACTCGATCGGCTGAGGGAACGCAGTAGTCTGCGATTCGTCCCTGTATCCGTCTCAGCGTCGTTTCATGGATGAGCAGATCGGGCGGCAGCGTTGGGGTGCCGTACATGCTTCTACGTCTGGCCTCCGGCATTTCAATGTCCGTATCCATTCCCGCGCGTTGTGGCTTCGCCTTTCTAGCGCGACGCGCATTGGCCCCAAAAACCCACACCGTAGCACATCCGAGCGCTTTGCCGGGGACCAAATCCTTTTTGTGGTCGTCACTGACCACGGCACAATCCTGAGCTTTCAAAGCAAGGCGATCTAGTGCCAATCGGAAATGGTGATGCTTGTCTTTCACATCAGGGACTTGGTCGCTGGTGACTATCAGGTCGAAAGTATGGAGCGGAATCTTGATGGTGTCTGCCCGCCATTTTAGTACTTCCGAATGACAATCCGTTGCCAGAACGACTTTGATGCAGTGACTTTTCAAAACTCGTAACACGTGCAGTATGTCGCATAACGGGCGAATCCTTCTTCTGTTTCTACGGTGTTCAGCTTGCAGCATCTCGGCAGTCTTTCCGAAGTGCGCGGCCAGATGAATGTAGTCGTACCATAGGCTTGATCGTTCTTCCTCAAGCCGATTCAGGATCTCCAGAAACTCCTGCTTCTGTTTCAGGGTTTGCACACTTGTCTGGGACCTTGGGATGAACTCGCAGATTGCCTCATCAAGCTCGTACTCATCCACCAACGTATCGGACCAGTCAAAAATGACCGCCTTCAACTTGATCGGGACGATTGCCATCGAACCGCGAGCGGTTGAGATCCGGGCGTCGAGCAGAGGCAACCAGCGCTGAACGGTCTTCAGGTCCAAGGATGTGGCCTCTGCCAATTCCTCGAGACTTCTTCTCTGTTCTACGAGCGCAGCGACAATGCCAAGATCAGGCACCATGTAGAGGTCATCCCAACGGCTCCGAACACGAGCGGCGAGCCCCTGGCGGTTAAGGTCATCTAGCTGCCGCTTCGTGAGTCGATGCTCCGCCGCATCCGAAAGCAATATCGCCTCGGCCAAGTTTAGAGCCAAGGCTTCAGGGGGCTGAAGCAAACGCGCCAGAAATTCCTCATGCGACAAATTCAAGCTCCTGGCGAGGTCTCGCTGCCACGACTCTGACATTGTGTGGCGAGGAGGCCTTGGTCTGTAAAACCGGTTCAACGCCCTTCTGCACGACCCAACTGGGTCCGCGTCTTCTCCAGGATCGGGCGTGTGAATTTCTGCCAGGTGTTCTGGGAATTTGCTTATTGGCTCTTTCCAGTTGGTGCGCACCAACTCTCGGAGGCAGTGAGCGATCTGGTCGTTCAGTTCTATGCTTCCGGCGTACATACGGATTTGGTCCGATCTGGACCCTTTGGTCCGTTTTGCCCAATTACGCAACCCGTCAAAGTCGCTTATTAATTCGAGCGTCCAAAACGGACAACTCGCGGGCGCGAGCAGCCGTTAGGATCGCCGAGTTGCCTACGCGGCGAGTGGCGCGATGGTCGCGCAAAATGGCAAAAACGAAAATGAAAAATGGCAAAAACGACTGCCGGACTCAATCCAAAGCGTCCCGGCCAGGCGGTGCGATGCGGAAGGCAACCTTCCGGAGCTTCGGTTGTTCCTCCAAGAGCCGCGTTCGGATTCGGGCCAATGGAACGGTCAGATTGCCGCCCAAGCTGGACGTGCCGTGGGACTGGGCCGAGGCCGCTGCGGCTGCGATCATCTTGGGCGAGGCTCAGAACACAAACTCTCCAACCATGGATGGGTTCTGCGCCACCGATGCCCAAGGCGCCTTCGTCGTTCGCGAAGTGCTGCGATTTTGGGAGTGAATCCACCCGACCAATTTCAGCCTGGAGTTGGTGTTCGGAGAAATGTCACCGCCGCCTGTTTTGGCCTCACAACCGGAAGCGGGAGGCGGGGAACTCCGGGGCAGAAGCCCCTTCACGCCCACTTGTGTGGGCAGGAATACCGTGTGGCGTGCGTCGCTGCTCGTCAAACGGATTCGCCGAAGGATCTGCTTCTCCCGGCTACTTCCACCCCGACACGGACTCCTGCTGGAAGAAAGAGAAGTATGAAAGCCATGATCACCAAGTTCGTCGCAGCCACACTGGCTGCAGCGGCGTTCACCGTCGGCGTCAACGCGGCGACTCCGAGTTCGTCGTTCGTCGGTGTTTGCGCCACGCGCAACAGCCCCAGCGGCTTCGCGGTCGGCCAATGCACGTGGTTCGCCGACATTTGTTGCGCCGAGGTCGGTCGGACACTGAGGTTTAGCCGCAATTGGGGGCGCGATGCCGTCAACTGGCCTTGGCTCATTACAAGCGCGCGTGCTTGCTTGGCCGGCCCCGCCCCCAATTCGCTCGTTGTGTTCGGCTCACTGAACACGCCGGGCGGGGCAGGCCACGTTGCGTGGATTGAAACTGCGGCACGCGACGGTTCGTTCACCGTGCTGCACGTCGCCTACGCAGGTTCGGCCGTGGGATGGCTCAACAATGTGCCCGTGGTGAGGACAACGTTCAGGCCCGTGGGCGGTGGCTTGGTCCAAGCCGTCGGCGGCACGACGAAGTTGCAGGTCACGGCGTTCATCATGCCGTAACGCAAATGGCAAAAACGACAGGGTCGGCCTTCGAGCCGGCCCTTTTCATTTCAAGCCGCTGCGGCTTCAACGCTCGCCGACCTGATGCGCCGCGACAAAGCCGCGCTCAGCGCGTTGATGGTCCTCGAAGCCGGCAAGAACTGGACCGAAGCGGACGCCGAGGCGCTGGCGGCGTCCGGTCGGAGGTTGATTCGGAGTTTACGTCTGCGCCACGCCGACGCTCGCCGCCGTGCTCGCGGGCACCAGCGGGTGAATCGTGACCAGTGACGAATACCGGCTGAAATCCGCAGTGTTGTGGGTCAGCAGGTCGCGCAAGCCATGCACGCGGAGCGTGGCGATGAGGTTGGCGTCATGCACCTGCCGGCCCTTGACCGAGAATTGCTGGACGAGGCTCTCTAATTCCTGTGAAACCAGGAGCGTGTCTTCCAGGAGAAGAAAGCTCTGCCGGAACTCGGCCAGATTCTCCGCGATAGCGACGAAGTCCGGTCCATCCGCCTGGCTTGGCGCCGGCCGGGTGGTCACCGCGAGATATTCGCGCAGCACTTGAACGCTGACGCACAGTTGCGTGCCGCCGCCGCGCCACGTTTCCAAGGTCTGTTCTGCGATGGCTTGCCAGGGCGAGTCCTCGTTCGTGGCATAGACGAGGATGTTGGTGTCCACGAACAGTCGGTCAACGCCCGTCGTCGCCATAGATTTCTTCGCGACGGAACGCGGCGTCCTTTGGCCAGCCCGGAAGATGGAGCTTTCGCAGCCGCAGCGGCCCATTCGGTCGCCGGTCCGTTTTCGCGGGAAGCGGCGTCTCGTCAATCACGACCACCAGACGGTGCGGTCCCGGTGAAACCGATCGGGGCAGGGCAATGCGCACGGTTTGGTCCGCCTGCACTTCGCTCAATGTTTCGAGAGCAATCACTGCGAACGACCTTACGCCTCGGTCCCGGCGCTGGCAAGCTCAGCCAGGCGTCGGCAAACCGCGCCGCGACAAAGCGTCGCTCAGCGCGTTGATGGTCCTCGAAGCCGGCAAGAACTGGACCGAAGCCGACGCCGACGTGGCCGAGGCGATTGACTTCTGCGACTTCTACGCCGCCGAAATCGGCGCCCTCGCTGAGCCAGCCAAGATGCAGATCATGGCCGGCGAAACGCATGTCCAGCACTGGTGGCCGCGCGGCGTGGGCGGCGTGATTTCGCCCTGGAACTTCCCGTTCGCCATCCTCTGCGGCATGGCCTGCGCCGCCGTCGCGGGCGGCAACACCGTCTTGCTCAAGCCGTCGAACAACACGCCTGTCATCGGGGCGGAACTCGTGCGCCTGTGCATCGAAGCCGGTTTTCCGCCCGGCGTCTTCCACCGCGTCGCCGAGCGCGGTCGGAAGTCGGCGAGCGCGTCATCGCCTCGCGCTCGTCGTTGCGCGTCAGCCCGGTGGAGGAGTGTTCCATTTCGCGAAGCGTGCTTCGGGGGCGGATCAGAAAAAGGGGTTGTGCGCCTTCTCCTCCGCCACCGTCGTCAGCGGGCCGTGCCCCGGGCAGAGCAGGGTGGCGGGCGGCAGCGGGAAAATCTGCTCGCGGATCTTCTGCCGGGCCAGTTCCCACGACTGGAAACCGCGCCCGATCGAGCCGGCGAAAATCGCGTCGCCCACGACGGCTACGTGCGGCGCGTCGTCCGGCCAGGTGCCGATGATGTAGGTCACGCCGTCCTCGGCGTGGCCGGGCGTGTCGCGGTGCGTGATGCGCAGGCTGCCCAGGTGGATGAAATCGTTCGGACGGTTGCGCTGGTGGACGGGCGCGTGGACGGAGCCGGAGTGTAGGAACGCCTTGGGGAATTGTCCGCGGACCGGGGCCAGCGCCGCGATGTGGTCCTCGTGCGAGTGGGTGAAAAAGATGTGGCGCAACTGGAGCTGGTTGTCAGCGATGTGCGCCAGGACCGGCCCGGCGTCCCAGCCGGTGTCGAACAGGGCGGCTTCGCGCGAAACCTCGTCCCAGACCAGGTAGCAGTTGACCGCGTTGCCGCCGTGCGTGGTGGTGAGGGGACGCAGTTCACGCCAGGTGGACAGATCCTTTGGCGTCGGGAGCCAGCCGTGGGCGATGGCTTCCAGCTTGGCCGCGTTCAGACCCAGCCGCGAAGCCAGGGCGGCGAAGGCGGGCTGGCGCGCTGGCTGCCCGGATTCCTCCAGCGCATTCCATTCCGCCCCGGTGAAACCCGCGGCCTCGGCGGCGGCCTCGGCCGACACGCCGCTCATGGCGCGCGCCTTGCGGAGGATGTCCCCCAGATGATCTTCCAAACTCATGGCCGGCAAACTGGCCCAGCGCGCCGGGGGTTGCAAGCGGAAGGTCGGTCCGCCGGCCACGCGGGCGCTTCGCCCGGTCGTCGTCGGCCAACTCACACGGCCGTCACAACCACGTAGTTGCGCTTGCCCTTGCGCAGGAGCAGATGCTTGCCGAAGAGCAGGTGGGCCGTCGTCAGCGCGCGGGCCGCGCTGGGCTCGCGGAGGTTGTTCACGTAAATCCCGCCGCCCTCCACGTCCTTCCTCGCCTGGCCTTTGGACGGGCACAGGCCGGCGTGGACGAGGGCGTCCACCAGCGGCAGGCCGGCGCCGTCGAGCTTCGCCCGGGCGATTTCCTTCGTCGGCACTTCGCCGACGATTTCGGTGAAGGTGGTTTCCGATATGCCGGCGAGATCGCCGCCGAAGAGGATATCGCTGGCGCGCAGGGCTTCGGCCGTGGCGCTCGCGCCGTGAACGAGGTCGGTCACCGCCTTGGCCAGCGTCTTGTGGGCCGCGCGGCCGCCGGGATTCTCGCGGTGCGCCTGCTCCAGCGCCGTGATCTCCTCCCGGTCCAGGAAGGTGAAGAACTTGAGGTAACGGGCGACGTCGCGGTCGTCGGTGTTGATCCAGAACTGGTAAAAGCGATAGACGCTCGTGCGGCGCGGATCGAGCCAGACGGCGCCCGCCTCGGTCTTGCCAAACTTGGTGCCGTCGGCGTTAGTGATCAGCGGCAGCGTCAGGCCATAGACGGCGCGGCCGAGCTTCTTGCGCGTGAGGTCGATCCCGGCGGTGATGTTGCCCCATTGGTCGCTGCCGCCGATCTGCAACTCGCAGTTGAACTCCTGGCACAGATGATAAAAATCGAACGCCTGGAGCAGCATGTAGCTGAACTCGGTGTAGCTGATGCCAGTCTCGCGGTCCTCCATGCGGGCGCGGACGCTTTCCTTGGCGACCATCATGTTCACGGAAAAATGCTTCCCGATGTCGCGCAGAAAATCGAGGTAGCCGACGGGCGCCGTCCAGTCGGCGTTGTCCACGAGTCGGGCCGGATTCGTGGCGGTGTCGAAGTCGAGCAGGCGGCGGAGTTGCTCCTTCACCGACGCGATGTTCCGGGCGATGACTTCCTTCGTGAGCAACTGGCGCTCCTGCGTCTTGCCGCTGGGATCGCCGATGCTGCCCGTGGCGCCGCCCGCGACCGCGATCGGCCGGTGGCCGAACAACTGGAAGCGGCGCAGCCCCAGCAGCGGCACGAGATTGCCGACGTGCAGGCTGTCCGCCGTGGGATCGAAGCCGCAGTAGAGCACGGTCGGCCCCGCGGCGAGGCGCTGGGCCAGTCCCGCCGGATCGGTACCGTCGGCCACCAGGCCGCGCCAGTTCAGGTCGTCCAAGATCGTCATACGAGCGGAAGGTTACGACCCAAGAGCGAAGTGCAAAGGGCAAAGTCCGGGCGCCGGGACTTGCGCGCCGGCCACCGGGTGAGCGGAGGCAAAAGCACATATCCCTGGCTTCCCCAGCCGCCGCCAGCGTCGCGGCTCAAAGCCGGATGAAGACCTTCTTCCGGTAGAGGAAATGGGCGAACCCAAAGGCCAGCGCGAGGCCGAGCAGGGCCACGATCAGGTTGCCCAGGCCCTGGGCGACGCGGGTGTTGAAGAACGCCTCGATGTCACCGCCCGCGAACCGCTCGGCCACGTGGGTGTACTCGTCAATGACGTTGGCCACCAGGTAGATCGTGATCGGGTTCATGCCGATCCAGACGAACGGCTGACACCACCGGCGCCAGCCCAGCACATCGACGACGAAATAGAAAACGGCCAGCAGCATGGACGCGTAACCGGCGGCCACCAGGATGAACGACGCCGACCAGATTTTCTTGATGACCGGCAACTGGAAGTTCCAGAGCCAGCCCAGCGCCACCGCCGCCGCGCCGCAGGCCAGCAGGCACAGCACTTTGCGGCGCGGCGCGGTTTTCCCGCCTTGCAGCAGCAGGCCGGCGAACACGCCCAGCAGACAGCACGCGCCGCCCGTGATCGGCGTCATCAGGCCCTCGGGATCCCAGGTGCCGTCCCATTTCATGCCGGGCAGGTATTTCTGGTCCACGTAATTGGGCAGGCTCACGCCCTTGAGGAAGCTGCTGTGGAGGTATGTCGTGCTGGCGAAGTTGAGTTGGGTGACGTTGGTGAAGCCCGTTTCTTTGGCGATGATGGCGTCGCCGCCCGGCGTCGGGCGCACATCCGGGAACGGCACGAAGCTCACCGCCGCCCAATGGCCCAGGAGCAGCGCGCCGCACACCGCAGCCATCGCCGCGGGCCGGGAGCGCAGAAAACAGAACGTCAACCCGGCGATGAGGTAGGATAGGCCGATGAGTTGCAGGACACCCATGAGCCGGATGCCCGAGAACGGATGCTCAAAGCCGCCGTAGTAAATGACCCCGAGGAAGTAGAGCAGCGCACTGCGCCGCACCACGCGCCAAAGCGCGGCGCCCAGGCCCCGTTGCTCGATGGTGCGGCCCAGGGAGAACACGATGGAGACGCCCGCCATGAAGACGAACATCGGGAAGATCAGGTCCTCAAAATGGAAACCCTTCCAGTCCACGTGGTCCAGTTCGGTGCCGAGGAAGCGCGTCACAGGTCCCGGCGTCATGCGGTGGAGCGCCTCCACCAGGGAGTCGGCGCCGACGATCCAGAACATGTCGAAGCCGCGCAGGGCGTCGAGGGACATCAGACGTTGGGTGGGAGCGGGGGCTTGGCTCTGAGGGCCGGCGGGTGCGGGTGAAGACATGGCCTACAGTTGGCACGTTTTGGCCGCCAAGGCAAGCCGCTGAATCGCCTTGAAAGCCTCAATGCGCGCCGCTTCCCTCCGGCCTTTACGCCGCGCCGGCTTCGGCTGGCTGAAGGAATCCGACCCTCACCTCTTCTCGTTGCTTGACGCCCCGCAGCATCTTCTCAGTCCCCGGCAGTTCGCGCACCGACGGAGTCGGTTGGCCCACAAGCAGCACCGGGCGGGTGCCGTCCTATTCGCCGGCCTCGTTGAGTGTCGCCGCGACCAACTCCTGGCGGATGAAGATTCCGCTGGCCACCAAGGCGTCGAGCGCCGGCTTGAGTTTGGGAATCAGCCCTGCGCGTTTTGCCCGTCCGAGCAGCGCCACGGTGCCCATGCGCCGCAAGCCGAGCCGGTCGGCCAGCTTCCGCGCCCGCAAGTCATCCAACAGCAGGACCGCCGATCGCTCCCGCTGCGCCAGCGCGATGGCTTCAGCCTCCCCGCGGCCCACCAGAATGCGCAAAGGCGCGACGGTTTGCGCGTCCGCCTCCAGCACTTCAATCCACGTCTGCGCGGCCACCTCGGACGCTCCCGGCGCGTCGGCGCGCGCGCCCGTGACCTCGGCCCAAACCGCTCGCGGGGCCACGATGCGCCGGGCCAGTTGCGGGAGCAGTCCAAGCTGCCCGATGCGCGCCAACCCGATGAGCGGGCTGCTATCCGCGACGATGGTCTCCTCGGAGGGCACGCAATTCGGCTTGGATTTCCTGGTCGTCGAGGTTCACCACCGGTAACTTCAGCCGGCCCAGTTCATCGCCGAACCGCACCTTGTTCCACCCCGCCAGCTCCGCCGCCTTGCCCAAGGAAAGCTGGCCGACCTCGAAGAGCCGGACCGCCAGTTGAAACCGCAAATCCTGTTCGACCTCGCGGCGCGGCTTGCCGCTCGCCACCAGCAGGTCATCGGGATATTCGACTGTCATTTCAGCCATGCAGGCACTCTACGGCAATTCGTCGCTGGTTCGCAAGCTGGCTTCGCCAGCCCGGCCCGCCTCGTGCCCGGCGCTCCGGGGCGGCGCTCACGGGGGGGAGATGCGCCCGTCAATGCCGCGGTCGTCCAATTGCGTCCTGCTCAGGATGCCACCGAGGGCGGTAACAGCCCAGTTCTCGAGGCCGAACGGCGGAATGGCGGGTAGCGGATTGTAGCAACACCGACGGAGCAGCGCGTCCACCTGCTCGCCGAGTTGGATGCCCTCGTGCGGGAAGCGCCGCACAAGATCGTGCCATTTGACGAAAGACTGGCGCAGGCGTGGGGTGAGTACGTTGCGCGTCCAGTGCTGAAACAGAAATCCTGGAGCTACCCAGACACCCAGATTGCCGCCATCGCGTTGAGCCGCGACTCGACCAGCGTGACCCGCAACACGGAGGATTTCCCAGAAGTGCCGGGGTCAATCCGTTTGAGGGTTAAGACGTCGTCGCTGCCGCGCCCATGTGCTGCATGACGTATTCGTCGAACGACTCGTAGTTCGGAATGCCCCGTTTGGCGTTGACCCGGCCGAGAATGGTGTTGTCGATCCGGCCCTGGAGGAAGTCCACCCATTCCTCAAAGCGGTCTTCGGGAATGAAGTAGGTCGGCGCCTTGAACTCGGCTTCGATGTTCTTGAAGATCACCGCATAGTGGAATCGAGCCGTTTCGGCCCAACCGCTCGTCCGCTTCCCGGTACTGGTGGTAGCGCTCCACCAGGTATTTCACGTAATTGCGCTTCGCGAGGTTCGCGCCGATGCAGCCGGCCGGGTAGTAGGCGGCGCGCTTGCTGCCTTTGGCCACGCGGATGGTCGTCTGGTCGCCGACCTGGACGTTGCCACCGGCGGTGAGAGTGCCCAAGCTCGTGAGCGAGTTCTTCGCCTTCATGGCTCTATTCTACCCGAGACGCGTGCTTTGCCAACAGCCTGTTCATCGTCGCCGCCAGATGCTGTGGGAACGAACCTTCAAACGCCCTGGCGACCATGGAAAAAGATGAAGCCGCGCCCGGCCTTTCACCGCGCCTCGTCTCCCGGCTGGCCGCAGACCGTCTCGCACAGGCGCTTGGCTATGACGCGGTAGTCAGTCTGCCGCACGCTGCCGGTAGCTCTGCAAATCCGCTTCACTGACCTCCTCCGGTGGAACGAGCCTGTAGTGCTTTTCGGAACTGACGCGAACGCCGGCGTCGGTCTGCTCGAATTCAAACAAGACAATCACGCCTCCATCGATGAACTGCGCCCCAATCGGACGGCAGACAAGCGACGGAAACTTCTGCGCGCACACACCGAAGTCTTGCTCGATTTGCACCACATTCAGCTTGTCGGTTCCACCTTTTGCCTGCACGGGAAAGACATAATGGACGCCCTTCTTGTCCAGCCCAACATAGATTTCGTCCGTTTCCACTTGGCCCATGTTCGGAACGGTGGTCCGCAAGTGGTTCTGGAGGGAATAGCAGGTGACGCCGCTGAAAATGTCCACCAGCCGGTTGTAGCGCAGCCGGGCAAGCAACGCTTGCTCATCGTTGAAGGCATACTTGGCCACGATGCCCGGCGTCGCATCCGGCACTTTCGTTTCGGCGAGGTTGGGATTCGGTGTCAAAGGAATATCAGGAACCAGGACAAAACGATACTTGGCTTGCCCGGCGGGTCGGATGATCCACGTCTTACCCGCAGAGGCTGTTGACTGGATGGATTCGGGCAGCGCAGAGCGATAGCGGAAACTGTAAACCAAATCGCCGAGGTTCTTGGGCAAATCAATCTGCAATTCGCGAGCGATGGCGACCATCTCCTCGCGCTCGAATTCCAATTCTGTCAGACCGGGTTTGAACCTCGACTTGAAGATGCGTTCGATGATGGCGGCGTAGCGGTTCTTCGATTTCATGGGGGTGTGGACGGCGTGGCCGGAGTGCCTGGCCAGCGCAATAAAACGACCTCCTCACGCAGTTGTTCGCGCGTGGCGGTGGCCAGCCTGGTGCGGAAAAGATCGATACCGGTGACTTCATAGCCCAGCGAGGCGGCGATGTCCGCAAGCAGTTGGCCCGTGCGAATCATCACGCGAAGATAGGAAGCCTGGTCGCCGACAACATAGGCCAGTTGCGCGCCAGGACGAAGCACCCGACGCAATTCGGCCAGATGCCGGGTCATGCCACCGAAGTAGAGCTTGGTTACGCGAGCATACAGCCGCTCGAAGCCTGAATCCTTGTTCAATTCGATACGCCGCCTTTCAATCGCAGCTGCGATACGTTCAATTTCCAAGTGGCCCGACACATGGGCGTCGTCCGTGTCAGCCTTGTACACGCCTCTGGTGTTGGAGCGCACCAGACTCTTCTTGAGGTCGCGCAAGTCCTCTTTCGACTTGATGAAGCCCAGCAGCACCGACTCAAGGCGGGTCGTTCGGGTGTAGTCCTTCTCGTTGGGATAGGGCGGCGACGTGATGACGGCGTCCACCGAGTGTGGCGGCAAGACACGCGCGACTTCCCGAGCATCCGCCTGGTAGATCACGGCTTCTGTCCTTTCATCTCGGGGCAGATTCTCCAAATCCTGAGCCATAACCCGCATGCCATCCAACCAAAGAGAAACCACAGGCGCGTCGGCCTTGGCCGGCCCGACCCCTACTTCCGGGCCGAAATGCAGATTACTGATTCCGTTCACGAGTGCCATAGCCAGGGCGAGGCGCTCGTGATCGCTGAAACGTTCGTCATGGTGCTCCGCCAAGGCGTCCAGTAACACGAGTGTCTTGTGCAGTGGGATCGGGCTGATCGAGTTGGTCAGCAGCAGGGCGGCGGCTTCCTCCGGCAAAGTGCGCAACGTTGCTTTCGGCCCAGCGGAGCGGTCGAGAAGGCGTAGGTAGTCATCTTCGTCGTAATAGCCATCGCGCTCCAAGCGGCTGCTGGCGGCGTCAGCCACCATCCGGGCATGGCGTAGAAGCTCCTGTGGCTCAACGCCCCATTGGAGCTTCGTCCGGCTGGCGAAGCAGGCCACGGGGTTGGACTCCAACCCAAAGGCGGGAATGCCCAGTTTCTTGCACTCAACCGCGGTTGTTCCAGTGCCGCAAAACGGGTCCAACACTCGATGGCGCGAAGTCAGTCCGAACTTGGCGGCGTAGTCCCGCACCAGGTGGGGAGGGAATGAAAGCACGAAACGGTACCACTGGTGAGCGGCCCGGTCGCGGAGACGCAGCTTGTTGTCCTCGCGAGCGCCAGTTTTTCCTCCTGCGCATGGCTTGGGTCTCGCCGACTCGAGGTGGCCGAAGCCGGAAAGGTTCAGATCCTGTGTTTCAGTGGCTTCTAGCATCGGTGGTGGTGTTTTGCCCGCTTCATTTATCGCCACTCTGCCTTTGGAGCCTCAGACCGTCAAACGAGTTCGCGATTCTGCGCCCTTGAAAACGGGCCTGAGGTTCTCCCCGAACATCTCGTCGAGCACGACCTTGACGATGTGGGAGGCGTGCCAGTCTCAGTGGTAGTCGAAGAACCTGGTGGATTTGAGGACTCGGTCCAGTTCCACGCAGCGCGGGCGCATGGAGTCAATGTAGGCGGCGGTGCTGGCGTGGCGGTCCTCGAAGGCGCGCTTCTCCTTGGTCTCGCCCCAGAAGACCTCGTAGTTGCGGTTCGAGTTGAAGGGCGGGGCAATGTAGATGAGGTCCACGCAGGCGTCGGGCAGCTTCTGGAATTGCTCAAGGTTGTCGCCGCAGTAGATGACGCGGGTGTCCACGAGGGTGGAGGGTTTCAGTCGTGGAGCGGCGGCGGGTTCCGGCGCGGCAGCCATTTTTGCCATGCGCTGAGGCTAGAGAAATCGCCAGAGGCGGTCAACGTTCGCCTCCCGGCGCCACCGCTTTGGGCTGCAACCCGGCCAGGACCCATTTGCGGGCGAGCCACAGTCCGATGGGAGAGAGCAGCGCGATGCAACCGTAAACGAACCACATCGTCCCGGTGTGCAACTGCTCGCGGGGCACGCCCTCGGGGCAGAACCGGGCGAGCATGGCGCCGGAGTACCAGCCGGTGGTGCCTTTGGCCAGCAGCCACGGAATCTGCGCCAGGCCCATGTATTGGGCGATGCGCCCCGGCGGCGCCAGTTCGGAGGCGTATTCCAGAAAGCGCGCCGACCACAGCGCCTCGCCGAGGGAGAACAGGACGAAGTAGGTGATCAGCAAGCTGAGGTGGGCGCCGAAGCACAGGAGAAACGTCGGCACCGCGCTCACCAGCGAACCGATGACCATCATCCGATAGACGTTGATGTGCCGCGTCAGCGCCGTGGCCACCGGCACGCCGACGAAGATGATGGCCGGGTTGATCCAGTTGACCAGCCACTCCATGTGGTCGGCCACGTCCTTCGAGTAGGCGCGGATGATGTAATCCGGCATGGTGAGCCATTGGTGGGCGAAGAGCGTGCGCACCGGAAGCAGCATGAAAATGAAAAAGATGAACCGGGCGTTGCGGAACGGTCCCTCCGCAAAATAACTTTTGAGCCGGGCCGCCAGCGGGCGCGGGTCGGAGGAACGATTTTCCTCCGCCGTATCGGGGCGCACCTTGGCGGCCTCCGTCTTCCGGGTCATGAACAGGAGGAACAAGACCAGCGTGGCCGCGGTGATGCCCATGCAGGACCAATTCACCGCCTGGATGCCGCTGCCGGAGAAGCGGCCGAGGAACTCGAGAAACGGCTGGCCGAACGGCGCCGCGGGCGGTTGCCCGGCCTTCAGATCCTGCACGGCGGGGCGAATCCACGCGGACAGCGCGCCCATCCCGACGATGCCCAGGTTCATCAGGGCGTAAATCAGCGCGTAACCCATCGAGCTGGTGCGGGCATCGGTGTATTGCTTCACCCCGGAATAGCAGACGGGTTGCAGGATGGCCTCGCCGACGGCCACGATGACCAGCGCGCCGAGCACGGCCGCGGCCAGCAACGCCCCGCCTCCCAGCTTCGGGGCGTAGCTGTAGAGAAACCGCCCGGCGGTGGCGACCAGCAGGGCCGCGGCGATCGCGCGGCGCAGGCCGAACCGCTCCGCGTAACTCCCGGCGCCCAGCATGAAGAGCGTCACCAACATCGTGAACGTGGACACCGCCATGCCGGCGCGTTGGTCGCCCCAGTGCAGGTCCACGGAGAGATAGCGGGCCATCAGCGTCAGCACGCCGAAGTAGGCGCTGGACTCGATCACGAACGCGCCGATGACGATCCACAGCGCGCGGGGCAGACGCCGCAGCGCGGAGAAGGAATCAAGGAAGCCCCGCAGCGAGAAGGCGTCTGTGCTGTTCATGTCGCGGCGCGGATTAAGCCAGCGCGCCGGGCGGGAGGCAAACCCGAAGCACGGCCCGGTCCCGCGGTGTTCGCGTGGCAGAAGGGACGGGGCCGCCCGAAGGCGGGACGGAGGCGGGTTCCGGCGGCGTGAATACCGATTGTCACCGCCGTGGTTCGGCGCTAAAGGTGAACACGCATGGCGCTTGAGGTCTGTCTCACAGTCTTCGCCGCCGCCGCCCTGGCCGCCGGGGGTTTGAACTGGCTGGCGTTGATTCCCTGGCGTCGTGCCGCCGGGGAACATTGGACGGAGCGGGCCCGCCGGCTTTACCCGGTACGGGTGAGCGCGGCCCTGAACCAGTGGCTGATCCCGGCGAATTGCGTGCTCGCCCAGCGCTTGCTCGTCCCGGAGGCGCATACGCCCTGGCTCGCCGCGGCGTTGTGCGGTTGGGTCGGAGCGTTGGTGGGCAGCTATCCGTCCGACTGCGAGATTTTCCCGGGGGTTCCGTTTTGGGATTGGCTTCAATACGTTGTTGCCGTGTGGCTGTTGCGCTTGGGGTTTTGGGGCATCTTCATCGCCGGAGCGCTGTTGATGCCGGCCGCGTTCGGCTGGCCCATGGTGACCATTACGAGCGTCGTCCTGTTCCTCTTCTTCCTGGCCCAGTATGGAATGTTCGTCCGCCTGGCGCGTGAGCTGAGACTGTTCAAGCCGCCGACCGAACGGCTGCGGCGCATCGTCTCGGAAGCGACCCGGCGGATGAACGTGCCGGTGCGGGCGGTCTGGGAAGTCACCGGGCCGTACTCCTACGCGGCCGCCTTGCCGACGACCCGCGAGTTACTCTTCAGCACACGCCTCCTCGAACGGCAAGCGGACGACGAAGTGGCGGCCATCTGCGCCCACGAACTGGGGCACTTGAGCGAGTCGCGTCGGGCGTTGGTCGGGCGGCTCGCCGGCTCGCTCTGGCCTTTTCCCTTGTTGTTTTTCGGAGCGGCGGTGAGTGCCTTGGGCGCCGGCGGCTTTGCGGTGGTTGCGCTCGCGACGGGTCTGCTGATGGTCTTCCTCCGCCGCTTGGCGCGGCGGATGGAGCAGCGGGCGGACGTCATTGCCGTCGAGAATCAGCGTGAGTCGGGCACTTACGCCCGGGCGCTGGAGCGGCTTTATCAGGCCAATCAAATGCCGGCGGTGATGACAAGCAACCGTCTGCCGCACCCGCACCTCTACGACCGCCTCCTGGCGGCGGGACTGACCCCCGAGTACCCGCGACCGAGACCGCCCGCCAAATCCGCCTGGCACGGAGCGCTGATGTGGATCCTGCTCGGGTTGCTGGTGGGCTTGGCGCTGGCGCAAGCGCAAACGCCGGTGCCCTCGGTTTGATCCGAGCGTTCTACAGCCGCACCTTTGCCGCCACCTGGGCCACGTCCTTGTCGCCGCGGCCGGACAGGTTGATGAGGATCAGTTTGTCCTTGCCCATCTGTGGCGCCCGCCGGATCACTTCGGCGACGGCGTGGGCGGATTCGAGCGCGGGGATGATGCCTTCCAGGCGCGCCAGTTTCATGAACGCGTCGAGCGCCGCGTCGTCTTTGGCGTAGGTGTACTCGACGCGGCCTTGATCGTGGAGCCAGGCGTGCTCGGGCCCGACGGCGGCGTAATCGAGGCCGGCGCTGACGCTGTGGGTGAGTTGAATCTGGCCAAACTCGTCTTGCAGGAGAAAGGAGCGCGTGCCTTGCAGCACGCCCAGTGAGCCGCCGTGGAACCGCGCCGCGTGTTTACCGGCTTCGATGCCTTCGCCGCCCGCCTCCACGCCGACCATCTTCACCGAGGCGTCTTCGAGGAACGGATAGAACAGGCCCATCGCGTTGGAGCCGCCGCCGACGCACGCCACGAGCAAGTCGGGCAATCGCTCTTCCTTCTCCAGCATCTGCCGCCGCGCCTCGTCGCCGATGATGCGCTGGAAATTCCGCACCATGAGCGGATACGGATGCGCGCCATAGACGGTGCCGAGGATGTAGTGCGTGGTGCGGACGTTCGTCACCCAATCGCGCATGGCTTCATTGATGGCTTCCTTGAGCGTTTGCTGGCCGGCCTTCACGGAGACGACTTCGGCACCGAGCATCTTCATCCGATAGACGTTGAGCGCCTGCCGCTCGCAATCCACCGCTCCCATGTACACGACGCATTTCAGCCCGAACATCGCCGCCACGGTGGCCGTGGCGACGCCGTGCTGACCCGCGCCGGTCTCGGCGATGACACGCGTCTTCCCCATCCGCCGGGCGAGCAGGACCTGGCCGATGCAGTTGTTGATCTTGTGCGCGCCGGTGTGGAGGAGATCTTCGCGCTTGAGGTAAATCTTCGCGCCGCCGAGTTCACGCGTGAGCCGTTCGGCAAAGTAAAGCGGCGTGGGCCGGCCGCAGAATTCGCGCAGGTAGTAAGTCAGCTCGCGCTGAAACTCCGGATCCTGCTGGGCGCGGAAATATTCCGCCTCCAATTCCTGGAGCGGGTGCATCAACGTTTCGGGCACAAATCGCCCGCCGTACGGGCCGAAATGGCCCTGGGCGTCGGGCAGTTCGCTGGCGGCGGTGGCGCTCATGGCGGCCACAGCGTAGCGGCCGAAACAGGGACTGTCGAGCCACGCACCTCGTCGTCGGGCGAGCCGGCGATGCCTGGAATCGGCCGGGCAGGACGCCGCCGTCGAGGCTCGCAGCCCGGCATCGCCGGCCGCGATTCGGGGGCGAGCCTTCGCAGCGACTACGCGCCTCGTTCTTCACAATCCGGTCTTTGAGTTTCGCCAGTGGCGGCGACGGGTGCGCCGGGGGGGCGCGACGCGGATTTCCGGTGTTGACACACGCGCGCCTGCCGGCAGACGATATTTCCCATGAATGAAATCATATCCGCCTCCACGTCACGCCGTGAGTTCCTGAAAAACACCGGACGCTTCGCCGCCGCCTCGGCCCTGGCGGGCGCGACCATTCCCTACGTGCATGCCGCCGGGAGCGACGCCCTCCAAGTGGCCCTCATCGGTTGCGGGGGCCGGGGCAGCGGCGCCGCCGCCAACGCCCTGTCCGTCCGGCGCGGTCCGATCAAGCTCGTCGCCATGGCCGATGTCTTTCCGGACCGCTTGCAGAACAGTTTCGACAACCTGAAGAAGCAGTTCCCCAGCCAGGTGGATGTGCCCCAGGACCGCCAGTTCATCGGCTTCGACGCCTACCAGAAGGCGATGGATTGCTTGAAGCCGGGCGACATCGCGATCTTTGCCACGCCGCTGGCGTTCCGGTGGGTGCATTTCACCTATGCCATTCAAAAGGGACTGAACGTCTTCATGGAAAAGCCGCTGACGGCGGACGGCCCGACGAGCCGGAAGATGCTCCAACTCGCCGAAGAGGCCACGGCCAAGAACCTCAAAGTCGGCGTGGGCTTGATGTCCCGCCACAGCCGGGCGCTCCAGGAATTGGCCCAGCGCCTCCACGATGGCGAGATCGGCGATATCGTTCTGCTGCGCGGCTACCGGATGCATGGACCCGTGGGGTCGGCGTTCTCGGAAAAATGGCCCGGACAGCCCAGCGAGTTGCTTTGGCAGATCAAGCATTTCCACAGTTTCATCTGGGCCAGCGGCGGGTGTTACAGCGACTTTTACATCCACATCATTGACCATCTCGGCTGGATGAAGAACGCCTGGCCGGTCAAGGCCCAGGCGCTGGGTGGTCGCCATTATCGCCAGAGCCCGGATGGTCAGATTTACGTGGACCAGAATTTCGACGTGTACGCGGTGGAATACACCTTCGCCGACGGCACCAAGTTCAATCTCGACGGCCGCTGCATGACCGGCTGCAACGACATTTACGCCAGCTACATCCACGGCACCAAAGGGTTCGCGATCGCTTCCAAGAGTGGCGACTGCGGGCAGCCTTCGAGCACTTACAAAGGGTTGGCGCCGAAGCGGGCTGATCTGATCTGGGAATCCAAAGTCAACCGCGACGAGCAAGACCCCTACGAAAACGAGTGGAACGACTTGGTGGGGGCCATCCGCGACGACAAACCGTACAACGAGGTGAAGCGCGGCGTTGAAGCCAGCCTCGTGACTTCGATGGGCCGTATGGCGGCGCACACCGGCCAGGAAGTCACCTTCGATGACATGCTCAACTGCGAGCACGACATGGCGCCGAGCGTGGACAAACTCACAATGGATTCTCCCGCGCCGCTGGTGGCCAACGCCGAAGGCCGGTATCCGGTGCCGATGCCGGGGATCACGACGAAACGGGAATACTGACCGCCTCCCGCCCGGAGAAATTTGTGGCATGGTCGCGGCGGCGTGCCGGTTTCGGCGCGTTCGTCGGGATGGAAGCTGAAGCTCGACAGCCGCTTGGCTGCCGACGCTGGGCGTGTTGATCGAGGCGAAATTGCCTCGGCCGCTGAGGCCCAACCGTTCCACAATCTTCGCGGCGACCAACCGCCCACCGGCGGCCCGGTGGATCCGGACTAAAGCTTGCCCCTGTCGGAACCCGCCGCTTAGCCTGCGCCCGGATGCGCCTTCTGGACCGCTATTTGTTGCGCGAACTGCTCGTCCCGCTCGGTTTCTGCCTTGGCGGTTTCCTGGTGTTTTGGATTTCCTTCGATCTATTTTCGGAGTTGAAGACCTTCCAGGATGCCAAACTGCACGGGGCCGACGTGGCGGCGTATTACGTGGTCAAGACGCCGGAGTTCCTGGTGACGGTGTTGCCGGTGGCGCTGTTGCTGGCGTTGCTCTACTCGTTGACCCACCACGCGCGGCATCATGAGCTGACGGCGATCCGCGCCGCCGGGGTGAGCTTGTGGCGGATGTGCGCGCCGTATCTGGCGGTGGGATTTGTGACCAGCTTGGCGCTGTTCGCGCTCAACGAGCTTTGGGTACCCGACACCGAGGCGGCCGCGGA
>JAJXZI010000047.1 GCA_021780115.1 bacterium | reverse complement strand
CAAGATGGTCACGCCCGGCAGGTGCTCGCTCACGGCGGGGAGGCTAGGATTGGCCGCGAAAAGTTCAAAGGCCAAAGCGCGCCCGCGGCCGGCAGGCGCGACGCAGCGCGACCGATCCGCGGCGTCGGGGAAGATGGTTCGCGCCGGTCGCCCCGATTCCGGCCGGGGCAGCTCGCGCCGGGAGACTCGACTCTCAGCGGGCACGCCCTGCCGGGAGACGGGCCGCTGCCGGAGTGGTCAACATCAAGAACTGAGCCCTTTACGACTATCGCACGATGGCTCGATAGAATCTGCGAGGGGAATTAGTCGATCCGGGATCGGTGAGTTGAACGGTCGCACCGGTCACAGGAACACTCCTTAGGGATATCCAGTCAACCAAAGCGTCGTGGTCTTCGGATTGGGCGTAGCGGCTGGCGGCGGCGGATTCGTTTTCACGGCGGAGGCGCCGTTCGCCACTCCGCACTCCGCAATTACCCGATCTCGCGCGCCGTTTCTTGAATCCGGCGCCAGGCGGCCTCCACGTGGCGCGCCTCCGTCCAGGTCTGCCCGACGCAGAAGCGCAAGGTGAAACGGTTGTTCAATACGGTATGCGTCAGATACAGCGCGCCGCTGCGGTTCAGCCGGTCGAGGAGGCGGCGGTTGTAGTCGTCGCCGCTGCGGTGGCGGAAGCAGACGAGGTTCAACGGCGCCGGCGCCGCCAGTTCAAATTCCGCGGATGCCGCCACCCAGCCCGCGAAGGCCTGCGCCAGCGCGACGTGCCGCCGGAGGTGGTGCCGGAGGCCCTCGACTCCGTAATGGCGGATGACGAACCACAACTTCAGCGCGCGGAACCGCCGGCCCAGTTGGACCTGCCAGTCGCGGTAGTCGAGGACGGTGCCGGACTCGGTGGCCTGGTTGCGCAGGTATTCCGGCAACACGCTCAGCGTCTGGATGAGCGCCGCGCGGTCCGCGACCTAAAAGCAATCGCAGTCGAAGTTCGTGAACATCCACTTGTGCGGGTTGCAGGCGTAGGAATCAGCGAATTCCAGCCCGCGGTGAATGTGCCGGAACTCCGGACAGAGCGCCGCCGGCCCGGCCATCGCGGCGTCCACGTGCAGCCAGAGCCGCTGCGCGCGGCAAACCTGGCCGATCTCCGGGAGCGGATCGAGGGCGTTCGAGGAAGTCGTGCCGACCGTCGCGCACACGAAACACGGCGTCAGACCGGCCTGGCGATCCTGGTGGATCTGCCGCTCGAGCGCGTCGGGCCGGAGGGCGAAGCGGTCGTCCACCTCGATCAAGCGGAGATTCCGCCGGCCCAGGCCGGCGATTTTCACCGCCTTTTCCACGGAAGAATGCGTCTGGGTGGAAGCGTAGGCCACGAGCGTCCCGTCGCAGCCGTACTCGTTGCTGCGGAACCGCGTCGCGCGTTCGCGGGCCGCCAGCAGGGCGCAGAGCGCCGCGCTCGACGCGGTATCCTGGATCACGCCGCCGCCGGGGCCGCTCGACCGAAAGCCGGCCGGCAGGCCGAGCATGTCCGCCAGCCAGTCCAGCACGTGCGTCTCCAGTTCCGTGCAGGCCGGGCTGGTGGCCCAGAGCATGCCTTGAACGCCCAAGCCGGCGGAGAGCATTTCGCCGAGGATGGACGGTCCCGAGGTGTTCGCCGGGAAAAAGGCGAAGAAGTTCGGCGACTGCCAGTGGGTGATGCCCGGCAGGATCAGCCGCTCCACGTCCGCGAGGATGGCGTCGAACGGTTCGCCGCGCGGCGGCGGGTGCGGCGGCAGCGCGGCCCGCACCTGTCCGGGTTGGACCGGGGACAACACCGGCAGCGCCTCCACCCGTTGCTGGTACTCGGCGATCCAATCCACCACGGCATGGCCCCAGCGGCGAAATTCGTCCGGCGGCATGTGGAAGCTCTGCGGATCGGGCATGGCGGACGCTACCGGCCCCGGGCGGCCGCGTCGAGTGCGCCGGTGAGGTGGACCGTACCGAAGGAAGTGGGGGCGGAAGCTACCGGGGCCACGGCCTTTTCCTTGAATTCGGCTATGCCTCTCCGGTGGGCGGTCCTTTATGGGCAGCGGGTCGCCGACCCGCGTTCCGGAGCGCGACTCTGTGAGCCGCAGCGGTCCCGTGGGCAAGGAACCGGATCGGCATAAATTCGGCTCCAGGACGGATCGGTTTTCGGGTCCGGCGCACCAAGGCGGCGCGGCGCGGCGCTGGTTGACGGCCCGCCAGACCGCCAATTGAAATGCACTCGCGCCCCGTTGAAAAGAGGCCACCGATTGGAGATTGATTGGTGGTAGATGAAAACAACACAATCGTCGGGCACAGGCCCGGATCACCCAACGTTGGCGAGGACATTTGAGTTCAAATCCCACGGCCAAGCAATCGCCGGGTCCAGCGACTCGTCCCGGAGGTAGCGGCGGAGGATGTCGAGATTGTCGCCGTGATAGAGCGTGCCCACGCCCGGAGGCTACCACGCGGCGGGCGGCTGAAGCAACACGCGCCCTCCAAACCGGGGCCACCGGCGCCGGCGCCACGCACCGCCAGCCAGGCAACACCCGCGCGCCCGGCTGCAATCAGGCTGCCAACTTCAGCCGCAAGCGCGCGAGGTTCGCTTCCACCTGCCGCACGTACCAGTTCGGACCATCGGGATACGGATCGTTCAAGAAGCGAAAGAGGCCGCGGAAGTCCTGGTTGATCTTCGGCCACACATAGCGCTCCCAAAAGCCGGGCGTGCTGCGCACCAACTCCTCGGCGCTGGCGAAGGTGATCGAGGGCAACGCCCGGCCCGGGTTGAACCGGACGGCTTCGGTGAATTCCTGGTACAACTCCGGCAGCTTTTCCAGGTAATCGTCCGCGGCCATCTGCCCCAATAAATCCGCGGTGCCGAGGGCGTAGCCGGCGATGCGCTCCGCGTCGTCGGCGAAGGGAATCGCCTGGAGATCAGCATTCACGCCCGTGCAACGAATCATGTTCTGCACGGACTGGACGGGCGCCGGGTCGTAGCCGCGGGCGGCGAGGAACTGGGCGGCAAATTCCCCGCTGCGGGTCACGTGCGTCAGCGTGTACTTGGCGCCGGTGCCTTCGGCGTCGCCCGTGGTTTTGAGGTAACCGGTGTCGTGCAGCAGGATGGCGAGCAGCGCCCGCTCGAACAGGGACGCGGAGAGCACCGGCGGCACACCGGCTTCGTGGCGGCGGCCCAGCAGGCGCATCAGGCAGAGCGTGCCTTGCAGGGTGTGTTCCAGGTCGTGATAACCCGCGTCGATGGCTTGGTAACCGGGGCAGCGTCCGCCGAAACAATCCCGCACCCACCCGAAGGCGCGCCGGACGAAGGCCGCCTCCGCGCCGGGAAAACTCCGTCGCAATACGGCTTCGACTTCCTGCGCCACCGCGTCGGGGTCTTTGGTGTTCACCGCGTGCAAGCGCAGCAAATTTCGCCGCAATCGCACCTGAGTCAAAGACCTTTTCGCGAAGGTGTGGCCGCGCCGAAGCGCCGGGTGGCATCTCCTGGATCCGGCCGGGGAAGTCCTCCGCGAAGTCACCCTCACCACTGGTGGCGGCAAGGCGTGCGTCGATTTCGCGGTCTAGCGGGGCCTGCACGTCCCGTTGCGTTTCCTCGAACCGATCCAGCCGTACGCCGCCCGGATCTACCGCGCCGCCCAGCCGGAAGGCGGCGCGCCCACGAAAGTCGCCGGCGACGAACTGCGCGTGGACGCCACGACCGTCCTCCACGCGGATCTGGCGGCCAATGGTGGACTGGCGGTCCGGATCACGCCGGCGGACTGAGCGGTTCCGCGACCGCGGGTGGCGTCGCCCGGCTACGGCGCGGGCCGGTTGCGGCCGTGCGCCGCGGGGGCGGGCGTCTTCCGCAACGCGTCGTATTCCGCCCCGGTGATCGGCTTGATCCGCACGTTGTCGAACCAGTACACGCCCGGCGGGTGGTAGGCGAACAGCATCACCTTCATCTCCGTCACCTCGGGCCGGCTTTTGGTGGGGAAAAACTCCTGCGTGATCGTCGTCCACTCGCCGGGGTGGGCGACGCGACACTCGACGGCCGTCTCCCAACGGCGGCGTTTCTCGCCTTGGAATAGGCCCCAGCCGCGCACCCACACCTTCGCGCCGCCGCTGGGGCCGCGGTAGTCAAAGGTGATTTTGTACGGCTGGCCCGCCTGCACCGGGATCGCCTCGGAGTAGAACGACAGACCGTAGGTGTCGGAGATCGGGTTGTCCGCCGGGTTGGGAAAAATCCACTGCGTCAGACCGGCCCGCGTCCACGACGCCACCATCGCCTTCTCAGTGACAGCGGTGTCCAGGCGGATGGCCCGGCCGTGCGCGGCGCCGGGTGCGTTGGTCCACTGCGCGCCCAGGCCGTCGGGCTTTTGCCAATGCGCCGGCTGGGCCGGGTTCGCCGGGTCGGCCTGCTCAAAATTGCCGTCGGGCAGGAGCGACTCGGCGGCCCGCGCGCCGAGGCCCGAGGCGACCAGGCAACTGAGGATCAAAGCACGCATGGCGGTCTTCCTATCGGGCCTTCTGCTCCGCCAACACCTTGAAATATTCGCCGATCATTTCCTCGTAACCCTTCGGCACCGCGTCTTGCAGGCCGGTCCTGATCTCATCGCGCATCCATTCCGGCAGCTTGGCGCGCTCGCGGTGCAGGCCCACCTCCGCGCGGACGGATTTCTTGGCGTCGCCAAGCGCGTCCACGGCCCGGCTGAAACTGCGGCGCACGCCGAGACCGTCCACGTTGCGCGCCGCCTCCTCGAGCCGCTGCATGTCGCCGATGGATTGCTCCAGGTCGCCCGTCGGCAGGTGGTAGCCGCGCAGTTTGAGTGCCAGCGCCTCGGCCTGCTGGCGGATTTTGGCCTGCCGGTCGGCCAGGCGGGGCATTTTCGCCGCGAGATCCTGCGACGGCGTCGGGCCCCGCAACCCTTCGGCGCCGTAGCCGCTCAGTTTGCCGCCGCCGGTGGCGCCGCCCGGATCGCCTTTCGCCGAATCCTTCACGCTGCCTTGCTCGAACGGCGTCGGACTCAGGCGCGTCGGCGTCTCGCGTCCGCCTTTGCCTTCGGCGGTGTCGGCGACCATCTGACCGCTGCTGCGGCCGCTGCGGCCCTCGCCGCTGCGGCCGCCGATTTCCATGTTGTTGGGCAACTGATTCCCGGTGACGCCTTTCGCGCTCATGCTGGAGATCGGGCCGTCGCTGGCGCCCCAGCCGGCGCCTTTGTCAATCGAATCCATCCACGGACTGGTGACGTCCTCGACGTCCTGGTTCATGTCTTCTTCCTTGTCGAGGAGGTCGCCGACGATGTCCTCCAACTCGGCCGGCAGCTCCGCCATCGCCACGTCCGCCGGCGTGGTCGGCTCCTCCATGTTCCATTTGGTGTGGTCGGGGGTGTCGGGCAGCCAGCGCTCGAGGTTCTGCACGAGGTTGGAGGCGTTTTCCAGGCCGGATTGCTCCGCCGGAACGGCCAGTTCCACCTTCTGGTCGTAAAGTTCCTTCGCGGCCTCCTTGATTTCCTGGAAGACCGAGTTCAACTCCTTCGCCAGCGACGCGTCGGCGAAGTCCTGCGCCGGCAGCTTGCTCCAATCGGTGAGTTTCTCCTCGAAGAACTTCGCCCACTGCGCCTCCTCGCGGGCCAGTTCGCCGAGAATCCGCTCGTCCTGCCCGGTCAAATCCTGCGGGCCTTGGTCGAGCAGCGTCCGGGTGCGGTCCAGGATGCGCTCCTCTTCGGTGGCGAACTTTTTTACGTCATCCTTGAGGTCGCTGGCCGCGTCGGCGGCGGACGTCGGCGGCGGGGTGTCCGGCTCCGGGGCGGGGCGGTTGGTTTGGAGCGACGCGGCTTCCTGGTCAGCGATGTCGCCCAGCAAGGCGACGAGTTCGGTGAGGATGAAGGTCTGCCGCTGCTCGACGGCCACGAGGCGCGTGGCCAGCGCGGCTGGAGGATCCTGCGCCTCGATCCGGGCGATGTCGCCCAGCGCCCACTTCATTTCCCCGTCCACCAAGGACGAAAGGCGCGTGGCGTAGGGCCGGCCGTCTTTGGCTTGGTGGAACGCGGCGAGCGCCCGCCGGCCCGAGCCTTGCGCGTCCTGCTGCTGGGCGGCCAGCGACTTCCGCCGCTCGGGGAGCGTCTTCTTTTGCAGCGCTTCTTCGAGGTAGGTTTTCAGGTTCACCGTGAGGCCGTTGGCCTTTTCCTGTTGGGCGATGGTTTGGCGCAGTGCCGCGAAGGCGCCGGCCAGCGCGTCGCCCGGCGCCAGCGCGAACTCGTCCAGTCCTTTCACCCGAAGCAGGATCGGCGGCGACCGGCCCGGCTGGCCGGCCGGGTTGAAATCGCGGGCCACCGCCTCCAGGAGGTACGCGGCGCCGGGCGGGAACCGCGCCGGGTCGATGGCCAGCGCGAAGGTTTCCTTCAGTGGCCCTTTGTGGCCGGGCGGGCCGAGGTAGGTCCAGTGCTTGAGCACGGTGGGCGGCGCGGCGGGCGCGGAGTCCGCATCGGCGCTGCGCGCGGTGATGGCGATGTCCTGGAGGCCGAAGTCGTCGCGCGCCTGCACTTCGAGTTGCACGGTGGCGCCCAGGCTGACGAGGCGGTTGCGGTCGTCGGTGAGGAAATCAATCTCCGGCGGGTTGTCGGCGTCCAGCCGCAGCGCGCCTTGGGCCACAGTCACAGATCGCTGGAAGGCCGGGTCGGTCACGGTGACTTCGTATTCGCCGGCGTTGGTGAGCAGGGCGGAACCGGTCCACCGCGAGCCGCTGCGCCGCAGCTCCACCGTGTTGGCCGACTGCGTCCAAAAGGCTCTTTCCACGGCGGGATCGAAAGCGATCGCCAGCTCCAGCCGGGAACCCGCCAGGGCGGACACCGACGACGGCGGACCGGGCGAAGTGACCGCGCCCAGCCCGGTGTAGCTCGGCGGCGTGACGTGGAAGACCGACTCGGTGATGCGCGGCAGCGCTCGCACCGCGACCCGCACGCTGCGCGAGTAAGCGTCGTCCGCGAACACGCGGAAGGCGAACGGATGGCGGACATCGGTGAAGAGGTAGGAAAAGCGGTTGGGCGGCACGCCTGCGGCGTTGACCGCGGCCAGTGGCAAGATTTCCCCCGCGGATTTGGATTTGACCGGCTCGACGGCCTCCCTGCCTTCCTTCCAGACCAACACCGGCGTGCCGGCGGCCGTCCCGCCGCGGACTTCGAGGGTGACGGCGACGTTGTCGCCTTCGACGACCGTCACGTCCGACGCGGGGGAGATTTTCAAGTTGATCGCGGCGGCGGGCGGGCGGTCCGCCAGCGGCACGGCGAAGCGCAGGCCGGCATTCAGGGCGTAGCGCGGGAACAGCGCCGCGTAGCCGAACCAGACGATCACCAGCGCCGCCGCCGCCGTACCCCAGGCGCCCAGGCCCTGGCGGTCCCAGAGGTCGGCGAACGAAATGCGCGCGACCCAACTCGCGCCCAGCGCCACCGTCTCCCGCGCGAAGGCCTGTTCCTCGGGCCGCAGCGGCTGCCCCTCGAACTGCGCGGCGTTGATGAGCGCGTTGTCGGAAATGCCGTACCGCCGCTCCAGCAGCACCGCCGTGCGCTCCGGTCGCTGCCGGACCTTGAGGAGGGAATAAACCCGCTTGACGAACCCCACGCCGACGAGTGCGGCGCCGCCCAGGGCCAGCGGCAAACGCAGCCCGGCCGGCAGGCGCAGGAGATTGTCCAGGACGAACAGCGCCAGCCACCACGCCAGACACACGGCGAGCCACCACGAGGCATTGACCAGGATGGCGGAAAGCTTGAGGCGGCGGCCGGCCTGCCGAAGCGCGGTGCGAATCTGGGCCTCGCCGTGATTCATGGTTTCAGTTCGGAACCATAAGCCATCGCCCGGAAATGCTCCACCGGCTTTTCATTCGCCGGCGACCCAGACCTCGCCTTGCCGCTTCGGTCGCCACAGCTTGTCCGACAACGTCACCGCTGGCGGGGTTTCCGCTTTCCCCTCGAGGCCGCGGAAGAGATACCCGCGTCCGGCGAGCAGGACGCGGCCCGATTCCGGGTCGTATTTCCAGCGCAGAACGACCAGCCGCCACGGTTGGGATTTCGCGGCGTCAAGCGTCGTCTGGCCCCGGCGCGCCAGCATCAGCAGCGAGTAAAGGTCCTGGTTCGGCGCGTCGTAAAAGACGCCCAGCAGCTTGCGGTCGTCGAAGAAATCCTCGGTGCCGGCGAGGTTGGTCTGGACCAGCGCGGTGAACGAGGCGTCCGCCCTTTCCGGCCAGCCGACCACGATGCGGTTGCCGGTCTGGACGCCCAGAATGAAGTCGCGGCCCAACGGCGAGGGCAGGCGGTACTCGCCGGTCGCGTCGCCCGTCCGGCCCTCCAGCGTGAGGAGCGCGCCCCACGTCAGGGCGGCGACCCGGCTTCGGTCCGTCAGGCCCGGCAGGCGCACCTGCAGTCGGATGGTTTCCTCGGCGCTGCCGGCGCCATCGCTGAAGCGGATGCGCGCCGGAAAGACCAGCGCGTCGGCGCCTTCCCCCTCCTGGCCGCGCTGCTTGGCCGGGAGAATGACCTTGCGCGCCGGCCCTTCCGCCGGCTCGACGTAGAGGACGGTCGTGTAGAGGTGGCCGGTGATTGATTCGCCGTCGGCGAGGAACACCGTGGCGTGCAGGCTGCGGACCAGATACGGCTGGCCGGAAAACTCCTTCTTCGTCTGTCCCGCGTCGGGGAAGCGCCATTTCCGGACCATCTGCTCGTCGGCGGGCGCGAGGCGGATTTCGCAGACGCGGTCGAAGTCCAGCACGCGGATCTGGTTGCCGTTGACGTGGAGGCGCAGGTCCGCGCCCGGGGGGAGGGAGAGCTGGCCGGTGATGGTTTCGCCGTTGGAGAACTGGACGGCGCCGGGGCGCGCCTGGCTTCCGGCGGAGGCCGTCGGGCCGGCCGCCACCCCGAGGGCCAGAAGGGCAGCGGCCCAGGGCGACGCGGAAAACAGTTTCATGCTCCACCCCAGATGACTTTCATAATTCACGAACTCTAGCGCCGCCGCCAGCCAGCGCCAAAGCCATCCGGCTCCCGGCCCGGCGGTGCGGCGCGGCGGGGTCAAACCAAATTCTTTCTCCGTCGCAGCACCCACTCCAGCACCAGCAGCGCGACGAACAGCAGGGCAAACCACGGCCCCGCCTGCACCAGGGACGACTCGACAAACACGCTCTTTTGCGCCAGGCCGGCCGCGACCAGCTTGACGAACTGGCCGGCGTCCCGCTCGGCGAAATAGCGGCCCCCGGTGCGCCCGGCGAGCTGCTTCAGCAGGCCCTCGTCCAGTTCGAGGCGCGCGCCTTCGTCCGCCCGCGGCGCGACGCTCAACGTCTTCTCGTATGTCTCCACGAGGCGGTCGCCGCGCGACGCGGTCAAGCGGAACACGTATTCCCCGCGGCGGCGCACGCGGACCTTCGCGACGTAAGTGTTGGCCTGGCCCTGCAACGGCTCGACGGCGAGCGGCGCGCTCTCGTTGGTGCGGCTGAGCGAGCCGGTGAAACGGAGACCGCCGGCGTCGCTTGGCCCGACCACATGAATCTCGGGCCGCGCCTCTTCGCCGGGGCGGTAGGCGTCCTTGTCCCACTTGACCGTGAAGACGCGGCCGCCTTCCTCCTTGCCCGTGAGGTTGCGCACCGCCTGCCGCCAAAATAACCCGAACGCCGCGCGCAGACCCTCGCCCCGGGTCGCCCACTTCCACAGGGTGTTCGAAGCCACCGCCAGCACCTTGCCCTGGCCGACGGTTTGCATGGCCACGAGCGGGACCGGGCGCGCGCCCTGGCGGGTTTCGAGGAGCAAAACGGCGCCCGGTTTCAGCGGCCCCACGGCATTCAGGCTCTCCACGAACGCGCCTTCGCGCACCAGGGCGTCCTCCACGCCGCTGAGCATCGGCTGGCCCGACGCGGCGGGCGGCACCTTCACGGGAAACGTCCCGAGCCACAGGTCTCCTTCGGCGCTCGAAATCCGCCAGGGAAACAGCGTCGCCAGCGGCGTGGCCGCGTACTGGCCGCGCCCGAATGAATCCGTGCCACCGAGGAAAATCGCCACGCCGCCGTCTTCCACGTACTTCACCAGCGCCCGCATCTGGGCGTCGGTCCAGTCCGCGGCGGGGAAGGAGCCGAGGAGGATGCCATCGTAAAGCCGCAGCGTCTTCTCGCTCGTCGGAAAGCCCGCTTCGAGTTGCTCGTCGCCCGGCAGGCGGTCGCCTTGCAGCGTGAATTTCTCGCCCACGGTCCGGAACAGCGCGGTGAAGGCCAGGCCCGGATCGCGCGCCAATTCGCCCCGGATCATCTTAAAATCCATCCCCAGCTCGCGGGTGAAGAAGAGCAGGTGCAGCGACTTTTTCTGCACGTCCACGGCGAAGTGGCGGACATTGTTGAGCGGCGTCAGTTCGCCGGGGACGGTGGCGAGCGTGACGCGGTAGCGGTGCCGGCCCAGTTCGCGCCCCGTTGCGGCGAACTTCACCCGCGCCCGCTGGTTGGCGAGGTCCACCGGCTGGGCGGCGAGCGGCGACCACCGGCCCGCGCGTTCTTCGTCCAGCGCGACCTTGAGGCCGGTGAGGCTGCGCGCGAAGCCGCCCCCGCCGCCGATGTGCGCGCGGAGGTCCACAGCGATCTCGAAACCCACGTCCTTCTCGGCCGTGGCCGGATATTCGACCCCCGCCACGGCCACGTCATTCCACGTCGCCGGGTCGGTGCCGAAACCGATGGGGTAGAGCGGCACCGGGGGCAGGAGCGGATTGTCGAGCGTCTCATCGCCGCCGTCGGTCAGCAGCGCCACGCCGAGATACGAGGAAATGTCCTGGCGCTCCGCCAGCGCGGCGAGCGCGCCGCCGAGGTCCGTGCCGCGGACCACTTCGCCGGAGGAGTGGCCGGCGGGATGCAGTTCCGTGTCGAAGTCCATCTCCTCGACGGCGACGCTGGCGGGGAAGCTATTCTCCCATCGCTTCAACGTGTCCCGGGCGCGGGCGAGGCGCGTGGTCTGGCCGTCGTCGCGCGCGTCCATCGAGGAAGAAACGTCCAGCAGCGCGAGCAACCGGCCCCGGTTGACCGCGCGCGTCTCGACCATCCAGACCGGCTCGAACAACGCCAGCAGCAGCAGCGCGACGACGGCGGTGCGCGGGGCCATCAGGATCAGTGCCGGGCGCCGGTCCATGCGGGTGAGCAGCCGCTGGTACACGAACCACCACCACGCCGCCGCTGCCGCCATGACCGCCGCGCACCCGAGCGGCCCCAGGTGCGGACGCCATTGCATCGTCGCGAGCAGCGTCATGCGGACCCGACGGAGCCGGCGGGCGCAGGCGCTGACCTTCTTCCGGCTTCCGATTTCGAAGGAGCAGCGCGCCTCCCGGCGTCGGCGGCTCCGTTGGCTTTGCGCGGCGGCGGATTCGCCAGCCAGCCTTCCAGCGCGAGGCACAGCATCGTGAGCAGCAGCAGCGGCAGGAACAATTCCATCGCGGTCTGCGTCCGGCGGGCCTGGGCGGCGAGGGTGGCGACATCGGTGAAATCTTCCACCGTCGCGCGCAGCGAGCCGAGCGCCGGGACGCGGCCGCCCGTGATGAACTGGCGCTGCGCCTCTTGGTCGGAGGAGCGGACGGAGACGTAGGTGGTATTGGTGCCGACGCGCACCGCATAGACGCCGGAGCGCGGGAAGACGGGCAGGTTCGCCGCCGCGCCGTTCCACTCGAGCGGGCTGCCCGCGACGGTCTGAATCGCGATCGGCTCGGGGCCGCGCAGCAACGCCAGTGGCCGGTCCCCGGCGGTGACGGAGAGGAAGGCCTCCAGCGCGTCCCCGCCGGCCAGCGCCAGGCCTTGCGCCAGGGCGAGGAAGCCGCCCTTGAGCGGCAGCGTGCTCCAGGCCGTGTCGAAGGCCAGCCCGCTGGTGAAAACGGTGCCGTTCCCAAGGCGGCTTTCGGCCAGCAGCGCGCGGCCGTCCTCCAGGCCGAACAGCGCGGTGGTTGGCCCGGCGAGCCGGAGCGGCTGGAACTGGAAGGCCCGGAGGTTGCGCAGGACCACGTCGCCCTTCGCGTCCCGCAGGTCGCTGAAGAGCGCCGCGTCCCGCTGGAAGGCCAGGAGCGGCGCGCCGGCGTCCGACGTTTCCTGCGGTCCGGGCGCGGCGCCGACGGACGACGTGACGAGCAGGTTGCCACCGGCCTCGACGAAGGCGCGGAGCGCGTCGCCGCCCGCCTGCGGCAGCGTTTCCCAAGTGACCACGACCAGCGCGGGCTTTTTTTTCGCAAGGGCCGACGCCAGGGCGCCCGGCTCGACGAAAACGGGAACCAGCCCGGAAAGTCGGCCGTCCAGCGAAGGTGACAGCGCCAAGGGCAACTGTCCGAAATCGCCGGAAGAAGACGGGGTCGGCGTCCCGCCGGCGCCGCGCTGGCTGACCAACAGCACCGGCCGTTTGTCCGCGCAGAGAAACGCGACGCTTAGGCGATTGTCGGCCAGGAAAGCGTCGCCTTCGTACCAGAGGTTGGCCCAGTGCAGGCCGGGCCCCTGCGGCTCCAGCACTGCGGCGGCGCGGCTCTCCCCGCGCCGGGGGACGGAAACCTCGACCAGGCCCTTGGTGCCGGCGTCGTCGGTCCAGTTGAGGCGGCCGCGCGCGTCGAGGTCGGTCGTGTTCGCCAGCGCGACGGAGAGCGCGAAGCGGCGGCCGGCGAGGATTTTTCGCCGGGGCAGGTCCGCGCCGAGCAGCGCGACGTTGGCGGCCGGGTCGGCGGGCGTGGGGAGGCGATGCACGAAGATCAGCGTGCCGGGGCGTGGCGTTTTCGGCTCTGCCGCCTTGTTCCACTCAACTTCCTGCAAGTCGGTGAGGACGTGCAGCTCGTAGCGGGTGGCGACGGCGGCATCGAGGAGCGCGAGGGCGCGGGCCAGGGCATTGCCGGCCAGACCGGTGGCCTCGGTCTCCTTGACGTGCGCGACGGCGGCGCGCAGCGCGGCCTGGTCGGAGACCAGCCCCCGCGGGAGCGGCACCGCGGGGTCGTCCACCGTGAGCACGACGGCCGCGGAGTCTTCCGGCTTCAGGTGGGCGAGGAGCGCGTCGGCGGCGCCCAGGGCGGTCTGGAGCTTGGTCTGGTTGCTCCGGCCCTTGGCCGTCATCGAGCCGGAGTTGTCGAGGACGATGACCCGCGCGACGCTGCCGCGGGTGCCCGCGCCGAACCAGACTGGCCGCGCCAGCGCGAGGAGCAGGAAGAGGATCGCCAGCGTGCGGAGGGCGAGGATGATCCATTCCATGAGCTTGCGCCGGGCGCTGAGCCGCGGATCAATGCGGTGAAAGAACATCAGCGTCGAGAACGGGCGCGGACGCTTCTTGATGCGGAAAAAGAGATGGAAGAGGACCGGAGCCGCGGCGAGCGGCAGGAGCCAGGCGAAGAGTGGGTGGACGAGGGTGAAGGTCACTCTCTCCTCACCCGCAGGTGCAGCGCCTCCTCGACGGGTTGGCGCGTATCCACCAGATGGTATTCCGCGAGGCAGTCCGCGCAGCCTTTGCGGAGCGTGTCGATGTGGCGCTGGACCTCGGCGGCGTAGGCGTCGCGGAATTCTTCGGTCTGGAGGAGCAGTTTCGCGCCCGTCTCCAGTTCCTTGAGTTCGACGAGGCCGGTGAACGTCAGACGCATCTCGGCGGGGTCCAGGACGTGCAGGATCGTCACCTCATGGCCGTTGTGGTGGAGATGCCGGACGCCGCGCAAAATCTCCGCCGGGTCGCACAGGCAGTCGGAGAGGAGGAGGAAGAGGCTGCGGCGCTTGACCTGTTCGGCGACGGCGTGCAGGGCCGCTTCGATGCCACTGCGGCCGGCGGGCCGGATAGCTTCGAGCGCCCGCAGCAACGGGCGCAGACCTTCGAGGCTGCCGGCGGGCGGAAGCTGGCGGTGGACTTTGTCGCTGAACAGGACCAGTCCGGCGGAATCGCTCTGGCGCGCGAGGATGTACATCAATCCGGCGGCGAGGAACGCGGCGTAATCCATCTTGGAATGCAGCCCCTGCTCGTGGAAGGCCATGCTCTCCGACGTGTCAAGCAGGAGGAAGGCGCGCAGGTTCGTCTCCTCCTGGTACCGGCGGATCACGTAGCGATCCGAACGGGCAAAAACGGCCCAGTCAATGAGGTGGGGCGGGTCGCCGCGGACGTATTCGCGGTAGTCGGAAAACTCGACCGACGCGCCGTGGTGCGGCGATTGGTGCAGGCCCTGCAGACCGCCCTCGACGGGACGGCGCACCGAGACGCCGAGGTTGCCCAGGCGGTCGGCCAGCTCGGGCGGGAGGAATTTGTAGGCGGCCGCTTTCACCGAAATCCGAAAAACGAAAGCCGAAGCCCGGCGCAAAACCGGACGCGGAAATCGGAAACGAGGCCGCCGGTTCCGGCACGCCTGGATTGCGGCCTTCGGCCGGCCTTTCGACTTCGGACTGCGGCGTTCAGATGGGTCACTTCAGATATTCCGGTTCCTTCACCGACTCCAACACCTTCTTGACGATGTCGTCCGTGCTTACGCCTTCGCTGGCGGCGGCGAAATTGCAGAACAGGCGGTGGCGGAGCACCGGCGGCGCGTAGGCGCGGACGTCGGCGCAGGAGACGCTCACCCGTCCTTGGAGGAGAACGTGCGCCTTGGCGGCGAGCAACAGATACTGCCCGGCGCGTGTGCCGGCGCCCCAGCGGACCCAGCGCTTGATGAAATCCGGCGCGCCCTCGGTGTCCGGCCGCGTGGCGCGGATGAGGTTCATGGCGTAGAGCGCGACGTGCTCGCTCACCGGCACCTGGCGGACGAGATGCTGGCAGCGGAGGATGCTCGGGCCGTCGAGCACCTTCCCGATGCTGGCCGTCGCGTCGCGGGTGGTTTCCAGGAGCACGCGCTGTTCGTCCTCGAAGCTGGGATACTTCAGCAGCACGCAAAACATGAAGCGATCGAGCTGCGCCTCCGGGAGCGGATAGGTGCCTTCCTGCTCGATGGGATTCTGCGTGGCCAGGACCATGAACGGGTCGGGCAGGTCGTAGGTCTGGCCGGCGGCGGTGACGCGGCGCTCCTGCATCGCCTCGAGCAACGCGGCCTGGGTCTTGGGCGGCGTGCGGTTGATTTCGTCGGCGAGCAGCAAGTGGGTGAAGATCGGGCCGCGGTGGAACCGGAACTGCCGTTTCCCGGTCACCGGGTCTTCCTCCAGAATGTCCGTGCCGGTGATGTCGCTCGGCATCAGGTCGGGCGTGAACTGAATGCGGTTGCCCTCCAGCGCCACCGCCTGCGCCAGCGTCCGCACCAGGAGCGTCTTGGCCAGGCCGGGCACGCCGATCAGCAGGCAATGCCCGCGGGCGAAGAGCGCGACCAGCACTTGATTGAGCACTTCCTTCTGGCCGACGATGACCTTGCCGATCTCGGCGAGGATTGTTTCCCTGGCCTCGTGGAGTGGGGCGCCGACCCCGTCCGGAGGGCGGAGCGCGGAGGGCGGAGCGCGAATTTCCTCCGGCTCGCCGTGGGGTTCCGCGCCAGCGCCGTCCGCCTGGAAAACAAACTCCACGTCGCCGAGGCGGAAGCGCATGCCGTCCTGGAGCAGGAGCGACTCCGTTCGTTCGTTGTTAACCAGGATGCCGTTGCGGCTGCCCTGGTCGGTGAGGCGAAAACCCTCGCCGTCGCGGCTGAGGACCGCGTGGTGGCGGGACAGCGAGTTGTCGGCGATGCACAGGTCGTTGTCGTCCTCGCGGCCGATGCGGGTGCGGTCGCTCAGCGTGACGACGCGTGGCTGGTCTTGAAGTTGGTAGCGCAGAGTGGGCATGGGGGGGGAAGCTGAAAGCCGAAAGCCGAAGTCCAAAGGAAGTCCGAAAGCCGGGAGCCGAAATCGAACCTGTGGCCGGTTGCCGGAGCCAGGTCGCGGCGCCGCGGACCAGCGGGCGGGCGTCCAGCTTCGGAACTGCTGTAGGTAGCGGCGTTCGACATTTGGGTTTCCGCGCTCGCGCTCAGTGGGTCATGGCATAGACGACCGTGTTCACGCCCAACTCCAGCGCGGACTCCGGTTCGTAGCCCCGGGCCAGCGGATGGTCCAGGCCGGTCCAGCCGACTTCCAAGTCGAGCGGACTGTAGATGACGCGCAGGTCGCCGCCGATCGAGATGCCTTCGAAATCGGGCGCCTTCCGGCCCGGCTCCGCCTTGGCGACCGCGGGCGTGTAGCGCGCCTGGGTGACTTTGAAGACGGAACTGTAAAGCGGATGGCTCAACGGGATCGGCGCCAGTTCCGCGTCCGGGAGGATGCGCTTCACTTCGCGGCGCGCGGCGGCGTCAAAGGTTTTCAGGCCGAGTCCGTTGTTGATGAACAGCGTCCCGCCGCGATTCAGGAAGGCCCGCAGCGCCGACACCGCCGCGGCATCGAGCTGGAAATCGTCCAGGCCGGTCAGGTACAGGAACGTGAAGCCGGAGAGGTCGTCCCGGCCCGGCGACACCGGCACGCGCTTGAGGCTGACGCGCACCGCCGAGTTCTGCCGCAGCGCCCGCAACAACGCCGCCGCGCCGCCGGCGTGGACGTTCCACGCGCCGTCGTGCTTGATCTGACCAAACACAAATTCGTCGGTGGGCCGCTTCTCGTCGAGCGTGCCGAAGAGTTCGGGCTTGGCGGATTCGCGCGCGACGTTGGCGTAGCCGATGGCGTAGGCGATGAGGTCCATCCCGATCTTGCTCGCGCTCGGCACGTCGTAATAGACCGCCTCCGGCAGCAACGGCACCGCGTGGTCGTCCCAGCCGCAGCCGAGACCGTATTTGGAAACCAGCACGCCGACGCGGGAAAAGACGTACATGCCTTCGAGGAACGGTTGGGTGGACGGGTTGTTCTTCGGATACTTCACCTCGTCCACGTCGGCCACCATGTGGTAAAGCGGGTGGTCCAAAGGAATCACCCGGAAGCTCAGTTCGGGGAAGGCCGCCTCCATGGCCTGCTTGATGGAAGCGTAAAAGTACGGCGCGCCGGCCACGTCGTCGGCCACGATCATGCCGCCGCGCACCACGTAATCGTGGAGTTGCGCCAGCGTTTTGGGATCGAACTTGATCGTCCGGCTGCCGCTGAAGAACAGGACCGGGCAGCGGACGGGATCCCAACTGAACGCCGACAGCGGCAGGGCGTCGCCGCCGTAGGGCGTGCCGAGGGCGCCGCTGGTCTTGCGCAGGATTTGCTGCAGGTCCGCGGGGCACTGGTTCCAATCGGCCACCTCCGCGGTCTCGCCGCCCTGGTATTTGAACTCCGCCGTCTCACCCCAGACGACCTTGGCGACGATCTTGGCCGGGCTCGGCTCGCGCTTCCGTTCGGTGCGGCGCAGCGGGGTGGCCGGCAGCGGCAGCGGGGGAAACCCCTCGCCGCCGGAGATGCGGCGCGGCGCGGCCTGCGGCGGCGCCCCCAGCGGGACGAACCAATCCCGTTCGCCGGCCTGGGCGGCGACGGCCGCCCCAACCAGCAAACCCGCCAAAACGATTCTCATCATTTCCAGAAGTTAGCCGCAATGCCCGCGTCTGGGAACCGCGAACTCACGGCGCGCGGCGCGGCCGCTCCCGCCGCGAGGAAGGACGCTTCGCGGAAAAGCGGAGTTACGCCCGCCGCTCATTTTCCCGCCTGGCTCAACTGCGGACCCCACCGGTCTTTCGCCCGGGCGCTGGCCTCGCTGTACGGATGGTCCTTCAGGAGCTGCGCGTAAGCGGCGCGGGCCTCGGCGCGCTGCCCCAGGGCCTCGGCCGCCTCGATCCGCGCGTAGAGCAGGTCCGCGCGCTGGGTGTCGTTGGCCGCCACGGGCTGCAACCGATGGCACCACGCCAGCGCCTGGGCCGGTTCCTTGCGCCCCAGACAAATCCGGATGCGCGCGAGGCCCGCTTCCATCGACATCCGCTCCAACGGCGATTCCCACTCGACCTGGCGCAGCAGTTCGTCCGCCTCGTCCCAGGCGCCCGCCGCCAGGAAGTGGCGCACGCTCTCCAGCCGGGCCGCCGCGCGGACGGCCGCGCCCACGCCGCCTGGCGCCATGTCCCCCGCCGCCCGGTAACAGTCGCGGGCCGCTTCCACCTCGCCCTTCGCCAGCCGCGCGTCGCCTTCGAACAGTTGCGCCCGCCGCCGGTCGTCTGCCGGCAGGCTCTCCGCGTGGACCTCGCGCAGCAGCGCCAGGCATTGATCGGGCTGGTCGGCGTCGTCAATCAGCAGCCCCGCCAGGCGCAGCCGCGCCCGCTCGGCGGCGGAAGACTCCGCCCCGCCCAGGCCCACCGCCGCCCGGAACGCCCGTTCCGCGAGCGCGCTTCGGTGCCCGGCGGCGCTCTGATAATGCCGGCCCAAATCGAAGAACGCCTCCGCCTGCCCGGCCCGGAACTCCGACTGCCGCCGGAGGCACACCGCGCCGAGACGATCGAGCAACGGCGGCTCGTCGAGGTACGCCGCCAGCCGCACGAGCGCCGCCAGATCGTCCGGGGGGACGGCGGAGAAATCGCGGGCCAGCAGCTCATTCCGCTGCTCGGCCCAGAGCGGGTCGCGCCATTGGTCGCGCTGCGCCCAGCGCGGTTCGACGTCGATGAGCTGCGTCAGCACCGCCGGGGGCTGGCCCCGCCCGGACACCTCCAACCGTACCTGCCGATAACCGGTGCGCGGGAAAAGGTGTGCCCGGAGGCTGTTCGCGCCCTCGGTGCCGTCGTCGAACCGCCAACGGCAGGGCCGTCCGCTCAGCGGCGGCAGGAGGCGGAACTGCACGTCCACCAGCGCGAGGTCATCCACCAGGTTGCTGTCGCGGGCTTCCCACTCAAAATAAAGCCGGCGGGGCTGCGCGGGCGAAGGCTCGAAGGCAACGGTGTGAAAGTCGGCCAGCGGAACGAACGCCTCCGGCGGCATCACTTCCCATCCGTTCTTGCCGGGCGGTTTCCAGGCCACTTCCGCCGCCAGCGGCCCCTCGCGGTGGAAATGGAGGTAGTCCAACTGGTGGCGTCCTGCCGGCAACGTCACCGTGCCGCTGAACTGGCCGTGGCGCCCGGGGTTGTTCGCCCGGAGCGGCCGGGTCGCAACAAAGCGTCCGTCAATCCGCAGGAACGCCGGATCGGTGGAGACGACGGCGAACGCGTACTCGCCGGGATCTTTGACTTGGAAATAGCCGGTGAACCGGCCCGCGAAATTCAGGGTGGGGCCGTGCAGGTGGATGCCGTTGAACACGTGCGCCACCGGGCCGCGGCCGAGGATGCCGGGCGCGGTGTCCCACAACCGCACCGCCTGCGCCCAGTCGTCGGGCGTGCCGGATTTGAGTTCGCGCGTTTCCCAGATCAGCCCCGCCTCGGGCCGCCAACTCACCGCCAGCGGGGGTTGCTCGTCGAGGTAAATGACGTAGGTCGTTTCGCCTCCCGAAGTGTCGAACAGGATTTTCCATGGATCGCCTGGTTTGATCCAGAGGAGCTGCGAGCGCACCGCGCGGCCTCCGGCGGTGAAGACGCGGGCCCGGCCCTGCGCCGCGTTCAGACCACACGGCCAGACGCGCACGAAGCCGGCGGCGGCGGGCCACGACGCGCCGGCGCTTTTCTCGATGCGCAGCCGGTAGGGCGCCGACGCGTCGGCCCAGGATTGCGCGGCCGAGGGCGCCGCCCAAGTGACGACGGCCAGTCCGGCGGCCAGCCCCGCCCGGCGAAATGTCAAGCCACGCGGCATGGGCGACAGGTTTGCGGCAACGGCATCGTTTGCCAACGACGATCCGCGGCTGGGCGCGGTTACAAGCGCACGACCGGAGCGCGGAGACCGAGTCCTCACGTCGTCGTCGGCAGCCCGGTGCTCTTTTCCGCGGCGGGTGAACGCTCCGGGCTACGCAACGGCCGCCGTGAGCGTGCCCTGCTTGATTTCCCAGCGCCGCAGGTCGCGGGCCAACTCGCGCGGCCAACTCTCCTCGTTGGCGGTCAGGAACACCTGGCCCTGGGCCTGGCGCGCCGCTTCGAGCAGCGGCAGGAACGCGCTGCGGCGCCGCAGGTCCAGTTCGCCCATGACGTCGTCGAGGAGCAGGATCGGCGGAGCGCCGTGGAGGGTGGTGAGGTATTCGGCCTGGGCCATCTTGAGCGCGAGGGCGAGCGTGCGTTTCTGGCCCTCGCTGCCGAACTGCGCGGCCGCGCGGTCGTTGAGCAGCAGTTGCACGTCGTCGCGGTGCGGGCCGACGAGCGTCGCGCCGTAGCCGCGTTCGCGCGGACCGGACTGCGCCAGTTCCACCGCGAAGTCCTGTTTCACGGCCGGCAGGTATTCCATCCGCAGCTCCTCGGCGTCGCCGGCGATGCGGCGGTAGGCCCGGTCCACCAGCGGCGCAAGCCGGGGCGCCAGTTCGCGCCGCTGACGGATGATTTCCCCGCCGTGTTTGACGAGTTCCTGGGAGAAGCTGTCCAGCGCGGCCGGGTCGAGGATCGGCTGCCGGAGCAGTGCGTTGCGGGAGCGCAGGGCCTGGGCGTAACGCTGGAGCAGGGGCAGGTAGGCGCGGTGCGTCTGCGAGAGCAGCAGATCCAGGAAGCGGCGGCGGACGCGGCCCGTACCTTTGATGAGCTGCAAATCCTCCGTGCAAAACACCACCGCCCGGAGCACGCCGAGGTAGTCGCTCCACCGTTTCACCGGCTGGCCGTCGAGGCTCAGTTTCCGCTCGCGCGGCGACCAATACATCTTGATTTCGCGCTCGCCCTGGCCGACGACGGTGCCGCCGACGAAGTACCCCTTTTGCCCGTGGCGCACCATCGGCGCGCCACCGACGCCGCGGAACGAGCGCAGCGTGGCCATGAGATAAATCGCTTCGAGGATGTTGGTTTTTCCCTGCGCGTTGCCACCGAGCAGCAGATGGAAGCCCGGCGCGAAGTCCACGTCCAGCCGCGCGTAGTTGCGGAAATCGCGGAGGCGCAAGCGGGCCAGGTGCATCGGGTGGAAGATGATGGGGCGGTTGGTGGCAGGCGAGATTATTTGGCTGCGCGCCCGCCGGCGGGAGGGCCCGAAAGAATTTCCGAAAAATCACTTGAGAACCCCGCCGCATTGTGGCAATAGGAAACCAGCAAGTTGCGAGGGAAGCAACGCCCCGCGACGGTTCTTTGGAAAAGCAGGACGCACGATTTACCCTGCCATGCGCGTGATCAGCAACTAAGTCCTTGAACGGTAAATGAGAAAAGCGGGAGCCTTAGCTGCGGGGAGTGGACGACAGGCCTTCACTGGACGTCGGAAGCTTCCGGGCCGGTTCCTTTTGTTGCTTAATGTTCAAAGGAACAGTTACACACGGCATCGGTGGGGTCTTTTTTTGCCCTGGGACTTCTAAACCAAGCCTCGTGATTTCGGGGGCTGGGGCACGGCCTTTTTCCTTTGGGAAAGTCATCTTCAAGCTGCTAGTTATTCCCCATGGCGCGTGATGATTTGTTTGCCGCGGCGACCGACGCGAAACCGGAGATCCCATCGGAACCCGCGTCTGCGTGGCACCAGCCGCTGGCGGCGCGGATGCGGCCGCGCACGCTGGACGAGTTCGCCGGGCAGACGCACATCCTGGCGCCGGGCCAACTGCTCCGCCGCGCCATCGAGGCCGACCGCATCCAGTCGCTGATCTTCTTCGGCCCGCCGGGCACGGGCAAAACCTCGCTCGCGCAAATCATCGCCCGGCAGACGCGCAGCAAGTTCGAGCGGCTCAGCGGCGTGGAATCGAACGTCGCGGACCTGCGCCGCGTGCTGGCTGCCGCCGCCAACCGGCTGGAGAACACCGGCCGGCCCACCATCCTGTTCATTGACGAAATCCATCGCTTCAACAAGGCCCAGCAGGACGTGCTGTTGCCGGACGTCGAGAGCGGCGTCATCCGGCTGATCGGCGCCACCACGCACAATCCCTTTTTCTTCGTCAACTCCCCGCTGGTGTCGCGCTCCCAGATCTTTGAGTTGAAACCACTCAGCGAGGAGGAGCTTTACCAATTGCTCCAGCGGGCGCGCTCCGACGCCGAACGCGGACTGGGCTACCTCAAGGTCGAAGCCGACGAGGCGGCGCTGCGACACCTGGCCAAACTCTCCGACGGCGACGCCCGCAAGGCGCTCAACTCGTTGGAGGTCGCCGCGCTCACCACTGAACCCGGCCCCGACGGCGTCATCCGTATCGGCCTGGCGACGGCGGAGCAGAGCATCCAGCGCAAGGCGGTGGTTTACGACGGCGACGAAGACGCGCACTACGACACGATCTCGGCGTTCATCAAGTCCATGCGCGGCAGCGATCCGGACGCGACGCTCTACTGGCTGGCCAAGATGATCCACGCTGGCGAAGACCCGCGGTTCCTCACCCGGCGCATCGTGATTTGCGCGGCGGAGGACGTCGGATTGGCCGACCCGATGGCGCTGGTGCTGGCGCAGGCGGCGCACCAGGCGGCGGAGTTCATCGGCTGGCCGGAGGCGCGGATTCCCATTGCCGAGGCGGCACTCTACGTCGCCACCGCGAACAAGAGCAACAGCACCATCACCGCCATCGACGCCGCGCTGGAGGACGTGCGCTCCGGCCGCACGCTGGCGGTGCCGGCGCACCTGCAGGATGCGAATTACCGGGGCGCTCAGCGGCTCGGCCACGGCGCCGGCTACCAATACGCCCACGAACATCCGGAGCATTTTGTGGCGCAGGATTACCTCGGCGCGCTGCGGCACTATTACGAGCCGACCGACCAGGGCGTGGAAAAGAAGATCAAGGAGCGCGTCGAGAAGTGGCGGGCGCTGCTCGATCGGTCCAAAGTTCACGCTCCCAAGCCCGCGGCCGCCAGGCCTGAGTCTGAGGGAGGCGCGTGAGTGTCGAACGCGCCAAGGCGGCGCTCCGGGCCCAAGTCCGGGCCTCGCTCCGGGCAATGAGCGAGGCGCAGCGCCGCGGGGCGTCCACCGCGGTCTGCCAGTGCCTGCGGGAAAGGGTGCTCCCTGCTGCGAGGACGTTGCTGTTCTACGCGCCGCTGCCGGGGGAGGTGGACGTGTGGCCCGTGTTGGAACAGGCGCTGGCGTCGGGCCTGACGGTCGCCTTGCCGCGGTTCGACGCGGCGACCGGCCGGTACGAGGCGCGCGTCTTGGACAGCGCCGCCGGCGTGGTGGCCGGCCCGTTCGGGGTTCGTGAACCGCCCGCGCGCTGCCCGAAGCTGGAACCGTCCCGCGCCGACTGGATTCTCGTGCCCGGGCTGGCGTTCGATGTGCAAGGCGGCCGGCTCGGCCGGGGGAAGGGTTACTATGACCGCTTGTTGTTGGAGATTCGAGGAAGACGCTGCGGCGTCGCGTTCGAGCAACAAGTCTTGCCCGCCCTGCCGGGCAAACCCCACGACGCGCGGATGGACGCTTTGGTCACGCCGGCGCGCTGGATTCAACCGCCGGGCTGAAAACGTTCATCCGCCAGCTCAGTCGCGGCTCAGTACGGCCGCTGCTGATACATGCCCGGCGGCATGCCGTTCTCCCAATCCTGGGGCGCGTTCCACGGGCGCTCGGAGGAGTTCTGGTTGTCGCTCGACGTGGCGCACCCAGCGGCGCCGAGGAGGGCGACGACGACGAGAAACAGCCAGAGCCACAGCCGGGGGCTTTGCCAAAAATGGCGGTTCATAACTTGGGCATTTCGGGTACCGCGGCGTCGCCTTCCATCAACTCGGAGAACTTCCAGCCGGGCAGGACGTTGGCGACACAAGTGTTCCGGTCCACCGTGCGGATGCGGACCTTGGCGACCAGCTTGCCGGCGCGGCTGACCAGCATGTCGCCGTCCCGCAACATCCCCTTGTCCTGGCCGACGTCCAGCACGACGAAGTCAAACTTGGGATCGACGGCCACGACGCGGGCGGCGACATTGGGCTCGTGGACGACGTAGTTGGGGTTCTCGTATTTGAGCAGCCGGTTCTTCACCTCCGCCAGCTCGTGGCCCAGATCCCCCACTTGATTGGTGAGCGCGCCGAGATCCTTCTGGGCCTGCCGCAAATCGGTGATGACCATCTTGATCTGATCGACGGAGAAACCCAACGCCTTCCAGGCGGCGAGGTCGCGCTGGGCCTCGACCTTGTCGCTGGTGGCCTTCTCCACTTGGTCCTTGAGGCGGGCGACTTCCTTGCGCTGCTTGTCGGCGTCGGCCACGGCGGTGTCCCGCTCGGTCTTGGTGGTGTCCAGTTGCTTCTTGGTCTGGTCGAGGCTCGCCTTGGTCTGGGTGAGTTCCTTTTGGGTTTTGCCCAACGCGGCCTGCGTCGTCTGGTACTTGTTCTTGAAGTCCTCGCGTTCGCCGATGATGCGCGTGACCTCCGGCTTGACCTTGACGAGGTTGAGCACCGTCGCGCCAATCCCAGCCAGAATGGCGACCGCCAGAGCAATACGGAGTAACATGGTCTTGCTTTTGTTAAAAATCCGAGGGGCAGACTAAGCCGCGGTCGGCGACGTGTCAACGCTGGTTTCTGGAACGGAAACGCCGCCGCCAACCCAATCCGGCGGGGTCGCTGTCTCCCAGGCTGCCGGCCGAAGGCGGTGGCGCGAGACTGGCCAGGTTTCAGGCTCCCCGCCGTCAATGGGTCCGGCCCCGCCTCCGCCGTTGCCTCGGTCACCGTCGCTGCCTATCTTCCCGCCGATGAACTATCGCCGCTTTGGCCGCACCGGACTCCAGATGCCTGTCTTGAGTTGCGGCGGCATGCGGTATCAGCACAAATGGCAGGACGTGGCGCCGCAGGAGATCCCGCCCGACAACCAGGCCAACCTGGAGGCCTGCATCCGGCGCGCGCTCGAGCTGGGTATCCACCACATTGAAACCGCGCGCGGCTACGGCACCTCGGAGATGCAGTTGGGACGCCTCCTGCCCACGCTGCCGCGCGACCGAATCCTCGTGCAGACGAAAGTCGCGCCGAAGGAGACAGCCGTGGAATTTCTGAACATCTTTGAAACTTCGCTGGGCTACCTGGGGCTTGACCATGTGGACTTGCTGGCGCTGCACGGCATCAACAACCGCCAATTGCTGGACTGGTCCCTCCAAAAAGGCGGCTGCTTGGATGCCGCGCGCCGACTCCAGAAGGAAGGCCGCGTCCGGTTCATCGGGTTCTCGACGCACGCGACGACGGACCTCATTCTCGAGGCGGTCAACACCGGTGAGTTCGATTACGTCAACCTGCACTGGTATTTCGTCAACGACCTGAACTGGCCTGCCATCGTGGCGGCCCACCGGCTGGACCTGGGCGTGTTCATCATCAGCCCCAACGACAAAGGCGGCAAACTCTACGAAGCGCCGTCCAAGCTCACCGGCCTGTGCGCGCCGCTCACCCCGATGCAATTCAACGACCTCTATTGCCTGGCGCGTCCGGAGGTCCACACCCTGAGCATCGGCGCCGCCAGGCCGGGCGACTTCGACGAGCATGTCCGCGCCCTGGACCACTACGACCGCATCCCGTCCGTCGTCGAGCCGACCGAGCGGCGGCTGCGGGCCGAAATGGAGCGGGCGCTGGGCGCGGACTGGTGCGCGCGCTGGTTCGAGGGGCTGCCGCAATACGTGGACGTGCCGGGCCAGGTCAATCTGCTGGAAATCCTCCGGCTGTGGACTTACGCGCAGTCGCTCGACTTGGTGGCATGGGGCAAGATGCGCTACAACCTGCTGGGTCAGGCTGACCACTGGTTCCCCGGCGAAAACGCCGCGAAAGCGGACGGCCTCGATCTTCGCCCGTGCTTAGGCCGCAGCCCGTTCGCCGCGCGCATTCCGGCGATCCTCAAGGAAGCTCATCAGATGCTCTTCGAAGCCCCAGTGAAGCGGTTGAGCGAAAGCTGAGCCTCGCGGCGAAACCCGAGCGCGGCGGATACTCCGGACAGGGCCCGGCCGGCGTGCTCCCGCGCGTTGGGTCGGCCCGATGGAAGCAGCCGCTTGTCCGAAAGCGAAGCCAGAGACGGTCGTTTTCGTCAGCGCCCCCCTCGCGGACACTTCGTACAAACGGAAAGGCCGGGCTTTCGCCCGGCCCTTCCGCAACAATGAGAACAAAGCGCTTAAAATGGCTTCGTAGCTGCGCTGGCTACGAACAAATGCCTTCCGACGCGGCGCCGCAGACATACGCCTTAACCATCACACACGGAACACTGCGTTTCTGCATCTTCAGCACGCCGTCACTTTACTCCATCCCCGGTCCCCTGCCAGTCACCAGTTCTGGGGACACGCACCCCGGACGGGAAATCCGAAACCATTTCCCCCGGCGCCGCTCCCAAGAGCGAAACCTTTTGCGACTCCGAGCGACCGGGGCATCCGGTCTTAACCTTGCCGTGGGGTGCTGGACTTGGGAATCCGGGTTTCCGGTTTCGCCGCTACCGCCGCAGGAACTTGGCGACGGCCTCCGTGCGGGTGCGGACCTGGAGCTTTTCGTAAATGCGGCGGATGTAGGTGTGGACGGTTTCGTAGCTGATGCCAAGCTTGTCCGCGATCTCTTTGTAAAGGAAGCCCTGGCTGAGGCAGTCGAGCACTTGCTGCTCGCGCTCCGACAGGTTCTCGGTGGGCTGGGACGATGGGCCGGTCTTTTGGAACGACTGCACCACCTTGCGCGCGATGTGGGTCGTCATCGGCGAACCGCCCCGCACCACCTCGCGCAGGGCCGCCAGCAACTCGGCGCTCGTCGTTCGCTTCAACAGGTAACCGGACGCCCCTGCGGCCAGCGCGTTGAAGATGTTCTCCGTGTCCTCATAAACCGTGAGCATGACGATCTGGATGCCCTCCACCCGCTCCTTCAAGCGTCGGACGCATTCCACGCCGTTCATCCCCGGCAGGTTGATGTCCATCAACACGACGTTCGGGCGTTCTTGCGGAATGGATTCCAGCGCGGCCTCGGCGCTGGGGTACTGGCTCACGCACCGGAAACCTTCCGCGCGGCTGATCACGCGGGCCAAGGTACCGCGCAACTGGTCGTTATCCTCGACGATGGAAACGGTGATGGGCATGGCGTTATCAGCCGGGAATCCGAAATCCGCAGGTCGAAGCCCGGACGAAACCCAGCGCCCTCACCCCCCAATCCGACCCCGGGCGAGCGTCCAAGGTCCGGCGCGGCCAACTTTTGAGTCTCGAATTCGATCCGGCTTTCGGCATTTGGATTTCAGCGGTCCATCTCATGATTCCCCTCCGGGCGCCGTCAACCGCACGACCGTGCCGCCGTCCGGCGCCGGCCCGAGGAAGAAGCTGCCGCCGACATCCTCCATGCGATTGCGCATGTTGCGCAATCCATTTCTGGACTGGGCCGCCTTTTCCGCCAAGCCGGCGGGACCGCGGCCGTTGTCCTGGATCTCCAGCGTGAACGCGCCGGGTTGCAGGTGGAGCCGAAGGTGGACCTCGGTGGCGTGGGCGTGGCGGACCACATTCGTCACCGCTTCCTTGGCCGCGAGAAACACGTTGTGCCGCACCTCCGGGGAGATCGGCGTTCCGGGCAACTGGGTAGGCACCTCCAACCGGTAGTGCAACCCCGCCACGGCGAGATATTCCTGGGCGTAGTTGCAGACGTAAGTGATCAAGCCGTCCAGCGTGTCGTTCGAGGGATTGACCGTCCACACGATCTCGTCGAGGACGCGCGTGGTGTCGCGGGCCGTCTGGGAAATCTGCCGGGCGTGGGCCGCGACTTCGTCCGGCGCGTGTTTGTCGCTCTCCACCAACTCGCCCAGCAGCGAGACTTGGGTGAGACTGGCGCCCAACTGGTCGTGGATGTCCCGCGCGATTCGGGCGCGCTCTTTTTCCAGCGCCTCCTTTTGCCGCATGCCTTCGAGCTGGCGGGCGAGCTTCTGCGTCGAGAGGTAATGCACCACCGTCACCACCAGGCCCAGCAAGCCCGCCGTGGTGACGCCCAGGAACCATCCCGTCCGCCAAAACGGCGGCAGCACCACGACGGCGAGCGTGCTGCCGGTCCGGTTCCACACGCCGTCTTCGTTGCTGGCAGTCACTTGAAAGCGGTAGCGGCCCGGCGGCAGACTGCTGTAGCTGGCCACGGCAGCGATGCCCCCCGTCGGCGCCGGCAGATCATGCCAGGCGGCCTCGTGGTTTTCCAGCCGGTACTGAAAGCGTGCCCGCTCCGGCGCGGAGAGATTGAGACAAGTGAACTGGATATCCAGGCGCTCTTTGCCCGCCGGAACGGTGACACTCTGCGGCACCGGCCCCCGGAGGCCGTTGGTGCTCTGCTCCTGGCCGTCAACGCGCACTGACTCGATCACGACGGGCGGCGGATTGGTGTTGGGGCTGAGGTGGGCCGGGTTCACGGAAACCAGACCGTTGATGGTTGGAAACCACAGCGTCCCATCCGGGGCGCGGCAGGCCGCCGGTTGCGAGCCGGAACTGCATTCGCGCGTCGGCAGACCGTCGGCTTTCCCGTAGGCCCGGCACGGCAGGGGGTTGGTCGGTCCCCGCGCAGAGTCGTTCAGCGCCGGCATCGGCACGCGCATGAGGCCGGCGTTCGACCCAATCCACAAGGCGCCCCGGCCGTCCTCCACCAAGTAGCCGATGCTGTTGCTGATCAGCCCGTCGCGCGTCGTGTAACTCCGCCATTGGTCGTGGTGGAACCGCGCCAGACCGCCGCTGGTGCCGACCCAGAGCGCGCCTTCGGCGTCCACCCACAGCGCGGAGACGTTGTCACTCGGCAGCCCGTCGGCCTTGTGATACGAGGTGAACTTGCCGTCCTGCAGCCGGCTCAGGCCGCCGCCGGTTCCGATCCAGAGATTTCCTTCGCGATCTTCCACGATGGCCCGGACCGCATCGGATGCCAGCCCGTTCCGCTTCGTGAACAGGTTCCAGCCGTGCTCGTCCCGGCGCGCCAAGCCGCCTTGCGTGCCCACCCACAGCCGGCCGTGGCGGTCCTGATAGACGGCCGAGACCTGTCGGTCGTAAGCGTCAAAACCGATCGCCGGTTGGAACCGGTCCGCCTGCCACTGGAACAGGCCCGGCCCCAGGGCGCTCCACAGGCCGACCCAGAGCCGCTGCTGTCGGTCGGCGAACACGGCCTTGACGTTGGAGCCGGGAGCCACCGCGAACCGCTGCGGGCCGCCGCCGGTCCAGTGGTCCACCCGGTCGCCGTTGTAGCCGATCCACAGTCCGCCCTGGCCGTCTTCGCACACCGACTGGACGGTCAAGCCCCGGGTCGGCTCCAGGACGTGGAACACCGCTTTCTTCACCCGGTTCAGGCCCCCGCCGTTGGTCCCGACCCACAGATCGCCCTCGCGGTCCACGCACAGCGCCAGGATGTACATGTGCGAGAGCCCCTGCTCGCTGGCAAGCTGGGTAAAGTGACCGGCCGCGTCCGACCAGAAGACCCCCGCCCCGTAGGTGCCGACCACGAGGTTGCCCTCCCGGTCTTCACAGGCAGCCGTGACCGGCACGTTCTGGCTCCACGGGTAGGGGCCGAGGTCGCGTTCGAGGCGGTTGGTGGTCCACTTCTGGACGCGCCCGTCGGCCAGCCGCCAGTAGCCGCCGCCGGGACTGGCCAGGAGGAAATCGAGTTTGTTGACCTGGAAGAACTGCTGCAAGGGAAAGTCGTTCGGGTCGTTCCCCGCCGTCGGGCCGATGCCGAAGAGCCCCCAGTCCACTCCCACCCACAGCAGGCCGGATTTCTCCACCGCCAGCGCCCGGCAGTTGCTGGAATACTGCGCCCCGAAGGGCCGGACTTGCACGGTCCCGTGGCGGTACCGGCAGAGTTGGCCGTCGGCGGTGTAGAGCCACACCGCGCCGCGCGCATCCTCGCAGGCGGACATCAGGCGCCCGGCGCGGCTGCCCTGTCCGATGTCCAGGCTCTTGACCTGGCCGTCGCGGATCAGCGCCACGCCGGCGCTCTCGGTGCCGACCCACAGGTTGCTCTGGCTGTCTTCAAAGAGATGGACGATTTGGCTGCTCTTCAGTCCGGGCGTGTTGTTCTCGTCAAACACCGTGAAGCGCACACCGTCGAAACGCACCAAGCCATAGAGCGTTCCCAGCCACAGATAGCCGTCGTGCGTCTGGATGATCGACGTCACCGCGCTCAGCCCATCCTCGGTGCCCCAGACGTCGATGATATAAGGCGAGCCGGGGTGCGGGCCGGACGGGGACGCCGCCCGCAGATCGGAGCCGGCGCCGCAGAGCAATCCCAGCCCTGCGGCGCAAAGCAGCCAGCGGTTCTTCGGCATATCCGGTCGTTCGTGGTTCCGACGCCCGGCCGGAACAGCCGGGCCGAACCGACCGCAGGTTGGCGTGGCCCGCCGCTTGAAGCAAGCGCGCCCGCAGCGGGTCGGCGGATCCGGCCGAACGGTTGCCGCAACTGACCGGAGGCGGTTGCTTGACTCACCCGGCCTGGCCCGTAAATTCCCACTCCATGTTCGCCATTCGACACTGGACCCAGCGCAGCGCGCCGGCCCGCCCGGCATGAAGCGCCCCTCCGTCTTCATCGTTTTCCTCACGGTCTTCATTGACCTGATCGGCTTCGGGATCGTCGTGCCACTGGTGCCGGTCTATAGCCGGCACATGGGCGCGTCGGGCTTCGTGATCGGCGCCATCATCGCCGCGTTTTCCGCCATGCAGTTCCTCTTCGCCCCGGTGTGGGGGCGGTTGTCTGACCGCATCGGGCGGCGGCCGGTCCTGTTGATCAGCACGGCGGGCGCGATCTTCGCCTACGCCATTTTCGCCGTCGGTTCGGGACTGGAGAACCACGCCGCCGCGCTGTGGACGCTCTTCGCCTCCCGGCTCTTCGCCGGCCTGTGCGGCGGCAACATCACCGTCGCGCAGGCCTACATCGCCGACATCACGCCGCCGGACCAGCGTTCGCGCCGGATGGGGCTGATCGGGATGGCGTTCGGGCTGGGCTTCATCTTCGGCCCGATCATCGGCGGGTTGAGCCTGAAATACCTCGGCAGCACCGGCCCCGGCTGGGTGGCCTCGGCGTTGTGCGCCGCGAACTTCCTCCTGGCCTTTTTCATTCTGCCCGAGAGCCGCAAGCCCACCTCCGAACACGCCGCGCCGCGCCCGCACCTGGCCCAGTGGCAGCACACGCTGACGCAGCCCAAGGTGGGCCTGCTGGTCATCGTCTTCTTCCTCGCCACGTTCTGCTTCAGTTGCTTCGAGACCACGCTGCCGCTGCTGGTCAGTGACAACTTCCATCTCAACATCCAGGCCGACGAGCGTTCGGCGGTGATCGTGGTTTATCTCTTTGCGTTTTGCGGCATCATCGGCGCGTTCGTCCAAGGCGGCGCCATCGGCCGGCTCGTCAAAGCCCTGGGCGAACCCCGGCTCATCGCGGTGAGCCTGGTGCTGACCGGCGTCAGCCTGGCGATTCTGCCTTTCATTTCCGGCCCGCGGACGTTCGCCTGGAAGGCCTTGTTTCAAGCCGGCGGCGTGCCTTGGCTGTACCTCTACGGCATGTTGGCGGTCCTGTCGGTCGGCTCGGCGCTCACGCGGCCGCCGTTGTTCGGGCTGCTGTCGAACCTGACGCCGGACCACGAGCAGGGCGCGACCATCGGCGTGGCCCAGGGCGCGGGCAGCTTGGCGCGCATCCTGGGGCCGATCTATGCGGCGACGCTCTTCACCCACCACCCCGCGCTGCCGTATCTCACCTGCGCCGCCGTGGCCGTGGCCACCGGCGCCCTGGTGACGCAACGGCTCTGCCGCCCGGTCCAACCCGCCGTCGGGGCCAGCGTTCCGTGCGCTTGATCGCGGGGCTCCGCAGCAGACCGCGAGCGAGCCGGCGCCAGGGCGGCAGCGGCTTGGCCTTCGCACCCTTCGGCTGCGGGAAGGTCGCACGGCCAACCATCTCCTGAGAGCCATGAATCGAATGTTATCGCGAGTTTGTCCTCCGGGCACCGGAAAGCTCCGGGCCTGGGCGGCGTTGTGCTTCGGCGCGGCGCTGGCTGCGGCCGCCCAGGAAGGATCGCCTTTTTCCAAAGGACCTTACCTCCAGGTGCCGGCGCCGAAAACCGTCGCGGTCCTGTGGGAATCGCCCAGTGATCATCCGGGGTTGGTACGCTTTGGCCGCGACGGCCAACTGGATCGGACGGTGGCTCCCGTGACGGCGCGCCCGATCACGGGCGTTTCCGGCACGCTGGCGACCGACGCCGACGCCTCCGCGACCGCCTGGCTTTCGACCCGCCGCGAGACCAACGTGTTTTACCTCTACTCCGCCACACTCAAGGGTCTGAAGCCGGGCGCGACATATTCTTACACCGTCGAACTGGACGGCACGCAGACGCCCCCCCGCCGGTTCCGCACGCTGAATCCCAAGGCGCGGAGCGTCCGCTTCATTGCCTACGGCGACGACCGCACCCATCCCGAGATCCACGCGGCGCTGACGCGGCGCTTCCTGGACTACCAGCCGGAGTTCATCCTGCACAACGGCGACCTGGTGGCACGCGGCGATGACTACGCTCTGTGGTCGAGAGAATTCTTCGGACCGTTGGCGCACGTCATCGATCAGGTGCCGATCTTCCCGATCATCGGCAACCACGAGCACGACTGCACCAACTACCTGGCCCTGCTGGACCTGCCCGGCCGGAAGCGGTGGTACTCGTTCGACGCCGGCCCGGTGCATGTGCTGGGGCTGGACTTTCACTACGAGAAAGCCACGGACGAGCAGTTCCAATTCGCCCGCCGCGATCTGCTGGCCAGCCGCGCGCCGTGGAAGATCGTGTTCCTGCACCCGCCGGTGTTCAACGTCGGCGGCCATGCCTCGGCCTGGGGCCACGAGAGTTACCTGCCGCTCTTTCACCAAGCCAAGGTGGACCTGGTGCTCGCGGGGCATTCACACCTGTACGAGCGGTTCCGGCCGCTCGCCTCGGCAGCGCATCCCTCCGAATGGCCCATCACCTACGCCACCACCGGGGGCGGCGGGGCCCCGCTGCACGTTTCGCTGCCCAATCCCGCGCTGGTCGTGTACGAGGCCGTCCACCACTTCATGGTGTTCGAGGCCACCCGGGACACACTGCACGGCGAGGCCATCCGGGACGATGGCTCGCTCTTGGACCGCTTTGAAATCCGGAAGGTGCATCGGCGGCCGGCCCAGGAGTATCTGGCCCAAGTGTATCCCGAAGAATCGGTGGAACTGGCCGTGGAGACCATGCCCAGCCTGGCGGGCCAGGCGGCGGCGCTGCCCGGCCGGAACGAGGCTGCCCCGGTCCTGCTGCGGGTTGCGCCCCGCAAGAACGGCGCTCCGCCGGCGGCCCTGGAAATCAGCCTCACGCCGGAGTCCGCCATGAACTACGAACTGGAGAACGGGCCGCTGCGGGTGACGACGCCCGACCCCGGCGCGCCGGCCAGCGTTTGGGCCAAGGTGCGCGCGACCGGCCCGGCGAAGGTCACTCAGGACAAGAACCACAACCTTTCGCCTCCGCTCCTCTTCCAGGCCAACGTCAAAGCCGCCGACGGCGAGACCACCGCCTACGGCGCCAAGAGCCGCCTTTCCTCCGACGCCGCCGAAGCGGCGAAGAAGTAGTTGTAGCCGGCGGATCCCGGCCGCCGGTGGCGCCCGCGCTTTGGTCGTTGGCCAGGACGGCCCAGGCGTTCATTCGGGGTTTTCATTTGCCGGATGAACGGCTAGTCTGCGGGCGATGAACTTAGCGACTGCGTTCCGGGCCTCCGCCAAAGCGCACCCCCACAAACACGCCCTGTTTTGGGGCGAGCAGGAGTTCACCTACGCCGCGCTGGAAGACCAGTCCTTCCGCGTGGCCACCGCTCTGCAGCGGGATATGGGCGTGGGGATCGGCGACCGGGTGGGTCTCTGGCTCAAGAACTGCCCGGAATACATTCCAGCGGTGTTCGGCGTGCTGCTGGCCGGCGGCGTAGTGGTGCCGATCAACAATTTTCTCAAGCCGGACGAGGTGGGCTTCATCCTCAACGACGCCGGAATCGAGGCGCTGATCACCGACGCCACCCTGGCGGAGCATCAACACGCGCTGACCGGGCTGCGACCCACGCTGAGGATCTCCGACATCGCGCAAATCAACTCAGGAGCGGCGGGCGCGAAGGCGGACACACCCTCCTTTCCCCACCGGAGTCAATCTGACTTGGCGGTGATCATCTACACCTCCGGCACCACCGGCCGGCCCAAAGGGGCGATGCTCTCGCACGGCAATCTGCTGCACAACGTCGAGAGCTGCCGGATCGTGTTGCGGGCAGTCGGAGACGACCGGTTCGCGGTGATCCTGCCGCTGTTTCACAGTTTCATGCTGTGCGTCGGGCTGTTCCTGCCGCTGCTGGTCGGCGGCTCGATCGTGCTGGTCAAGTCACTGCATCCGCTGAAAAACCTGGTGCAGGAGATCGTCGGCCGGCGGGCGTCGATCCTGCCGGCCATTCCGCAGTTCTTCCGCAGCATGGTCCACGCGCCGCTCGGGCCGGAGTTGCCGCTGCGGGCGTGTTTCAGCGGCGCGGCGCCGTTGCCGATGCAGGTGCTGACCGAGTGGGGCCGGAAGTTCACCGTGCCGTTGCTGGAAGGGTACGGTCTGAGCGAGGCCAGCCCGGTCGTGTCGATGAATCCGCTGGGTTTGCCGTCCAAGCCCGGCTCCATCGGCAAGCCCATCCCGCACGTGGAAATGAGCGTGCAGAACGACGCCGGCGAGTGCCTGCCGCCGGGAGAAGTGGGCGAGATCTGCGTGCGCGGCGGCAACGTGATGCAGGGTTACTGGAACCAGCCGGAGGAAACGGCGCGCACCCTGCGCCGCGGCTGGCTCTTGACCGGCGACATCGGCTACCGGGACAGCGACGGCTATTTCTACATCACGGACCGGAAGAAGGACATGCTCCTGGTCAACGGCCTGAACGTCTATCCGCGCGAAATCGAGGAAGTCATTTACCAGTTCCCCGGCGTCAAGGAGACGGCGGTCATCGGCGTGCCGGACTCGCGCAAAGGCGAGCAGCCGGTGGCGTACCTCTCGCCGAACGACGGCGCGCAAGTGGATGAGCAGGCGTTGATCCATTTTCTCCGCAGCCGCCTGGCCGATTACAAGGTGCCGCGGCAAATCATGGTGCTGCCCACGCTGCCGCGGAACTCCACCGGGAAGATTTTGAAGACCTCGTTGCGGGCGATGGCGAGCGGAGAAATCCAGTCTTCCTGAGCCGCCCGCCCCCGGCGGGTGGGGGGAAGCGGCCACGCCATCCAACTGATTACCAGCAAGTTGTCCATGCGGCGGCTTTCTCAGTTGACGCTGGCGACGGCGGCCCGGTAAGCTGGAGCCGGTTTTCAAAACGCCCGAAGCGTTGTTGGAAGGAGCTTTATATGGCTGAAGGTTACTGCGTCAAATGCAAGGCCAAGAAGGAAATCGCGGATGCCGTCGAAGAAGTCATGAAGAACGGGCGCAAAGCCATTAAAGGCAAATGCCCGACATGCGGCACCGTGATGTTCAAGATCCTTGGCGGCAAGGCCACCGTGCCGCCCGCCTCCACCCCAACCCCACCCGCCCAACCGCCCGGTTGATGTCCCGCTATGTCTGAGCAACTCGCTTACGTCATCCTCACGCCGTACTCGCTCTACAAGTCCCGCACCGGCGGCATTCTGAGCCGGCTCATCACCCGCACCGGACTGGACTTGGCGGCGGCCCGGATGTACGCGCCGAGCGCGGAGTTGGTGACGCAATACGCCGAACGCATCATCTCGACCAACGACCCGCAGGACCGCAAGATCCAGGAGTTGATCCGCCAATACATCCTGCAAAACCTGTTGCCGGACGCGAAAACCGGGCGCCGCCGCCGGGTGATGCTGCTGCTGTTCCGGGGCGACGACGCGGTCCGCAAGACGCGGTCGGTCGTCGGCAGCTTCAGTTCCGAGCGCCGCGGCGGCGAGAGCATCCGGGACACCTACGGCGACCTCGTTCTCGACAGCGAGGGCCAGGTGCGCTACTTCGAACCGGCGGTGCTGGCGGCGCCCAATCCGGAGGAGGCCGCCGACAAACTGCGGCTCTGGGCCAAGTATTCGGACACGGACGGCGGGCTGCTGGAAAACGTGATCACCTACCAGCCCGGCGAGTGGCCCCAGCGCACGCTGGTGCTCATCAAACCGGACAACTTCCGCTTTCCGACCGGCCGGCCAGGCAACATGATCGACTTCTTCTCGCGCACCGGCCTGTTCATTGTGGGCATCAAGGTCCACCGCATGAGCACGGCCCAGGCGCAGGAGTTCTACGGCCCGGTGCGCGAAACGCTGCGCACCAAGTTGAAGGACGTCGTGGCCGCCAAGGCCAAGACCGGCATCGAAAAGGAACTGGGCTTCCCCATTCCGCCCGCGGCGGAACAGCAATTGGGCGATCTCCTCGGCCCCATTTTCGGCGACCACCAGTTCGACAACATCGTCCGCTTCATGGCCGGGCGTGCCCCGTCGGAATGCCCGCCCGGCGAGCTCGAGGCCTCCGGCACCCAGAAATGCATCGCGCTGGTCTATGAAGGCGTGGAGGCCGTGCGGAAAATCCGCGACGTGCTCGGGCCGACCGATCCGTCCAAGGCGCCGCCCGGTTCGATCCGGCGCGAGTTTGGCCAGAGCATCATGGTCAACGCCGCGCACGCCAGCGATTCGGAGGAGAACGCCCGGCGCGAAATGGGCATCATCAACGTGCCGGAAAACAACTTCCGCCAGGTGGTGGAGGAATTTTACGGCAGTCTGTAAGGCCCGCCCGCGGCCGCCGCGGCGGGGCTGATTCTCAACCGTGGCCGGCCCGGCGGAGGCCGGTTGTGGGTGCCGCCTGGTGACCGCCCGCCAACTTGCATCGCTCCACCGGCAACTTGTAACCTCCCGCCATGACCAGCGCCGAAATTCGCCAGTCGTTTCTCGACTTCTTCAAGTCGAAGCAACACACCATTGTCCCGTCGAGTTCGCTCATGCCCGACTCGCCGAACCTGCTCTTCACCAACGCCGGCATGAACCAGTTCGTGCCCATCTTCCTCGGCCAGACGCGCTGCCCCTATTCGCCTGGCCGCGCCGCCGACACCCAGAAGTGCATCCGCGCCGGCGGCAAGCACAACGACCTCGAAGACGTCGGCCTCGACACCTACCACCACACCTTCTTCGAGATGCTCGGCAACTGGTCCTTCGGCGATTACTTCAAGCAGGAAGCCATCGCGTGGGCCTGGGAACTCGTCACCGAAGTCTGGAAATTCCCGAAGAACCGGCTTTACGCCACGGTCTATCAACCCGGCCCCGGCGAGCCGAGTGAATTTGACCAGGAAGCCCACGATCACTGGGCACGGCTCTTCACCGCGGCGGGACTCGATCCCAAGGTCCACATCCGCACCGGCGGCAAAAAAGACAATTTCTGGATGATGGGCGACACCGGCCCGTGCGGTCCGTGCAGCGAACTCCACGTCGATCTGACGCCCCGGGGCGACACCCGCGGCGCGCTCGTCAACCAAGGCAGTGCCCAGTGCATCGAAATTTGGAACCTGGTCTTCATCCAGTTCAACGCGAACGCCGACGGCACCTTCTCACCCCTGCCGGCGCGGCACGTCGATACCGGCATGGGTTTCGAGCGCGTGACGAGCATCATCCAAAACACGCGCGGCTTCACCGACTTCACCCGTGTCATCTCCAATTACGAGACCGACATCTTCCGCCCGCTCTTTGACCGGTTGGAGCAGATGAGCGGCAAGAAATACGGCTCCACGCTGCCCCGGAGCGCGGGCTTCCAACCCGCTGCGTCCGAACCATCCGCGGCCTCGGGAAACGCTGGGGGCGGAAGCGGCCTGGAAGGCCGCGCTCCTTCCGCCGAGCAAATCGCAGCCGACATCGCCTTCCGCGTCATCGCCGATCATATCCGGACGCTGAGCTTTGCGATTGCCGACGGCATCCAGCCCAGCAACGAAGGACGCGGCTACGTGCTGCGGCGCATCCTGCGGCGCGCGGTGCGCTACGGCCGCACGCTCGGCTTCCACGAACCGTTCTTCTACAAACTGGTCGAAGTGCTCGCCGAGACGATGGGCGACGTCTTCCCCGAGATCCGCGCCAAGCAAAAGCACGTCCAGGAAGTCATCCGCGTGGAGGAAGAGGCGTTTAACAAGACGCTGGATCGGGGAATCAAACTTTTTGAAAATGAGGTTTTCGCCAAGGCAATCGACTTTGCTGCCAGTAAAGAGTGGATCGTCTGTCGGTGGCTTTCGCGAGATTACGGCTTTATCAGCCGCGATCTTCCGCTTCCAACGGAGTGGGAGTTGCAGACGATGACTTTCAGCACTCGGGATGGAGTCGAGTTAGGAAAATGTTCTTTCCAGGAGTTACGGGCAGGAGCATGGCGCAGATTCCTCAAGGGCCAGCTCAACATCCTTGGCGAAGACGCCTTCAAGCTTTACGACACCTACGGCTTCCCGCTCGACCTCACCGAGTTGATGGCCCGCGAGCGCGGCTTGACGGTGGATGTGGAGGGCTTCAACAAGTTGATGGACGAGCAGCGCGCCCGCGCCCGCGCCGCTCAGAAGAAAACCGTCATCGAGCTTTCGCAAATCGAGTCCACCACGCCGACGGCGTTCGTCGGCTACGAGAAGCTGGAGACGCCCGCTACGGTGCTCGAAGTCGTCAGCCTCAAGGACAAGACCGCCGTCATCCTCGACACTAGCGCCTGCTACGCCGAGATGGGCGGTCAGGTCGGCGACACCGGCGACTTGGAGCACGGCGCCCAGCTTTGGCGCGTGATCAACACGCAAAAATCCGGCAACACTTGGCTGCATTTCCTGGAAGTCCGAAGTCCGAAGTCCGAAGTCCGAAGCGAGGAAGCGGATGCGCCGTTGGCTGGCAGCGAAGTGATCCTCTCGGTGGACAAGGACCGCCGCGCCGCCATCCAGCGCCACCACACGGTCACGCATTTGCTGCACTGGGCGCTGCACGAGGTCGTCAGCCGCGATGCGTCGCAGAAAGGTTCGTTCGTCGGCCCGGACAAACTCACCTTCGATTTCAACAGCGCGCCGCTGACACCGCAGCAAGTCTCCGACGTCGAGCGCCTGGTCAACGAGCGCATCCTGGAAAACGCCGGTGTGGGCTGGACCGAAGTTCCGTATGCCGCCGTGAAGTCGCGCCCGGACGTGATGCAATTCTTCGGCGACAAATACGGCGCGGTCGTCCGCGTCGTGCAGATCGGCGGCCGGCCGGCCGCGCTGGACGGTTACTCGATGGAGCTTTGCGGCGGCACGCACACCCGCGCCACCGGCGAACTGGGCCTGTTCCGCATCGTGTCCGAGGGCACCATCGCCGCCGGCGTGCGGCGCATCGAAGCGGTGGCCGGGCTGGAGGCCTACGCCCGGGCGCAGCAGGAGTTGCAGCTCGTCCGGTCGCTGGCCGGCAAGGTCAATTCGCCCGTTGGCGAACTGGAGCGGAAGATCGAGTCGTTGCTCGAACAGCAGAAGGCGCTGGAGAAACAACTCAAGGCGCTCGCCCAGAAGCAGGCCGCCGAAAATGCCAAAAGCCTGGCGTCGCGCGCCCAGACGTTCAACGGCGTGCCCGCGATCATCGAGAACTGCGGGGCCGCCGACGGCGACACCCTCCAGGCGATGGTCAACGAACTGAAGGGCCAGTTCCACGGGGTGATCGTGCTCGGCGGCGCGGCCAACGGCGCGGTGGCGTTGGTGGCGGCGGTTTCGCCGGAGTTCACCGCGCACGTCCAGGCCGGCAAAATCATCCAGCAGATCGCTCCGATCGTCGGCGGCAAAGGAGGCGGCAAACCCGACAACGCCCGCGGCGGCGGGAAACTCGTCGCGGAGTTGGACGCGGCGCTGGCGAAGGCCCGGTCGCTGCTTTGACCCATGCCGGGTTGGCGGCAAATCGGGTAACGCCTGCGGCCCGTCTTTCTTGACGCGCGAAGGCCGGATTCGGAGGCGCGCGCGGTGGCGGAGCAGATGTCCCTTGTCTTGGACTTCCGGGCGGGGTTACACCATGGACATGCGCGAAGTTCCCGCCCGGGCCCCAAGGATGCCTTGGAGGTGGCGGCTGCTGGCGGTCGTCGGCCTCGGTTTCCTGGTGCTGCGTCAGTTGCTGCTGTCAGTGATCGGCGGCGTCCTCTTGTGGCAGGTTCCGCAGGTGCAGTCGTGGGTTTGGATCACGATGCTCACCCACCAGGCCCGCCAACCGCTGGACACGCCCCCCGAACCGTCGTTGCCGGCCGCGGCCGCGGCGACGCTGGCCACCAACGCGGCCGCGCTGCGCTTTGCCGACGAGCTGTTTCGTCCGACGAACGTGTGGGACGTTCACCTGAAGTTCAGCGCCGCGCAATGGGCCGCGCTCGGACCGAACTCCGTGCCGCCGGTTCTGGGGTTCATGCGCTCGGACGGCTCGGTGATCCTGCGCAACCCGAAGGCCGCGCGCCCCGGCCTCGCCGGCGTGCTGGGCATCGACCAGCCCTGGTCGGCGGGGGAACTGGAGTTCGGCGGCGCGGACTTCCGGGACGTCGGCGCGCGGTTCAAGGGCAACGGCACCTTCATTGAAGCGTTGCGCACCCACAAACGGCCGTTCAAAATCAACCTGAACAAACGCGTCAAGTCCCAGCAACTCGCCGGACGGACGACGCTGAATTTCCACAACCTCGTCGCCGACGCCTCGTGCCTGAGCGACACCCTGGCCTACGAGTTCTTCCGGGAGGCCGGCGTGCCGGCGCCGCGCACCGCCTTCGCCCGGATGCGGTTGACCATTGACGGCCGGTTCACGGGACGCCTGCTGGGTCTCTACGTGGTGGTGGAGAATCCGGACGCGGAATGGGCGCGGGAAGAGTTCGGCGCGGAGGGCGTGGCCCTGTTCAAGCCGGTCACCTACGAGTTGTTCAAAGATCTCGGCGACGCCTGGGCCGCCTACGAACCCATCTATGCTCCGAAGACCAAAGTGAAGGCGCGACACCAACGCCGCGTCATCGAACTGGCGCGGCTCGTCACGCTGGCCAGCGACGCCGACTTCGCGGCGCGGATCGACGAGTTCATCGACGTCGCCGAGTTCGCCCGCTTCCTCGCGGGTGAGGCCTTGTTGTCCAACTACGACAGCATCCTGAGCAACGGCCAGAACTTCCTGCTCTATCTCGATCCGCGCACCGACCGGTTCGGATTCATTCCGTGGGACCTGGACCATTGCTGGGGCGAGTTTCCGCACATCGGCACCATAGCGCAGCGCGAGCAGGCGAGCCTCTGGCATCCCTGGGTGGGCGAGAACCGTTTCCTAGAGCGGATGCTCGCGGTCCCGGCCGTCCACGAGCGTTACCGCCGGGAGTTGGGGCGGCTGCGGAAGACCTTGTTCCTGCCTGAGCGCCTGAGTGCGCGGACCGACGCGCTGGCGGCCACGGTCCGGCCGTTCGTCGCCGAGGAATCCGCCGACCGGCTGGCGAAGTTCGAACGCGTTGTGGCCGGGCGCCGGCCCGACGGCCCGCGCGACGGGAAACCTCCCGGCCCCGGCCCGGTCGGGTTCTCGCTCAAGCATTTCTTCAACGCCCGCGCCGCCGCCGTGAGCGACCAACTGGAGGGCCGGGCTGAAGGAGTCGTGCTGAAGCGCACGCCGCGCCGCTGACGCCGCGTCGCCTGCGCGGAGGCGCCACGAAGGCTGGACGGCTGCGACCACCGGCCGGGCAGCGGCCATCCTGGCTCCGGGCGCGGGCAAGAAGCCGCACGCCGCACTTGTGGGGGCGCGAGCACTTGTGCTAGTGATGCGCGCATGACTCACCATCGATGTGCGCTCGTGGCGGCCCTCTCCGGTCTGTGCGCCCTCTCGTGTCTGGGCGCTTCCCCGTCCTCCTTGGCACCGGAACAACAGGCCTGGCTGTCTGCGGCCCGGCGTTTCGAGCGTGCCGGCTGGATTTACCTGCACACCGAAGGCGAGCCACGCGAGCGCGGATTTCAACACGGCTACCTGCTCGCGCCGGAAATCGCCGAGGGCCTCCGCGCGACGCGCGTCACCTGGGAGTACCACAGCGCGATGGAATGGCCGTGGCTGGTGCGGCGGGCCACCGCGATGTTCGTTCCGAAGATCGACGCGGAGAATCTGGCGGAATTGGACGGCATCGCCGAGGGCGCTCGCGCCGCCGGCGTCCAGGTTTCGCGGGACGAGATCATCGCCTACAACGGGATCATCGAGCTGAGCGATTACTGGTGGCCCGCGGAGTTGAAGAAGATCAAGGACCAGCCCGTCCCGGAAGGCCGGCAATCGTGCAGCTCCTTCATCGCCACCGGCCGCTGGACCAAGGACGGCAACGTCGTCCTGGGCCACAACACGATGCAGGGTTACGAGGACGTGCTGCCCCGGATCATCGAGGATATCGTCCCGGCGCACGGCCACCGCATTCTGTGGCAGACGTCGCCAGGCTGGATTCACAGCGGGACGGACTTCTTCATCACCGACGCCGGCCTCGTCGGCTCGGAAACGACGATTGGCGAGTTTGATGGCTTCGACACCAACGGCGTGCCGGAGTTCGTGCGGATGCGGCGCGCCACCCAGGACGCCGGCTCGATGGACGAGTGGTGCGCGGGGATGAAGCGTGGCAACAACGGCGGCTACGCCAACGCCTGGCTGCTCGGCGACGTGAACACCAAGGAGATCGCCCGGCTCGAGCTGGGCCTGAAGTACGTCGGCTATGAGAAGAAATGCGACGGCTACTTCATCGGCTCCAACGTGGCCGAAGATCCGAAGATCCTGCGCTTCGAGACCGACTCGAAGGAAACCGACATCCGGGCGTCGTCCATCGCCCGCCGGGTGCGCTGGAAGCAGTTGATGAAGCAATACGCCGGGCAGATCGACCTGGCGCGGGCCGAGCGGTTCGAGGCCGATCACTTCGACACCTGGCGCGGCAAGGTCCAGCCGGGCGGCCGGACGCTCTGCGGCCATTTCGATCTGGATCCCGACCCGGCGGGCTCGTGGCCGGGCGTGCCGTACGGCTGTTCCGGCACCGTGGATGCCAAAGTCGTGGACGCGGCGCTGGCGCAGCGGATGGCCTTCGCCGCGCGCTGGGGTTCCGCCTGCGGCACGCCGTTCCGGGCGCACCGGTTTCTCGAGGCGCATCCGCAGTTCGACTGGATGACGGGCCTGCTGAAGGACCGGCCCCGCGAACCGTGGACGACGTTCCACGCCGGCGAGTGAACGGGGGCGCCGCGGTGGCGCACCACCGGTGCCGGACGATCATCGGGTACGAGCGGCAACAGCTTGCGAAGCGGCGCCAAGCGCAGGGGGGAGCGCGATCCGGCGGGGCGTCGCGCCGAGTGACTGCGCTCTCGATTTTTCGCGGGTGAAGCCGTTAGATACCGTCCGTCAAAACCAACGCGCATGAAAAACCAACTCGTTCTCCTCACCGGCCTGCTGCCACTGGCGTTGTCCGCCGCCGACCTGCCGCCGCTGGTGCTGCCCGCCGGCGTGGGCGTGAACATCCATTTCGTCACGGGTCACGAGCGCGATCTCGACCTGATCGCCGGGGCGGGATTCCGGTTCGTCCGCATGGACTTTGGCTGGCAGGGGATCGAGCGCAAAGAAGGCGAGTATGATTGGTCGGACTACGACGCGCTGGCCGGCGCCCTGGCGACACGCGGCCTGCGGGCGGTGTACATCCTCGATTACTCGAATCCGCTTTACGAGGAGACGGTGTCGGCCAAGAACCCGATCAACGGCCGGCCGGAGGAGCGCGTCACCGCCTCGCCGCAGCATCCGGCCAGCGTGGCGGCCTACGCGCGGTGGGCCGCCGCGGCGGCCAAGCACTTCCAGGGGCGGCGCATCATCTGGGAGATTTGGAACGAGCCGAACATCTTCTTCTGGCGGCCGAAGCCCGACGCCCACCAGTACGCGGCGCTGGCGGTCGCCGCCGCCAAGGCCGTCCGCGAGGCCGACCCGCAGGCGACGATCCTCGCGCCGGCGTCTTCCGGGTTTCCGTGGGAATTCCTCGAGACGCTCTTCCAGGCCGGCGTGCTGGAATACCTGGATGGCGTCAGCGTTCATCCGTACCGCGATTACAAGCGCTCCCCGGAAACGGCGGCGGCGGACTACGAGAAACTCCACCAGTTGATCGACCGTTACGCGCCCCCGGCCAAGCAGGGAAAGCTCCCGATCATCAGCGGCGAATGGGGTTACGCGACCCACACCCAGGGCGTCTCGCTGGAAACCCAGGCAGGCTTCCTCGTCCGGCAGCAACTGGCCAACCTGCTCGCCGGCGTGCCGCTGTCGATTTGGTACGATTGGAAGAACGACGGCGACGACCCGGCCGAGCGCGAGCACAATTTCGGCACCGTGCGGCCGGACCTGACCCCGAAGCCGGCCTACCGCGCGATCCAGACCATGACGCACGAGTTGCGTGGCTTCCGCATCGTCCGCCGCCAGCCAACGGACAACGCCGCGGACTTCGTGCTGCTGCTGCGGAACGAGGCGGGGCAGAGCAAGGTCGCGGCTTGGACCACCGGGGAACCGCATCCGGCCGTCCTCCGCCTGGACGGGCCGGCGGCCGCCACGATTCCGGTCACGGTCAGCGCCGGGGTGGTGGGCATGGTGCGGCCGCAGGCCGGCGCGCTGACGATCCCGCTTACCGCCACACCACAGTACCTCACGCTGGGCGGCGCGGCGTTGCAAGAGTAGCCCAGGTCCGGTAGCAGGGCGGCACCCGCGCCACGCCGCGGCTCACGTGACGCGTTGCAGCGCCTTCAGCGCCTCCCGAAAATCCTCCGGCCAGGGCGCTTCGCAAACGACTGGCCGTCCGGTACGCGGGTGGATGAAGGAGAGGTACCGCGCGTGGAGCATCTGGCGCGGCGCGGCGTAATGCGTCAGTTCCTCCAGGCGCAGGTTCTGCCGGTTCCCATAAGTCAGGTCGCCGACAATCGGGAAGCCCAGGTGCTGGAAGTGGACGCGGATCTGGTGGGTGCGGCCGGTGTGCAGGATCGCTTCGACGAGCGTCGCCTCGCGCAACCGCTGGAGCACGCGAAAACTGGTGCGCGCCGCCCGGCCGCGCTCCTCAGTCACCGCCATCCGTTTGCGGTGCGACGGATGCCGCGCGATCGCCGCGTGAATCTCCCCGTGCTCGCGCGGCAGTTCGCCGCAGACCACCGCGTGGTAAATCTTCTCAACGCGCCGGGCGGCGAACTGCGCCGACAGGGCCAGATGCGCGGCATCCGTCTTGGCGACGACCAGGCAGCCGCTGGTGTCCTTGTCGAGCCGGTGGACAATGCCCGGCCGCGCCACGCCGCCGATGCCGCTGAGTTGCCCGGCGCAATGATGCAGCAGCGCGTTGACCAGCGTGTGGGCCTCGTGCCCCGCCGCCGGATGCACCACCAGTCCCGGCGGCTTGTTCAGCACGAGGAGTAAGTCGTCCTCGAACAGCAGGTCGAGCGGCATGGCCTCCGGTTGCGCCTCCGCGGGGCGCGCCTCCGGCCAGCGCACTTCGATGACTTCCCCGGCCTGCGGATGGTGGGTCGGTTTGACGGACCGGCCGTTGACGAGGATGTGGCCGTCTTCGATCAGCCGCTGGAGGGCGCCGCGGGAGACGGCGGGGAATTGGTCCCGCAGGAAAACGTCGAGCCGCTGGGACGGCCGCGAAAACTCCACCGTCAACCGCACGGTGCGCGGCGCATTCATGCGAAAAGCCGCCCGCCGCGCGCCGAGAGCCGGCGGACCTCCGCCGGGTTTCGGGTTCCGGGTTTCGGCCCGTTCACGGCCGTCGGTGATCGCTGGTCGGCTTTCAAACGGGGTGGCTAACCCGGCGTCGGCGTCGCGGTGCGACGGGGATGTTCGCCGCGCCAGGTGTTGAAGAACACCAACGCGACGCCCACGCAGATGGCGCTGTCGGCGACGTTGAAGGCGGGGAAACCCGCCTCGCCGCCGCCGCGCTGGTCCACGTAGAAATAGAGGAAGTCCACCACGTGGCCGCGAAAGACGCGGTCGAGCAGGTTCCCCGTGATGCCGCCAAAGATCAGGCCGAAGGCGATTTGTCCGAGGCGGCTGTGCGAGTCGAAGTGGTGCCGGCTCAGGTACAGCGCCAGGAGCGCCGCCAGGGCGATGCCTGCCAGCAGGCCGTTGTTGCCCCGGAACAGGCTCCACGCCGCGCCGGTGTTGGTCCAGTGGACGAACTTGAAGAAGCCGGCCAGGATGACCCGTTCCTCCGCGTAGCCCAGGAGCCGCAGCACCAGCGCCTTGGTCAGTTGGTCCAGCGCCACCACGGCCAGCGCCAAGGCGGTGATCCGGCGTTTGGGCGAGCCGGAGAGCCAGATCGTCAAGTGGTTGCGGGCGTCCATCGCGCGAACACCGCCTACGAAGCGCCGCGGCGGCGCGGCGTCGGTCCGGGCGCCTGAGGGGCCGGCCCGCGCCGCCGGCCGTCGCCGCTGCTGTGGCAGGTGGAATCCATGAATTGGGCGCCAGTTTCTAGCCGGTGCCGGGCCGAAGGCAAATCCTTTTACGGCGGGTCGTAGCGCCGGCTTCCCTGACCCAGCGCAGCGTTTGGAGCCGGCGGGCTATCCGGCCGTCGCCAACCGGGGCGTCGGGCGTCGGCGCCACAGGCGCACGCGTTCCCGGGCGTGTTCGAAGGCGAGATAAACCACCGGCGTCGTGTAGAGCGTCAGCACTTGGGAGAGGCACAGGCCGCCGACGACGGCGATGCCCATCGGCCGGCGCAATTCGGAGCCGGTCCCCAGGCCCAGCGCCAGCGGCAGCGTGCCCAGCAGCGCCGCCATGGTGGTCATCATGATCGGCCGGAAACGGATGACGCAGGCCTTGTAGATCGCCGCCTCGGGGGTGAGATGCTCGCGCCGCTCCGCGTCCACGGCGAAGTCCACCATCATGATGGCGTTCTTCTTGACGATGCCCATCAGGAGGATGATGCCGATGAACGAGACCAGCGACAGATCGTAGCCGAACGTCATGAGCGCGAGCAGCGCGCCGACGCCCGCCGACGGCAGGGTGGACAGAATGGTGATTGGGTGGATCAAGCTCTCATAGAGCATGCCGAGGACGACGTACACCGTGATCAGGGCGGCGGCGAAGAGCATCGGCATGTTGGCCAGCGAGGCCTTGAACACCTGGGCGGTGCCCTGGAAGCTGCCTTGCACGCTGGAGGGCATCCGCAATTCTTCCTTCGCGTTTTCGATCAGCTCCGTGGCTTCGCCCAGCGAGACGCCCGGCGCCAGGTTGAACGAGAGCGTGACGGCGGGAAACTGGCCCTGGTGGTTGACGGAGAGGTAGGCGTTGCCCGGCTCGAATTTCGCCACGCTCGCCAGCGGGACCTGCTGGCCGCCGAAGGACTTGACGTAGATGCGGCGCAGCGATTCGGGGTCCAACTGGAACCGCGGGTCCACTTCGAGGATGACGTGGTGCTGGTTGTAGCGCTTGTAGAGCGTGGATACCTGGCGCTGGCCAAAGGCGTCGTACAGCGTGTTGTCGATGACCGCCGGCGAGACGCCCAGGCGCGCGGCGGCGTCGCGATCAATGACGACGTTGGCCTGGAGGCCGGCGGTCAACTGGTCGCTGGTGACGTCCTTGAGCTGTGGGATGGTGCGCAGCTTGTCCACGAAGCGCACGGACCAGTCGTTCAGCTCGTTCAGGTCGGCGCACTGCAAGGCATATTGGAACTGGCCCTTGCTGAGACGGCCGCCGACCCGGATGTCCTGGATCGGCTGCAAGAACAGCGTGATGCCCTCGACGCCCGCCAGTTTGCGGCGCAGCCGGTTGATCACCTCGCCCACGTCCACCTTCCGTTCGGCGAACGGTTTGAGGGCGATGAACATGCGGCCGTTATTCATCGTGCCGCCGCCGCCCGCGCCGATGAACGATCCCAGCGTGGCCACCGCCGGATCGGCCAGCACCACGCCCGCCACTTTCTCCTGAAGCTGGGCCATCGCGATGAAGGAAACATCCTGCCGCGCCTCGGTGATCCCGATCATCATGCCGGTGTCCTGCTGCGGGAAGAAGCCCTTCGGCACGACCGCGTAGAGCCAGAGCGTGGCGACGAACGTCCCCAGGGCCACGACCAGCATGAGGCCCTGGTGGACCAAGACCCACCGGAGTCCCCGCGCGTAGTGGCCGAGCAGCCAGTTGTAGGCGCCTTCGCACGCCCGGTAAAACGCGCCGGGTTGCCCGTACGTCGTCTCGGCCCGCAGAAAACGCGAGCACAGCATTGGCGTGAGCGTCAGCGCCAGCACGCCGGACACGAGAATCGCGGCGCTCAGTGTCACGGCAAACTCGTGGAACATCCGCCCGATCAAACCGCCCATGAACAACAACGGGATGAACACCGCCACCAGCGAGGTGCTCATTGAAACCACGGTGAAGCCGATCTGCCGTGCGCCCTGGAGCGCCGCCTGCATCGGCGGGTCGCCCTTCTCGATGAAGCGGAACACGTTCTCGATCACCACGATTGCGTCGTCCACCACGAAGCCGACGCAGATGGTCAGGGCCATCAGCGAAAGGTTGTCCAGGCTGTAGTGCAGCAGGTACATGATGCCCAGCGTGCCCGCCAGCGCCAGCGGCACGGTGATGCTGGCGATGAACGTCGGCCAGAAGCGGCGCAGGAACAGGAAAATCACCATCACCACCAGGACGACCGTCACCGCCAGCGAGACTTGCACGTCGTGGAACGAGGCGCGGATGGTCGTGGTGCGGTCGCTGATCTGCGAAATCCTGATGGCCGGCGGGATCCACGTCTGAATCTGGGGCATCACCGCGCGGATGCGGCCCACGGTTTCGATCACGTTCGCGCCGGCCTGCTTGAAGATGATCACCAGCACGGCCGGTTTCGTGCCGGCCCAGCCGGCGATCCGCGCGTTCTCCACGCCTTCGATGACCCGGCCAAGCGCGCTGAGCTTGATGGGCACGCCGTTCTTTTGGGTCAGGATAAGCGACTGGTATTTGCGCGCGTCGAAAAGCTGGTCGTTGCTCGCAATCGTGTAGGAATGGTGCGTGCCGTCGAAGCTGCCCTTCGGCGAGTCCATGTTGACCTGACCCAGTAACGAACGAACGTCTTCCAGGCTGAAGCCGATCGAGGCGAGCGCGACCGGATCCACCTGCACCCGGACGGCCGATTTTTCCGCGCCGCTGATGATCGCCTGGCTGACGCCCTCCACCTGGCTGAGCCGCTGGCCGACGATTTCGTCGGCGGCTTCAAACACCGCGGTGGGCGAGAGCGTGTCGGAGGTCATCGCCAGCACCATGATCGGCGCGTCGGCGGGATTGACCTTGTGGTAGGTCGGCGGGCCGGGCAGATCGAGGGGCAGATCGCTGGCGGCGGCGTTGATGGCGGCCTGCACGTCGCGCGCCGCGCCGTCAATGTTGCGGTTCAGGTCAAACTGGATCGTGACCGACGTGCCGCCCAGCGTGCTGATCGAAGTCAGTTCGGAGACGCCGGAAATCTGGCCCAGCCGGCGCTCCAGCGGCGCGGCCACGGCGGAGGCCATCGTCGCCGGATCGGCGCCCGGCAGCCCGGCGTACACCGAAATCACCGGGAAATCCACGCGCGGAATCGGCGCCACCGGCAGAAACCGGTACGCCACGGCGCCGAGGATGAACAGCCCGAAGGCCAGCAGCGACGTGCCGACCGGCCGGCGGATGAAAGGCTCGGAGACGCTCACGACTTGGGCGCACTCCGCAGCGGCAGGGGGCCACGCCTGCCTGGGGGTGGGGTGGGCCACGCCAAAAGCGCGAGCCGATGGCCGAGGACAGTCTGCGCCTTGGCGCTACCGGGCGGGGACGGCTGACGGACTCGCAACCGGGGCGGGTGCCCCCCAGGTAACGCGCTTTCACCAGCCGTTATCACGACGAAACTCCAGTCGGGACGGCGCCGGGCGCATTGGCGTCCGGCAAATGCGCCGCCGCGCGCCAGCGCCGGACCCAGTTTCCAAACCGGTCCAGATACAGGTAAATCACCGGCGTCGTGTAGAGCGTGATGAATTGGGACAGCAGCAGCCCGCCGACAATGGAGATGCCCAACGGCCGCCGCAACTCCGAGCCGGTGCCTTGCTCCCAGGCCAGCGGCAGCGCGCCCAGCAGCGCGGCGAAGGTCGTCATCATGATCGGCCGGAAGCGCAGCAGGCAGGCGCGGTAAATGGATTGTTCCGGCGGCAACCCCTCGTTGCGCTCGGCGTCCAGCGCGAAATCAATCATCATGATCGCGTTCTTCTTCACGATGCCGATGAGCAGGATGATCCCGATGAGCGCGATCAGCGACAGCTCGACGTGGAAGATCATCATCGCCACCAACGCGCCCACGCCGGCCGAGGGCAGGCTGGAGAGAATCGTGATCGGATGGATGTAGCTTTCGTAGAGCACGCCGAGGACGATGTAGATCACCACGATGGCCGCCAGGATGAGGAACGGCTCACTCTTCAACGACGCCCGGAACTCCGCCGCGCTGCCGGAAAAGGTCGTCACGATGGTTTCGGGCAGGCGGATTTCCTTCTCCGCCCGCTGGATCGCTTCCACCGCCGCGCCCAGCGAGCTGCCGGGGCTGAGGTTGAAGGAGAGCGTCACCGACGGGAACTGGCCCTGGTGCGTGATCGCCAGCGGCGCGGTGGTCGTCTTCAATTTGCTGAACGCGCTCAACGGCACCATCTGCCCGGTGGAGGACTTGACGTAAATCTGGGCCAGCGACGTCGGCGTGAGCTGGTAATGCGGCTCGGCTTCGAGGATGACGCGATACTGGCTGAGCTGCGTGAAGATGATCGAGACCTGCCGCTGGCCGAAGGCGTCATACAGCGTGCTGTCAATCGCCGCCGGCAGGACGTTCAGCCGCGAGGCCGCGTCGCGGTCCACGTCCACCATCACCTGCAACCCGCCGATCTGCTGGTCGGAGGCCACGTCCACCATTTCCGGTTGCTGACGCAGGTGTTCGAGGAGCTTCGGCGCCCAGGCGGCCAGCTCCGCCTCGTCCGCGTCCTGCAACGTGTATTGGTACTGGGTACGGCTGACGCGGCTGTCGATCTGCACGTCCTGCACCGCCTGCATGAAGAGCGAAATCCCCTCCACGTTCCGCGTCGCCTCGCGCAGCCGGTCAATGATCTCCGTGGCGCTGGCCAAGCGCTGGTCGCGCGGCTTCAGGCCGATGTAAATGCGGCCGGTGTTCACCGTCGGGTTGATGGAGCCGGTGCCGACAAACGACGCCACGCTGACCACGTCGGGATCCTTGCGGACGAGGTCGGCGACGGCGTGCTGGCGGGCGACCATCGCCTGGAACGAGGTGGATTGCGCCGAGTCCGTGACGCCGATGATCAGGCCGGTGTCCTGTTGCGGCAGCAGGCCCTTGGGCACGATGATATACAGCCAAATCGTGCTGATCAGGGTCACGAAGGCCACGCCCAACGTCAGCGGTTGGTGGCGCAGCACCCACCGCAGACTGCGGTCATAAGCGTCGAGCAGGGCTTGGAACAGCCGTTCGGTGAGGTGAAACAGGCGGCCGTGCCGCTCGTCTTTTTCCGAGCGCAGCAGGCGGGCGCACATCATCGGCGTGAGCGTCAGGGAGACGATGGCCGAGACGGCGACGGCGATGCTCAAGGTGATGGCAAATTCGCGGAACAGCCGGCCCACGATGCCTGTCATGAACAGCAGCGGGATGAAGACAGCGATCAGCGAGACGCTCAGCGAGACGACCGTGAAGCCGATCTGCTTCGCGCCTTTGAGGGCGGCGTCCAGCGGCGCGTCGCCGGCCTCGATGAAGCGGACGATGTTCTCGATCATCACGATGGCGTCGTCCACCACGAACCCGGTGGAAATCGTCAGCGCCATCAGCGAGAGGTTGTCGAGGCTGAAGCCGATCAGCTTCATGATGCCGAACGTGCCGATCACCGCCAGCGGCAGGGCGACGCTGGGAATGACCGTCGCCCACAGCTTGCGCAGGAAGACGAAAATCACCATCACCACCAGCGCCACGGTGAGCAGCAGCGTGAATTGCACGTCGGCCACCGAGGCACGGATGGTTTCGGTGCGGTCGGTGAGGATGGACACCTTGACCGACGGCGGGATGGACGCCTTGAGTTTGGGCAACAGCGCCTTCACTCGGTCGGCGGTCTGAATGATGTTCGCGCCGGGCTGGCGCTGGATGTCGAGGATGACGGCCGGTGTGTTGCCCACCCAGCCGGCCAGGCGCGTGTTCTCCACGTCGTCCACCACCTGGCCGATGTCGCCGAGCCGGATCGGCGAACCGTTCTTGTAGGCGATGATGACCGTCCGATAATCCGCGGCGGAAAAAATCTGGTCGTTCGCGCCGATGGAATACGCCTGCCGCTGGCCGTCGAAGCTGCCTTTCGGCGCGTTGATGTTGTTCTGCATCAGCGCCGTGCGGACGTCCTCCAGGCCGAGGCCCAGCGCGGCCAGCGCCGCCGGGTTGACCCGGACGCGCACGGCGGGTTTCTGATTGCCCTCGATGGTGACCAGCCCGACGCCGCTGATCTCGCTGAGTTTTTGCGCCAGCACCGTGTCGGCGAGGTCGTTGACTTTTTCCAGCGGCAGCGTGTCAGAGGTGACCTGGAGCGTGACGATGGGCGTGTCGGCGGGGTTGACCTTGCTGTAGGTCGGCGGGTTGGGCATGTCCCGCGGCAGCACGCCGTTGGCCGCGTTCATCGCCGCCTGCACGTCCTGCGCCGCCGCGTCAATGTCGCGGTCGAGCGCGAATTGCAGGGTGATGCCGGCGTTGCCGAAGGCGCTCGCGGAGGTCATCAAGGCCAGGCCGCTGATCTGGCCGAACTGGCGCTCCAGCGGCGTGGTGACGGAGGAAACCATGACCTCCGGACTGGCGCCCGGATACTGCGCCGCCACCTGGATCGTGGGAAAATCCACCGATGGCAGCGCCGAGATGGGCAGCAGGGAATAGCCGAGCAGACCCATCAACACGACCCCCGCCATCAGAAGCGACGTGGCAATCGGTCGGCGGATGAACGGCTCGGAAATGCTCATGGCGCGGAGGCCTGGACTTTCGAATCCTCGCCCGCCGCCGGACCCGCCTTCCCGGCCCCGGCCACCTTGACCCGCGAATGGGCCTGGAGCTTGTACTGTCCATCCACGACGACCTGTTCGCCGGCGCTCAGACCGTCGTCAATCAGCGCCAGTCCATCCTGAATCTGCGCCACCTTCACCGGACGGATTTCCACGGTCGCGTCGGGCTTGATCACAAAAGCGTACGGGCCTTCCGGCCCGCGCTGAATGACGGGGGCGGGGACCACGATGCCGGCTTTGCGCGTGGTCACCAGCAGCCGGGCGTTGACGAACTGGCCCGGCCAGAGCCGCAGGTCTGGGTTCGGGAACACCGCCTTGAGTTTGATCGTGCCGGTGGTGGGATCAATCTGGTTGTCAATCACGGCCAGTTTGCCCTCGTCCAGGACCGTGCGGTTGTCGCGGTCCACGGCCAGCACGGCCGGCGCGCCTTGGATCTCCTGTTTCTGGATTTCGCCCAGCGTCTGCTCCGGCAACGTGAAGATGACCTCGATGGGCCGCAACTGGGTGATGACCACCAACCCGGTGGCGTCGGTGGCGTGGACGATGTTGCCGACGTCCACCAACTGAATGCCCACCCGGCCCTCGATGGGCGAGGTGATCCGCGTGTAGCCGAGTTGCACGTTCGCGCTCTCGATCGCCGCTTGGTCGGCGTTCACCGCCGCCTCCAACGCCTTGACTTGGGCCGCGACCTGATCGTAGGCGTCCTGGGAATCAATCTTGGCGGCGAGCAAAGCGGCTTCCCGCTTCAACTCCACCCGCTGCAGATTCAGTTGCGCCTCATCCTGGCCGCGCTTCGCCAGCGCCTGGTCGAGTTGGGCCTGAAACGGGGACGGATCAATCTGGGCGAGCAGGTCGCCGACATGCACGTCCTGCCCTTCCTTGAACAACAGCTTCTCCAACTGCCCGTCCACCCGGACGTGGACCGTCACCGTGTTGAAGGCCTGGACCGTGCCGAGGCCGTCGAGATAAATGGGCACGTCCCGCTGGGCCACCGTCCCAGCCACCACCGGCACGGGGAACGACTCCGCCCGGGCGTTCGCGGCCGGCTTCTTCGCGGCCGCCGCCCAACGGTTCTTGGCCAACCACAGCGCGCCCAGCACGAGCACAACGCCCAGAAGGGCGACGCCCACCCGCTTCCGCTTCGAGGGTGCTCCCGGCGGCGGCGCGAAGGCGGGCAGCGAATCCGGCTCGCGGAATTTGCCCGGCTGGGACAAGACCTTTTGGCTTTCGATCTGATCGTTCATCGGCGTGTGCATGAGGTCAGCGTGCTCCCCAACTCCGGACCGCCGGAAGGGGGATCGAACAGCCGGACGGGAAAATACCAATCTTCTTTCCGGCGGCCGGCCGGAGCCCGCCGCTCCTGGGCGGAGAACTCCCTGGATTCTGGTACATATTTCGAGCCATTCATGGGTGCCAGTGTGCGTCGTCGGGGGGAGATTCGCAATCTGAACTGTCTCCCTGTTTGCGGACGCTCCCCGAAGCCGCTTGGGCCGGTTCAGCCCGGAAGTTCACGGTTTGGACGTGGGTGGCGGTCGCGGGCGGCCTGGTTTCCCGGGCCGTGGTTGGGGGAGAATCTTTGGCCGCGAATCCCGCGGAAAACCGCCTGTTTCTGAAATCCCGCGTTCCGAACCGGGATCCAGGCTCACGAGCGAGTCCATTCCGACCCGGCGGTTGCCCGTGAACTTGCCGCAAGGCCGCTCTCCGGCGGGACGGGATCCTGTGACCGCCGGATTCTGGCGGGTTCCACACCCCGCCGGGTTTCGGCCCGTTCGGCGAGCAGGTCGCGGATGGTCCGAAGCAACTGCGGAATGTCGAGGGGTTTCTCCAGCACCGCCCCGATGCCGCGCCCCAACGAGCTGACGAGGCGCTTCGGCATGGTGGTGAGAACGATGACGGCGAGGTGCGGGTTTTCGATGGTCAGATTCGAGAACGTGTCCCAGGCCCGGCTCACCGGCAGGTTGAGGTCCAGCAGCACCAAATCGATCCGCGGGTCCGCGCTGGCTTCCAACACCTCGTCCCCGTTGGCGACGGCCGCGGTCTGATAACCTTCCTCCGTCAGGACGCGGGCCAGCATCTCGCGCACGGCCGCGTCATCGTCCACAATCAGGATTCTGTTGGGCATGGCCGGATCAAAAGCGTTCGCTGTGCCAGTCGGGGCCGGAGTTGAATTTTTCTTCCCCCGCAACGAGTTGTCGGCGGCCGGCGCGGTCCAGGAGAGAAGGTGGGGGTTCATCGGATATGCTGGGGAGCAAATTAGTTGAGCAGCGGCCCGTCGGCGCAGGCCGGCCGGGTCGCCGCGTTTACGCGTTACGGTACCGGGCGAACCTGCTGGTGGCGGCTCTCCTGTCGGCGCCCGCCCTGGTTTCCGGCGGGCTCGGGGACGGGAGCGGGGAGCGGGCGCGCCAAGGCCGGCTCGGGCGCGGGGCTGGATTACCTGGGAAGCTATGCTGCGACGACGAGCTATGCTGTGGGGGCGGTGGTGCAGTGGAACGGGTCGAGCTGGGTTTCGCTGGTGGGGCCCAATGTGGGGAATTTGCCGGGGACGTCGCCGACGGCGTGGGGGCTGTTGGCCGCGCAGGGAGCTCAGGGGCCGGTGGGAGCCACGGGAGCACAGGGATTGCAGGGGCCCGCGGGGGTGAGTGTCCAGGGGCCAGCGGGACCAGCAGGGCCGATGGGGCTGGCTGGCCCCGCGGGGCCTGCTGGTGCTGCGGGAAGTCCGGGGCTGGTGTATCGGGGGACGTATAGCTCCGCGGGAAATTACGCTGTGGGCGATGTGGTGGTGTTTCAGGGGTCGAGCTATGTTTCGCTGGTTGGGGTCAATGTGGGGCAGACGCCGGGGCTGAG
>JAJXZI010000217.1 GCA_021780115.1 bacterium | reverse complement strand
CCGCCAGTGGTGTCGCCACTCTCACCGGGATCAGCAAGGCGAGCAAAGGCACGCTCACCAACGCTTCGCCGAATCCGAAGGTCGAGCGAATGAATGTCGCCAGGCACAAAATCATCGGCACAACGACAGCGGTGTAATTCGCCTGGGCCAAAATCATCGTCGCTTTCAGGGGGTCAGTCCATGCCCTCCCGGTTGGTGGTCATTTGCTGCGGCCGCGGATCGCAGGCCCGCGCCGCGGCGAGGCGCAGCCATCCCTTGGGCCAGGAACCGGATAGACAATATTCCATCGTTCGGGCCGGTGACCCCTCAGCGCAACGGCACGGTCAGCCATGAGATTAGACGCGCCGGACAAACAGGTCAAATCGCCGCGCCGCGCGGGCGCAATTCTACCTGGAAACCCGGATGGACGCCGATAAACGCAGAGCAATGATCGAGGCCAGAGGGGCTGGGGTATCTCAAGTGGCCCCTTAAAAGTTGAACGCCTTGACCAGAAAGCCGCCTGTGCCGCTGGCCGGGTCGAGCACCGTCTCGCCGAGGCGTGGATTCGTCACCGTGGCCATGAACCGCACGACGGCTCGGGACGTGTAAAACTCGTCGGAATCGCCCGCCGCATCGCGCATCGCGCACAGCATGGATTCGTAGAGCGCGCTCAGCGTGTGCAATTCGTCGCTGGAGGTGAAACGGATGCCGGCAGTCTTGTTCACCGCGTCGTGCAGGTCGGCGTTGGGCCGCACAGGGTCAAGACAAGACGGTACGGGTTGAAAAGTGGGTCGTACAGGGGCGAAACTCGTTCGTGCCAGGAGGGATTGGCCGGCACGGGGCTTGGGCTTAGCCGTAGGGGGGCGGGAACTCGACGTTGGGAGTGCGGGGAGGCACAAGTGTTGAGCGCGACGACATTGCGTGGGCTGCCAGATCGTGGGACATTTCGGGCCAATCGTGCGGTGCGCGGTTTCATCTCGTCCCGCCCGTGTGCTGCCGATGCTCACAACGGTTTTCCATCCGAATTCCGCCATCCTTCGGAGCCGTACTGCCTCCGGGAATGATGTGGTTCTAGGGCAAGGCGGATGAAGCGACAACGGATTTCTTCCGCATTTGCGGCTGTCGGGTGCGTCACCGCCGCCGCGAAAAGGATCGACAGGCGCCGGCCGACCTGCTAACCGACCGGCGGTACGAGCCATGGATTTCAGCGCGAAAACCGCCGACCTGTGAGAACGCGACCCAAGCAGCCCCTGTCCGGTCAAGCCTTGGAAATGGTGGCGGCGCGCTTCAAGGTCCTGGCCGACCCGACGCGGCTCCGCCTGCTCCACGCTTTGGAGAGCGGCGAGAAGAATGTCACCCAACTGGTCACCGCGACGGGCGGTCTTCAGGCAAATATCTCCAAACACCTCGCCCTGCTCGCCAACGCCGGGATGGTTGGACGGCGAAAAGAAGGCTTGAACGTCTTTTACTCGATCGCCGACGAGACGATCTTCCGGCTCTGTGCGTTGATGTGTTCCCAACTCCAGAAGGAGTTCGATCAGAAAGCGGCGCACTTTTCCTGAGGCCGCGCTCCCGATCCAGCGTGTCCGGCTCTCCGGCCGGTGCTGGCCTCGCCTTCACAAAGCAGGTCGCTCAGAACCGGCTCTGAGCAACCACGCCTCCGGATGCCTTGATCGGAACCGGTTCGTCACGGCAGCATCTCGATTCGGAAAAAATTCGGTTGGGTGGAACTCGCCGGCACTTCCAGATCCGTCGTCGTGTTCGTGGCCGTGCAGGTGGGACTTAGCGCCGTCCAGTTTCCGACCCGCAGGTCCGTGCAGGTCCAAATCCGGTACGTGAGGCCGGGCGCGCTGGTCCAGCGCATCCGCAGGCCGGAGGCGCCCTTCTCACAGGCCACGATCCGCACGAGGCCGCGCAGATATTCCGCGCGCGCCGCCGGGTAACTCAACGCGTTAAAGTCCAGCACGCTGGCGGGGCTGTGACAATCGGCGCAGTGCAACGCCTGGGCGCCGGACTTGATCGCGTGGTTGATGCTGATATAGGAACCGGTCACCTGGGTGAGGTCGGCGCCGGCCACATAGGTGGGACTCATGGGATTGTTGGGCAGGTCCAACCCGGTCGCCTGCCCGCTCCAGAGATTGGCGCCCAGGGCCATCAATTGGGCGCTGGGCATACCGAAGACGTTGATGCCGCCTTGCATCATCAGGGCCATGCGGCCCAAGCCGATGTCCACCGATTCCTGGACGTTGCCCGTCTTCACATAGTGCTCCGCGTCAAACACGAGCAAGTTCGGATACTGGCCGAGCACCTGCCGCTCGGCCGGATTCAGCCCCGCCAACCGGAGAAAGCCCATCCGGATGAGCGGCCACTGCATCGCGTCCATCGCGGCCAGCATGGTGAATTTCGGGCTGAAATCCGGCATCGGTCCCAGGCCGCGGCGATCGACGATCATGCCGTTGGCGATCGGGCGGAAGGGATAAATCTTCGCGCCCGGCGTGTCTTTGGTCGCGTATTTGAAATCCCAAGCCGCGGGGTCATTCACCGGTTCGGCCAGCATGCTCGCATTGCCATTGAACCACCGATACACCGGTCGCACACCGTACGCCGGGGTCGAATACGTCGAGTAAGGCTCGTAAAATCCCCCATCCGGCTCGAACAGCGGGATCGCCGCCTCCGGCCCGTTGGTCACGCTGAGCACCGAGTCCCACACGCGGCGGGTCGCCCCCGACGCCCACGGGATGTGGCAGGTCTCGCACGCGATGAAGGCCGCGTGCTGGTTGTATTGGGAACCGGCCGGATTGTGCGGCGCGGCGGTGTGGCACTGCTCGCAATTGACCTCGACATCCTGCCGCTCCCAGCCGTGCATGTCGCACACGCGCGAGCCGCGCGCCATCTGGTGGTGGTCCACCTTGTGGCAATCCGTGCAAAGCAGGCCGGCGGCGGCATGCACGTCGTGGGCGGCGTCGTAGGGCGTGCCGCGCTTGTAATCCGGCGCCGCCAGGCCGTGCTCGTGGCAACGGAGGCAGGCGCCGTTGCTGACCGGTTCACCGACGCTCTGCGCTGCCCACAGCGAGCGGTCCTGGAACCAGTACCGGCTGCCTGTCACAGAATTGGTGAGCAACGCCCGGTTGGACGCGAGGGCGTCCCGGTCGTCGTACACGCCGTCGCCGTTCATATCGTAGTGCCCGTCGGCCGCGTGACAAATCAAACAGTCAATGCCGTCCTTTTGCGCTTGCGTGAACTGGCCGGTCGCGGGGTCGGGAAATGGCGGCGTGGTGCCGACGTGGCACTTGCCGCAGGCGGACGAGCATTGGTAGCCGGCCAGGTCGGCGTAGTAATTGAGCATCGCGCTGCTGCCTACCAGCGCGCAAAACCGGTCGATCATGCCGTGGGAGCCGCCGCCGGGATACGCCAGCTTCGGATTGGGGGTGCGCCAGGTGTAATGAATGCTGCCGAGGATTTCGTTTACCTTGCCAGGGTGGCATTCCTCGCAGGTGCTGGGACCGGCGTAGGTGTTGCCGAAAAAGCCGTAATGGGACACGGCGTGGCTGGGCGCGGTCACGAGCAGGCCAAGGGCCGTGGCGACCGCTGCTTTCCAACAGTTCAGAGAGGCGCGCATAAGTGCGCAGCACTAGACCAGAAGCCCGGCGGGGACGCTTCCAGGAATTTGGCAAATGCTCACCATCAATTGCCAGATGGGCATATAGTCATGCATCGAACAAGCCCGCACCGTCACTTCGGGCGGCGGCAGGTTTCTGGCCGGGGCGGCGCCCGGCGGCCGGTTACTCCCACTGGAGGACGGTGAACGAATGCGGCGGGAACGTGTACCGGACCTCGCCCGGGGTGGAGAAGTGGCGCCAACGGGCGCGCCTGGGCTGGATGCGCCGCGGAGCTTCCGCGGTGTTGACCGCGTCGAGCGGCCCGGTCAGTTCCTCGACGGCCGCGGCGGACTTGGAGGGGGCGAAGCCGTCGAGGTGGATCCGCGCGGGCGAAGGCCGGTCGCTAAGGTTCACGACTTGCAGGACCAGTTTCCTGCCGTCCTCGCTGCATTGGGCGTTCGCGTCGAGTTGACCGTCCGCACCTTGGACCTCGGTTTCCACCAACAGGGGTAAGTAGTGGTGGGACACCATCCGCGTCACGTAGCCGGGCGGTTGCAGCCAGACTTGCGACGGATTAAGGAACAGCAGGCCCTGGTCCCAGCCGTTGTCATTTTGGCCGTCGGGTTGGAGGCAGTTGGCGGAGCAGGCGATCGGCAGCTTGTCCCCGATCCGTTCGACTTGGTGGAGGGCGCAGGCGTTGGCCAAGGCCCGTTTCAGGGCATGGTTGCCCGCGTTGAACTCGAAGATGGCCACGTTGTACCGGGCGCCGGGACTGAGCCGGCCGAGTTGCGCGATGAAGCTCCGCTCGCCCGCCAGGTTGCCCGGCTGCGGCGGTTGCTCGGTCCCAATGTGAACGTCGAACCAGACTTCGCGGCCATGTGACCGGGCCAGGTCGAGGATGTTCTTGTGCGCCGCCAACGTCTTCACCGCGCCGCCATCGAAATGAAACGGATCCGTGATGACCTTGGAATAGAAAAAATCACCGACAACGAGAATCACGCCCGCATCTTTGGCCCAGATCGCCTGGGCCAGCGGTTGGAACTTCCGCCAGTAGCTCTCATCCACGCGCTCCTCGTTGCCGAGTTCGAGGTATTTCAAGCCGTAAGCGTCCGGGTGCCCGGCGGCGACGCGGCGGCGACCCCAGGCGCTTTCGCCGGGGCCGTTGACGTATTCCATGAAGTCCGCCATGTCCTGCGGCGTCTCGTCGATGTTGAACGCCGGAATTGCCAGGAAGCCCGCGGCCCGGCAGAAATCCAGGAAGTCGAGGATGCCCCAGCCGTTCGAGGAATGGGGATACCAGGTGCCGTGATACGGCGGGCGGAGGTCGCGCGGGCCGATCATCTTCTTCCAGCGGTATTCCGGCGCGTTGACCATCGAGCCGCCGTAGCGCAGCACCGTGACGCCTTCGTCCACCAGCGCCTCCGCCACGTCCCGGCGCACCGGCAATCCCTTGAACCGGCCCCACGCGCCCGGTTGGAGGAAGGCGTGTCCGATCACGACCGAGCCGGGCCGCGGGAGCGCAATGGTGAAGCGGCCCGATTGGTCGGTGCGGTTCGGGGTCAGCGCGAAATCCAGCCGTTGCCAATCGTTGCTCGTCACCGTCAGCCGCGAGGTCGCATACACCTTCCTGCCGTCGCGGCTTTCCAGCGCGACCCGCAACTCCGTCAGCGGGTCGCCCCGCACCCAGACGTAGCCTTCGTAAGGTTTCCCGGCGACGAAATACATGCCCCACCGGTTGAGGCCCTGGTTCTCGACGCCGACTTCGCCGTCACCGCGCACAAACGCGACGCGCTGGCTCTGCCCGCCGAGGAAGGCGCGCTCGTGGTCCAACGTCCACTGGCCTACCGCAGAACCGCGCCGCACCACGCGCCACATCTGGCTGACGGCCGGGCGCTCGTCCGGGCTGGCGCGGAAGGGCAGCGCGGTGGTCGTCCCGCCCCGGCGAATCCAGAGATTCCGGAAGCGAGCCGCCCGCTGCCAGGCCCGCAAGCCCACCCGGCCGGAGCGCAACGGATGCTCGCGATCTTCGTACCGGATCACGCTCCGTCGGTTGACCCGCACCTCCAGGGTGTTGGCCGTCAGCGTGACGGCGAGCGGGATCCACTGGGCGAGCGGGACCGCGCACGGCGTGTCGCGGATCAGTTCCCAATTCTGGCGATGTCGGCCGAGCCGCAGGACGCCCGCCCCGGCGTCCAGGGAGACTTCATAGCCGTCGAAACTGTCGGCGCCCGAGCCGGGGTGGTCCACCTTGACGATCAGCCCGGAGTTGCCGCTCCGACGGTCGGCGAGGAAGATGTCCACACCCACTTCACCGTCAGAAAACGCCGGGTGCTCACTGACCAGTTTTGGTCCGTCGCCTCCGCCCACCCGCAGTTCGCCATCCTGGACCTCCCAATCTCCAGCGTAGGCATTGAAGGCCGCGACCGGCGCCGAGTCGGCCGGTTCCTGGAAACTCTCGCCGAAGATCATCTGGCTATAGAGGCCGCCGTAGATCTCGTGGTTCACGTCCTCCAGGCAGGCTCCGGTCAGGTCGCGCGACAAGCGATGAAGCGTCTGGTTCGCGCGAACAATAATCTGCGCCGGCTTCCGCCCGCCGTCGCGGGGCGGCCCGGCCTCGCCCGCCGCGGCGGCCAACGGCACGAAACATAGCACGGCGATCACAAGCAGGTGGCCCCCCCCCAACTGGGCCAGCAGGCGCGCCGGCGGGCAGCGCGAGATTGACGGGGCGTGCGACGGCCTTCGGGTCGGAATCATGGGGAGGCGAGTTTCGTTGAGCGCCGGCCGCGGGAGCGTCGGCGAGCTTGTTCGGCGAGCTGGGCCGCTGCCGCGGCTGCCCGCCGGATTTCGGCAGGCATGGATTTGTCGCGTTGTGAGACGAGAGCGAGGTCGCCGATAAAGCCCGGAGTGCCGCGCGTGCGAGTGGGTTGGACGATCCAACCGGCGGGACCGGTTTTGTGGATGAGTTCCTCCGTCGCCAGTTGGTAGGCCGGTTTTTCCAGCCGCGCGATCCAGAGCCGATGCCGGCTAAAGGACATCATCGCGTGATCGCCGGGGCTGTCGCCGACGCAGAGATGCGGCCGTTGCCCGATCAGATCCCAGATGCGGGCAACTTTTCCCGAGTAGGTGGGCGCGGGAAATTCCAGCCGGCTGGTCAGCCGAAAGGCCCGCAGCGCCTCGTCCTCCAACGCGGCGTACGCAGCGTCACCGCGCACCAGGACCGCGTCTTTGTGGAGCTGACCGCGGCGGTCAACCAGGAGCGTGGAGATGCCGACGACGTGGTCGGCACGCACGCCGGCGTCAAGACCGCGTTCGCGCAACCGCGGGTTCAGCGCGTGCAACACCATCCAACGCACGCTCCAGACGTTGCTGGCCGAGATGATCCAAACCTCGAATCGGTGGCGCAGGAGTTCGGCGAGCAGCTCCACCATCTCCGGGTAGAAGAATGGCGCCGGATAGGCGCTTTTGCCGGGCGTCACCTCGATGAGCCGTCGCTGTCCTGGTTCAGACATTTCGAAGGCGCACTTCGTGGCGTGCGCCACCTCCCACGGGCGCAGTCCCTCCATGATTTCCACGGCCCAAACATACCCGTTGGCCAGCGGTGTGGTGTCGCCGTTCCCGTGCGCGGTCGGCGCGAGGAACGCCTCGTAGTACTCGGTGAGGTCCGCACAGGGTTTCACCGTGATCCGCCGGCCGCCGGGAACCCGAAAAGGCGGACACAGCGTCACGGGCACGCGCGCCGGAGTCACCACGCCGGATCGGACCAGGACCGCGAGGGTGGCTTCGCCGATGTCGCCGCAGACGATGGTGTTGTCGAAGTCGAAGACGGCGGGCAGGTTTTTCCCGGCACCTTGGCGGATCAGGCGTTCGAGGGCGCGGCGCGTCTGCGGCAGCCAACCGGGCGCCGCAAGTCCCGACCAGGCGTTGGCCTGCCGTCGGCGGCGCTGCGCTGTGGGAGGCATGTTACTTGACTCCCTTCGGGCGGGCGTTCCAGAGGGTGGCCATCAGCATCGCGGGCAACAGCGGCAGGCCGGCCAGGACCCAGAACACCACGGACCAATTGCCGTGCGCCAAATCCTTGAGATAGCCGACGCCGGCCCCCGAGAAGATGGCGCCCAGCGCGCCCAGGCACATGGTCAGGCCGGTGGCAATCGAGGCCGCCTTGGGATGACTGAGATCCACGGTTGCCGCGCCGCTCATCAACATGTCCGGTCCGTAAATCATGAATCCGGCCAGCCCGAGCATGACGGTGGCGCTGAGCCAGTCGCCCTTCGGCACGAACGTCATGACGGCGCAGACGACGGAAAGACCGAGCAGCATGAGGACGCAGACCGGCGCGCGGCGCTTGCCGAAAATCGTGTCGGAGGCCCAACCCGCGGAGACTGCGCCCAGCGAGCCAACCAGCGGCAGCACGATGGCTGTGAGGGCGCTGTTTTTGATGCTGCGGCCGTGGAAGTCCGCCATGTACTGCACGCTCCAATTCATGAAACTGTAACGCACCGCGTTCATGACGAAAAAGCCGGCGGCGAGAATCCAGAGCACGCGGCTGGACAGCGTCAGCGCCAGGATCCGCCCGGTGGATTCCCAGCCCGCCGAGGCAGCGGTGGAGCCGGCGTTCGTGGGGGAAGGTTCCGTGGGCGCAACGCCGTCATCACGCACCGGCGGGAAACCCGCCTCCTCCGGCGTGTCGCGGAGGAAAAGGAAAAACACGACCGCCATGGGCACCATGAACAGGCCGGGGACGAAGAACGCCGCGCGCCAACTGAGGGTGTCGCAGAGGAAACCGGCCAGCAGCCACGACAGGACGTTGCCCACCTGATAGCAGGTCGAGAGAAGGCCGATCACCGTCCCGCGGCGCGCGGAGGTGTTCCAATTGGAAATGGTCTGCACCAGCAGCGTCCAGCCGGCCGACTGGCCCCAGCCGTTGATCGCCCAGAGCACCAGCATGGCGCGGTACGAAGTGGTGAAGGAGAACAGCACGTTGGTGAGCGAGGCCACCACCATGGCGCCCGTCATCATCCGGCGCGCGCCGAGTCGCTGACCCAAGGTGCCGTTGACGATCTGGCCTGCGGCATAGAAGGCGGCGTAGATCGAGGGAATGAGGCCGATTTGCGCGCTGGTCCAGGTGGGAAATTCCTTGAGAATGGCCGGCTGGGCGACGGCGAAGTTGACGCGGCACAGGTAATAAGAAGCGTAGGCGCCCCAGAGCAGCCAGAAGGTGCGCAGTTGCCAGGAGCGCAACTGGCCGTCGGGGGCCATCGTCTCGGTCGTGGTGTTCACGCGCTGTGAGAGGGGAATTTCGTCGGGCGGGAGCGCGTCAAATCCGTTCGAAGTAGCGGGCGCGTTCCCAGTCCGTCACCGCGTCGGAAAAGGCCTGTTGTTCCAGCCGCGCGTGGTGGACGTAAAACTCGACGACCGCGTCGCCGAACGCGGCGCGGGCAAACTTCGAGCGCTCCAGCAAATCCGCGGCGTCACGCAGGCTGTTGGGCAGGCGCGGCAACCGGGCGTCCACGTAGGCGTTGCCGAGGTATTCCTCGCCGCAGTCGAGGTCCTCCGTGACGCCGGCCAAGCCGGCGGCGAGCATGGCGGCGAAGGCGAGATAGGGATTTGCGTCCGCGCCCGGCATCCGGTTTTCGATGCGGAACGCGCCGCCCTCGCCCACGACCCGGTAGCCCACCGTGCGGTTGTCCGCGGCCCATGCCAGGCGCGTCGGTGCCCAACTGCCCGGCTGGTAGCGTTTGTAACTGTTGATCGTCGGGGCGAAGAAGAGGCACAGCTCCGGCGAATACTTCAGCAGACCGCCGAGGAATTGGCGGAAGAGTGGCGAGCCGAGGGCGGAGGGCCGAGGGCGGAGGGCGGACTTTTCTCCGGTCCCGCGCGCCGCGTGCCGCGTGCCGCGTTGCTCCCAGAACAGGTTCCGGCCTCCCCCCCACAGGCTGATGTGGATGTGGCAGGAGTTGCCGGCTTCGCTGGGCGCGTACTTCGGCATGAACGACACCGACTTGCCCTGTTGGTCGGCGATTTCCTTCACGCCTTGCTTGAAGAGCACGTGCCGGTCGGCCATTTCCAGCGGCTCGGCATAGGTGAAATTGATCTCGTGCTGGCCGCGGCTCCACTCGCCTTTGCTGCTCTCGATCGGCACGCCCGCGGCGACCATGCCGTTGCGGATGGCGCGCATGAGCGGCTCATCGCGCGTCGGCTGCATGAGATGGTAATCGATGCGGTAATCGCTCGAAGGCTGGAGATCGCGGTAGCCGCTGGCGAAAGCCGAGTGGTAGGTCTGGTTGAACAGGTAGAACTCCAGTTCGCTGGCGCAGTAGCAGGTCCAACGCTGCGGCGCGAGCCGTTCCAGTTGCCGGCGCAACACCGACCGGGGCGACTCGGCGACGAGCGTGCCGTCGTGCTTCACGTGGTCGCAGAGGACCAGCGCCGCGCCCGGTTGCCACGGCAGGACGCGGAGCGTGTCGAGGTCGGGCCGCAGCGCGAAGTCACCGAAGCCGGCGTCCCAATTGGCGACCTTGAAGCCGTCGAGCGGGTCCATCTCCAGGTTGACGGTCAGGAGGTAATTGCAACCATGCGTGCCGTGCTCCGCGACCGAGTCGAGAAAGTAGTCGGCACGAAAGCGTTTGCCGACCAGCCGGCCAAACGGATCGGGGAGGGCGACGAGGACGGTGTCGAGGGCGCCGGAGCGAACCGCGGATCTGAGTGCTTGCAGCTTCATGCGCGTCATTCAGCCACGTAAACGTTCTTTAACTCCGTGTATCCTTCCAGCGCCGCCAGACCAAGGTCGCGGCCGATGCCGCTCTGCTTGAAGCCGCCGAAGGGCGCCTCGACGTGGACGCTGCTGTGGGAGTTGACGCTGAGCACGCCGCTCTCGACGGCCTTGGCCACGCGGAGGGCGCGGCGCAGGTCGTTCGTCCACAGCGAACCGCTCAGGCCGTAGGGCGAGGCGTTGACCTCGCGGATCATCCGCGCCTCGTCGTCGAATGGCGTGATCGCGACGACCGGGCCGAAGATTTCGTCGCGCCAGCAACGGTCCTCCTTGCCCACGTCGAGCAGGACGGTCGGTTCAAGGTAGTAGCCCTTCGGGTGCGGGCGTCCGCCGCCACAGGCGAACTGGCTGCCGCGGCGGCGGGCATCGGCGAGAAACTCCTCGACCGTCGCGCGCTGACCGGCCGAGACGAGCGGACCGAGTTGCGTCTCCGGCTGGGTCGGATCGCCCACCACCAGCTTCCTCGTGGCGGCAACGAACTTCTCGACGAACGGTTCGTAAATGGACCGTTCGACAAAGACGCGGCTGCGGGCACAGCAATCCTGGCCGGTGTTGGCGAATACACTCATCGGCGAAGTCTCCGCGGCGCGCGGCCAGTCGGCGTCCGCGAAGACGATGTTCGGCGACTTGCCGCCCAGTTCGAGCGAGATGCGTTTCAAGTCGCGCGCGGCCAGTTCCATGATCCGCCGCCCCACCTCCGTGGAGCCGGTCAGGGAGATCTTCCGAATGAGCGGGTGCGTCACGAGCGCGTCGCCCAGCGCCGCGCCCGGCCCCGGCAGCACCTGCAGCACGCCCGGCGGCAGACCGGCCGCGTGGGCGAGTTCGCCGAGCTTCAGCGCCGTCAGCGGCGAGAGCGACGCCGGCTTGAGCACTACACAGTTGCCCGCCGCCAGCGCCGGAGCGGCCTTCCAGCACGCGATGGGAAAGGGAAAATTCCACGGCACGATGCAGGCCACCACGCCCATTGGCTGGCGCAGCGTGAAATCGAATCCGCCGCGCGCCACCGGAATCGTCTGCCCACAGAACTTCGTCACCGCGCCGGCGTAGTACTCGAAGCACCGCGCGCCCAGGCCGGCCTCATCGCGGGCGTCGCTGACTGGCTTGCCGATGTGGAGTGTTTCGAGTTGCGCGATCTCCTCCTGGTGTTCGCGGAGTTTGTGCGCGACCGCGTGAAGGATGGCCTCGCGCTTGCCCGGCGCCAGATCGCGCCAACCGCTCTCCCAGGCCTGGTGCGCGGACTCGATGGCCGCGTGGAGGTCCGCGATGTCCGCGACCGCGATTTCCGCGAACGCCTCTTCGGTCGCCGGGTTGATAAGCGTCGTGTGGCGCCCGCTCGTTGCAGCGCGAAAATCGCCATCTACGAACAGCAGTGTGGGCCAAGTCATGCGCAGACAGTAATCGCACGCGCGCTCCTCCTCCAAGCACTTTACCGCTTCGATTGGCGCCACCGGGCTACTCAGTTTGCCGTTGTCGCCCGGGGCGGCCCGTGAGATGTTGCCGGCCAAGGTCATGACCGATTTCAAATTCTCCTGTCCGACGTGTGGCCAGCACCTGCAGGGCGACGTGGGCTACGTGGGAACGGAGATGACGTGTCCGAACTGCCAGCGGGTGTTCATCGTCTCCAATCCAAAGGTCACCACCAGTCTGCGGGTGGAAGGAGACCGGTGGGTGCCGCCGCCGGCGCCCGCCCCCGCCGCCCCCGCCACCGTGCCGCTGCCGCCGCCCGCCGGGCCGCGCCCGGCGCCGCAGCCTCCCCGGACCAGCGGGCTGGCGATAGATCCGGTTGCCCCCCCACCGTTTCCATCGTGGGCGCCACCGCCGCCCCGGACCAGGGGGCTGGCGATTGCCTCGCTGGCATTGTCGATGGCCAGCCTCCTCATTGGGCCGCTGGGGTTTGTGCCGGGGATCATCTGCGGGCACCTCGCGCGGGCGAGGATCGCGAAGACGGCCGGCCTCGGCGGCCGGGGCCTGGCGCTGGCGGGATTGATCACCGGCTACGTCTTCCTGGGGCTGACCGTCCTCGGCTTGGTCCTGTTTCTCCTCCTTGGCGCGAAGATCCGCGCCGGCATGGGATCGCGGTAGAAGCTATGCCTATCGGTTGGCTGTTATTTACGTGTTAAGGGTCGGAAACCCGCGCCCCGGAGAGCGACTTTGTGAGCCGCAGCGGTCCCTGTTCGCAAAGAACCGGATCGGCATAGCAGAATCCGCCTCGGCCGGCGTCCGCCGGACCAGCCTCGGACTGTTAAGGCGTGACCACGCGGTAGAAGCGCCGACTCGGCCCGGGCGAGGGGTCTTCCACCGTCTCCAGTCCGCCGCGGCCGGTGCGCTGCTCCAGGATCGTCCACGCGCTGGCGGCGAGGTCGCCGCAGAATTCCGTCACATAGCTGACGCCCCCCACGCTCGGGAAGGCGAAGCGGAAGCCGCCCGGCCCAAGGCCCACCACGGTCAGCTTGGGGGGAATCTGGGTCTGCGTCTCGACATACCAACTGGAGCCGTTGTATTGGCCGCCCGTCACGAAGCCGCGGGCACGGATCGTGCCGGCATTGGGCAGGGTCAGGCCGCTCAACTGCCAGCCGCCCGCAATGCGGACGCCGGCACCGAGCGCCGTCCAGTCCACTCCGTTGGTGGAGGAGTCGAAGGTGGTGCGCCAGACTTCGGGCGCTGTGCCGCCACGCAGCCAGGTGATGGTGGCGGTGTCGAAGGTCAGACTCTGCGTCGCCGGGCCGGTGTTGTTGAGCCGGCCAATGCGAGAACGGCTCTGGCCGCCCAGGGTCGTGAAGGCACCCCCCGCCAGAACCTTCCCGTCTGCCTGCACGGCGAGAGACCAGACGGCGCCATCGGTCCCCGGATTGAAGGAGGGATCGACGCTGCCGTCGGCGTTGAGCCGGGCAATGTAGTTGCGGTTTTGCCCGCCCAGCTTAGTGAACCGACCCGCCACTAGAATTTTTCCGTCCGCCTGGACGGCTAGGGAATTCACAACGTCATCGGCTCCCGGATTGAAGGAGAGGTCGAGGCTGCCGTCCGAATTGAGTCGCCCAATGTAGTTGCGGGTCATTCCACCCAGCGTGAAGAAGTACCCCCCCACCAGTATCTTTTGATCGGCCTGCACGGTCAGCGAATAGACGGGGCCGTTGGCCCCGGGATGGAAGGAGGTGTCGAGACTGCCATCGGGGTTGAGCCGGCCGATGCTGGAGCGGGCCTGCCCGCCTAACGTACCGAAGGTGCCGCCCACGAGAATCTTTCCATCCGCTTGAACTGCTAAGCAGAACACGACGCCTTGGTTTCCAGATGGCGAACCGGTGCCGGCCCCCGGATTGAAGGAGGAATCAATGCTTCCGTCCGCACTCAGCCGACCCAGGTTGGTTCGGCTCTGCCCGCCCAAGCGTGTGAACCACCCCCCCACCAGAATCTTCCCGTCCGCTTGCACGCCTAAGCTATACACGGTATCCGGGTACGACGTGCCCGTTCCCGGCTGGAAGGAGGCATCGAGGCTTCCGTCCGGATTGAGCCGACCAAGGTTTGTGCTGCTTTGCCCACCCAGCGTTGCGAATTGCCCGCCCACGAGGATCATTCCGCCAGGTTGCA
>JAJXZI010000088.1 GCA_021780115.1 bacterium | reverse complement strand
GGACGGGTTGTGGGGTGGGCTTGGGCGGGTGGAGCCGGACGGTGAAATGTCCGTCGGGATGTTGGCCGCGGATGACGGGTGGGCCGGGGGAAACAGTGCGGGCGCAGCGGGGTGAACCGACCGGCACGGTGCCGTCGTGGGCGACCTTGAGGCGGGGGGCGCACGCTCCCGCCATGGGGCCACCCCGGGCACTTGGGTTTGGGGCGGAGCACGGTGCGGCCTTCCTTTTTGCGGGTTTCCAGGCGGCCTGGGGCGTCACCCTCCCCCCATTCGCGGTGTTTTCAGGGGCGTTGGGGTGACGGCGCACGGGATCAAGGAGCGCGTGTACGGGCGCGCAGTCGGCGCTGCCTGCGGCGGGGCAGAGCGCGGGCAGGCGATTTGGCCAGAACGGGGGTCGCGTTCGGCCTGGCCCTTGGCCGGGGGCGTGGGGGCGGAGGCGCGCGCGCGGTTGTAGAACATCAAGGCCCAGGCGAGCTGGGGGAGCGCGTCCGCCCCCGTGGGGCAAGCAGAGGCGGTGGTCATCGACCTGGCGGCAGAGCGGGCGGCCGTGTGCGGCGAAGGCGGCGGGCAGGAAGCCGAAATCGGCCCGGAGCGGTTCGCGTTCGTAGAGGCGGGCGCCGGGGAGCCGGGAAACCACGGGGGCGGCGCCCGGCGTCCAGTTGCCAGCGTTTGCCGGGGGCCTTGGGGCGCACGAGCGGCTGGGCGGGGATCAGCCCTTGGGGGGGCCCGGAGAGGCCGGGAGTCCAGGGGGCTTGCTGGCGGCGGGACCAAGCGCGCACGGAGTCACGGTAGAGTGGGTGGAAGCGGCGCGGGGCCAGGCCCAGTGGGCGGGCGGCGATTTCCTCGCGGCGGAAGCCGTTCCGGAGCGGGCGCACGAAGGGGGCGCCGTGCCGATGCTGGAGTGGGCGATAATGTTTTTCCCGCGGGACAGTGTATTGGGGGCGCTTCTCGCGGCACGATCCCGGGTGAACATTCGGTTCGGCCAACCTGCGAGCGACGGGAAGCTGAATCCCCGTCGCGGCCCACGCGGTGGACCGAACCCGGCGGTCCGACCCACCTCACTCAAACGTCTGCTCCACCTGTTTGATGCGCGGGTAAACCGGGGAGTTGGTCGGCGTGCGTTCCTTCACCGCGTTGAAGATCCGCTTCGCCTCGCCCGGATTGTCCAGGATCAGCAGCCGGCAGTAATCGAGTTGAATCCACGCCAGGCGGGGATCCTGGAGCTGGTTGCCGTAGGCGGTGAGCCACTCGGTCATCGCGCGCTGGCCGCTCTGTTCGGCCTTGGCCAGCGAGTCCTCGAGCTGCCAGGGCATGCCGGGCAACTGGCGCGGATCCACGGGGTGGCTGGCGCGCTGCTCCTGCAAGTCGCGCTCCGTGTCCACTTTCTCCCAATACAGGTACAGGCGGTACCCCACAAACACCACCAGGACGATGATGAGGATGCTGATGAGTTTGGTCATGACTCGCTCACGCGCTGGATCCGGGCGCCCAGCTTGCGCAATTTACCATCCAGATTTTCGTAACCTCGGTCAATATGATAGACGCGGCTGACCCGGGTGGTGCCGCGGGCCGCCAGACCCGCCACCACCAGCGCCGCCGAGGCGCGCAAATCGCTCGCCATCACCTCCGCGCCGCTCAGCGGCCGGCCCCCCTTGACGATGGCGCTCGGGCCTTCGATCTCAATGTCCGCTCCCAGCCGCGCCAACTCGCTCACGTGCATGAACCGGGATTCAAAAATCCGCTCGGTGAGGATGCTGATGCCCGGCGCCAGCGTCATCAACGCCATCATTTGCGCCTGCACGTCGGTGGGAAACCCGGCGTAGGGCAGCGTCGTCACGTCCACCGGCCGCAGCCGCGCGCCGCGCCGGACGCGCAACGCCGTGCCCTGCCGACGCACTTGCACGCCAGCCTCGCCCAGCTTGTCCAGAACGGCATGCAGATGGTCGGCCCGCGCGCCGGTAATCGTCACCTCGCCCCCGGTGGCGGCGGCGGCGATGGCGTAGGTGGCGGCCTCGATGCGGTCGGGGATGACCTCGTGCTCGGCGCCGTGCAATTCCGGGACGCCGGTGATCGTGAGGATCGGGCTTCCGGCACCGGTGATCTGGGCGCCCATCGCGCTCAGGAAATGGGCCAGATCGACGATCTCCGGCTCGCACGCGGCGCTTTCGATGATCGTCACGCCTTCGGCCAGCGCCGCCGCCATCATCACGTTGGCCGTGCCCAGCACCGTGGAGCCGGCCCGGCCGCCCAGAAACAACTCCGCCCCGCGCAGCCGGCGGGCCGCGGTGTGGACGTAGCCGCCTTCGATGGTGACTTTCGCGCCGAGCGCGGCAAAACCTTTTAAGTGCAGGTTGATCGGCCGCGCGCCGATCACGCAACCGCCGGGCAGCGCCACCGTCGCTTCGCGCAACCGCCCCAACAACGGCCCCAGGATGCAGACTGATCCCCGCATCTTGCGGATCAAGCTGTAATTGCCCACGCCCTGGATCTTCTTCGCCTGCACCCGCAACCCGTCGCCGTCGGCGGACACCTTGGCGCCGAGCGATTCGAGGATGCGCCCCATGAACCGTACATCACTCAGATGCGGCACGCGCCGGATGCGGCACGGCTCGGCGGTGAGCAGCGTGGCCGCCAGGATCGGCAACACGGCGTTCTTGCTGCCGCTGACGGCGACCTCGCCGTGCAGCGGCACGCCGCCTTTGATCAACAAGCTATCCATGAAAATTCTTCTGTTTGCCGGCCCGGCCGCCGCCGGAAGACGCGCCCGCCCAATTCAGCCCGCCCGCGCCACCAGGATTCGCGGGCGCTGACTGTAATCGGCCCGAACCGCCTCGACAATCCACTTCTGGATTTCGAGGATTGCGCGAAGCGCGTCGGACTGGCCGTCGCCGAACTCCAACATCAACCGCCCGCCCGGCTTCAGAAACGCCGCCGCCTCCGCCGCGATCCGCCGGTGGAAGTCCAACCCGTCCCCGCCGCCGTCCAGCGCCGGTCGCGGGTCGTAATCACGCACCTCCGGCTCGAGCGCGGCGATCTCCGCCGTGGGGACGTAGGGCGGATTGCTGGCGATCAGGTCAAAGCGAGTCCCCGGCGGCAGGGCGCGGAAACCGTCGCCTTGGCCGAAATGGATCCGGTCGGTCACGTTCTGCCGGGCCGCGTTGGTCCGCGCCACGGCCAGCGCGTCTGCCGAGACGTCCGAGGCCCAGACCCGCGCGGCGGGACAGTGGACCGCCAGGGCGACGGCGAGGCAACCGCTGCCGGTGCCGAGGTCCAGCGCGGTGGCGTGTTCAGAATTGAGGGCGGCGAGGAACTGCCAGCCCAGTTCGGCGAGCAACTCGGTTTCCGGGCGCGGCACGAGCACGTGCCGATTCACCGCCAATTCCAGACCGCAGAACGAGGTCGAGCCGACGATGTGCTGGAGCGGTTCGCGCCGGCCACGGCGGCGCACCAGTTCGCGCAGAGCGTCGGTCTCCTCCACGGCGAGGACGCGCTCGAACTGGAGGTACAGGTTCATGCGGGGCACGCCCAGCACCTGGGCGAGGAGCAGTTCCGCCTGCAACCGCGGCGACTCGACGCCCTTGCCGGCGAGGAACTCGGTGCTTTTCTTGATGACCTCGAGGACTGTCACGGGAGGCAGTCTAGGTCCGGCACCCCGGGTTCAAAGTCCAAACTGGCCGGGTCGTGGCCTCCGATGCGCGGTGCCGGCTTGTCGTGCGTCGGGGAGCTGATTATGGTTCAGGGCGTGAAGCAACTGACGTACGACGATCTGGCGCGTCTGCCCGTCGTCCGGTTTTATGAGGACGCGTTCCGGAAGGCGACGGGGGTGTCGCTCAAGGTGGTCCCCCCGGACGAGCCGACGCGGCGTCTGAGCTTCGGGGAGGCGGAAAACGGGTTCTGCGCCCTGGTGGCGCGCCTGCCAGGAGGCTGCGCGGCGTGTCTGGAAATCCAGGTGCGCGCCCAGCGGGGCGCGGCGCGAAGACTCGTTCCCCAGCAGGTCGCCTGCTTCGCCGGCCTGACGGACGTGGCGGTGCCCGTGGTCCTCGCCGGACGCCACGTGGCCACGCTGATGAGCGGCCAGGTGTTCCGCCGCGAGCCGACCGAGCGCGACTTCGCGATGGTGGCCAAGATGGTCGCGGACCGGCTGGACAGCGAGTGGGAGAAGAAGGCGCGCAAGGCCTACTTTGAAACGCCCGTCGTCACGGCGGAACGCTTCCAGGCCATTCTCCAACTGCTGAACGTTTTCGCGCAGTATCTGGCCGACTACGCCAGCCGGCAGGCGATCGCCAGCGTGGAGGAGGAGCCGAGCGTGGTGGCCAGCGCCAAGGAGTTTGTCCAGGCGCACGTCGAGGAAGCGATCAGCCTGGAGCAAGTGGTGCGGCACGTCCACGTGAGCCGCTTCTATTTCTGCAAACTGTTCAAGAAGGCCACCGGCATGACGCTCACCGAATACGTGGCGCGCGTCCGGGTGGAGAAAGCCAAGACGCTGCTGGTGGATCCGTCGCTGCGCATCTCGGAGGTCGTCTTCGCCGCAGGGTTCGGGTCCATTCCGCGCTTCAACAGCGTGTTCAAGCGCCACGTAGGCATGCCGCCGACCGAGTACCGGGCCACGTTGCGGGCGCAATTGACGGCCTGAACCTGCGTCGCCTGGCGGAAACTGATCCTGCCGACTTTCGATCACCGCGCCCATCAACGCTTGCCCGGTCCGGTTCGCATTCTCCACACTGTGCGTTCCCATGCTCGCGCTTTCGGAGATCGGCAAGGCGTTCGGTGGGCGGACCTTGTTCGCCGACGTGTCGCTGAATGTGAACCGCGAGGACCGCATCGGGTTGGTCGGTCCCAACGGCGCGGGGAAGTCCACGCTCTTTTCGCTGATCCTCGGTCAGGAGTCGCCGGACAGCGGCAAGATCGAGTTTCAGCGCGGGCTTGGCATCGGCCACTTGCCGCAGGAAAGCGCGCCGGCCGGTGACGAATCCGTGATGGAACTCGCCACCGCGGTCTCGTCGGAGATGGTGCGTCTGACGCGGCGACTCAAGGCGTTCGAGGCGGGCCACGACCACGACTCGGCCGATTTCCACGAGGTGCAGGCGCGGTTCGAGGCGCTCGGCGGCTACCAGCTTGAGGTCAAGGCGAGGCCGATTCTGCGCGGGCTGGCGTTCCGCGAGCGGGACTTCCACCGGCCGATCCGCGAGTTGAGCGGCGGCTGGGTGATGCGCGCCCACCTGGCCCGCCTGCTGGTGCAGGAGCCGGATTTGCTGTTGCTCGACGAGCCGACCAACCACCTCGATCTCGAAGCGCTGCTCTGGTTCCAGGACCATCTCCGCCATTACCGCGGCGCGATCCTGATGATCTCGCACGACCGAGATTTCCTGAACCAGCTCGTCACGTCCGTTGTCGAGATTCGCCAAACGCGCCTCTTCCGCTACCGGGGCAACTACGACGCCTACCTCGAACAGCGGGCCGCGAACGAGGAGCAGCTCCTGGCCGCGTGGAAAAACCAGCAGCGCGAAATCGCCCGGCTCCAGGCGTTCGCCGACCGCTTCCGCGCTAAGAACACCAAGGCCGCGCAGGCGCAGAGCAAGCTCAAGCAAATCGAGCGGATGGAGAAAATCGAGGCGCCGCAGGCCGCGGAGGCCAAGATCGGGTTTTCATTTCCCCAACCCCAGCGGAGCGGCTTGAAAGTCATCACGCTGGATCGGGTCCGCTTCGCCTATGGGGAGCAGCTCGTGTATGACGGTCTGGAGTTCCACGCCGAACGCGGCCAGCGCGTGGTGCTGGTCGGCCCGAACGGCGCCGGCAAATCGACCTTGCTCAAGCTGCTGGCCGGCGTGCTCCCGCCGCGCGCCGGCGAGCGCCGGCTGGGCCACAACGTCAAGGCCGGTTACTACTCGCAGTATCGCGTCGAGACGCTGCACCCGGAGTTCACCGTGCTGGAAGAAGCCTTCGACACGCCGCAGCGGCTCACCGAAACCTTCGTCCGCACCGTGCTCGGTTCGTTCCTGTTTCGCGGCGACGACGTGTTCAAGAAAGTCAGCGTGCTGAGCGGCGGCGAGAAGAGCCGGCTGGCGCTGGTCAAACTGCTGCTCGATCCGCCGAACCTCTTGCTGATGGACGAGCCGACGACGCACCTCGATTTGTCCAGCGTGGATGCGCTGCTCTACGCGCTCGGCCAGTTCGCGGGCACACTCATTTTCATCAGCCACGACATCTACTTCATTCGCGAGCTGGCGAACCACGTCGTCCATGTCCAGGGCGGCCGGTTGGCGCACTATCCGGGCAACTACCAGTACTACCTGGACAAGACCGTCGCCTTGCGCGGCGCGGCAGGGATCGGCACGAACGCCGCCTCCTCCGTGCCCAACGGCGCGATCAACCTACCGAGACCGGGGAACGCGGCGGGAAGCGTCCTTGCCCCCTCCCGAAAGGAGCAGAAGCGCCGGGAGGCCGAGCAGCGGCAGGCGCGTTCCGCGGAGCGCAAGGCGCAGCAGCAACTGGTCGCCCGGCTGGAAACCGAAATCGCCGAACTCGAAGCGCGGCAAACCGAGCTGACGGCGGATTTGGAGAAACCGGAGACCTATGACCAATCGGGCCGCGCGATGGCCGTCAACCGCGAGTTGCAGGACGCGCTGCAGCGGCTGGCGCGATTGACGCCGGAGTGGGAAGCCGCCGCCACCCGCCTCGCGGAGCTCGAACTGGCGGGCTGACGGGGCGGTGGCGCCGCCGATTCCTTGCGGTCCTCCGGGATCTCTTTTCCGCAGTTCTCTTTTCTTGACCGCCGGCGGGAAATGAATTTCACTTCTGGCGAGTCTGTCTGGTCTCCAGGTGAGAGCAGAACCCGACAACCAGTTGAATCTATGAAAACCAATTCGTTCCTGCTGGGCGTCCCATTGATCGCCGCTGCCATCGCTGGCGCCGTCTTCCCAATGCCGGCCGTTGCCGCCCCCAAGCGCGTGCTGGTGGTGAGCGTGACGGAGGGCTTCCGGCATTCCTGCATTCCGCTGGGCAACCAGGTCCTCGGCGCGCTCGGCCAGCAGAGCGGCAAGTTCACCGTGGACGTGGTGGACGTGAACCCGAATGACGCGCAGTTCCGCGACCCCGCCACCGGCAAACCGGACATGACGAAAGTCCACGAAGCCAACGCGAAGGCGCTGGCCGAGAAGATGAGCCCCGAGGCGCTGAAAGATTACGACGCGGTCGTCTTTAACTGCACCACCGGCACGCTGCCGGGCCTCGACGAGGCGGCCTTCCTGAAGTGGATCGAGTCCGGCAAGGGCTTCGTCGGCATCCACGCCGCCACGGACACTTTTCACAGCTCCGGCGACCAGCCTGGTCCCTACATCCGAATGATCGGCGGGGAATTCAAAACCCACGGCCCGCAGGTGGAGGTCGATGTCATCAACCAGGATCCGACGTTTCCCGCCTGCAAACCCCTGCCGGGAGAGTTCAAAATCTTCGACGAGATTTACCAGTTCAAGAACTTCGCGCGCCCGAGCGTCCACGGCCTGCTGACGATGGACAAACACCCGAACACCAAGGAGCTGGGCGATTACCCGGTGTCGTGGTGCAAACGCTACGGCCAAGGCCGCGTGTTCTACACGTCGCTCGGCCACCGGGAGGACGTCTGGGATCCGCATTGGACCGAGCGGAACGGCAAACGCATGGACCCGCCGGAGCGGGCCGAGCAGTATCAGCAGCACCTGCTCGGCGGCCTCCTGTGGGCGCTCGGTCTGGAGAAAGGCGACGCCACGCCCCAGAGCAAGCCGCGGCCGTTGCCGTGACGGGCAAAGGCTTGCCTTAACCCGCGCGGTCGCGCAAATTGAATGCCTTGTTGCGCGCGGCGCGTCTAACCTAGCGGCTGACGGCAGTCGAAGATTATGAGCCAGAACGAGACCAGTCTGAGCGGGTTCAACCGGCGGGATTTCCTCCGCGGCGGTTCACTTGCCACTATCATGACCCTGTTGGGCGGCGTGCCGCTGGTGGCGCAGCGGCCCGCCAGCGCCGCCGAAGAGAAACCCGCCGGGCCGAAGGTCAAGTGCGCCGTCATCGGTCTGGGCGCGTGGGGCCGGGAAATCGTCAGCACCCTGCTGCGCCTGCCGCAGGCGGATTTGGCCGTCATTTGCGACACCTACCCGGCTTACCTCCGGCGCACCGGCAACCTCGCCCCGTCCGCCAAGAAGACGGAAGATTACAAGACGATCCTGGACGACAAAGAGATCACGGCGGTCATCATCGCCACGCCCACCCACCTGCACAAAGACATCGCGCTGGCCGCGCTGAGTGCCGGCAAGCACGTCTATTGCGAGGCGCCCCTGGCCAACACCGTCGAGGACGCGCGGGCCATCGCCACCGCCGCCCGCGACGCCGTCAAGCAGGTCTTTCAACCCGGCTTGCAGAATCGTTCCGACCCGCAACTGCATTTCCTGGTGCCTTTCATCCGCTCCGGCGCGTGCGGCAACCTCGCCCTGGCCCGCGCCCAGTGGAACAAGAAACAGAGTTGGCGCACTACCTCGCCCAACCCGGAGAAGGAAAAGCAGCTCAACTGGCGCCTGGACAAGGCCATTTCCCTGGGACTGGTGGGCGAAGTCGGCATCCACCAGATCGACCAGGCCGTCTGGTTCTTGAACAAAGCGCCCAAGTCGGTCCTGGGCTTCGGCTCCTTGATCAACTGGAACGACGGTCGCGATGTGCCAGACACGGTCCAGGCGGTGTTCGAGTTTCCCGGCGGCGTGCGCCTGGGCTACGACGCCACCCTCGCCAACTCCTTCGAGGCCGAGTACGAGGTTTACTACGGCAGCGACGCCGCCGTGATGGTCCGCGACAACAACAAGGCCTGGATGTTCAAGGAGGTGGACGCCCCGCTGCTGGGCTGGGAGGTCTATGCCAAAAAGGACCAGTTCTACCGGGACACCGGCATCTCGCTACGCGCGGACGCCTCCAAACAAAAGTCAATCCTGACCAAACCGGAGGACGATGTGGCCGACCAGAAGACCCCGCTCAGCTACGCGCTGGAGTCGTTCGTGGGCAACGCCGCCGAGATTTCGAACGCCGTCGAGGACTTCGTGTCCACCTACGGCGGCAGCGACTTGGCCGCCATGAAGAAGACGCTGGGCGAAATCACGCTCCGGCCCGGAGCCACCTGGAAGGAGGGCTACGATGCCACGGTTCTCGCCATCAAGGCCAATGAGGCGATCACCCGGGGCGACAAGATCCTTTTCCAAAAGGAGTGGTTTGAATTGGCTTGAGTCGGTGCCCGTCCAACGCGTTGAAATGACAGCCGGCCGTGAGCGCAGCCAGCAAGGCGAACCGGAGCCCGCAGCCGGATCATGAGCGAAACCTTGGGATTTAACGGACACCACGAGCAAAGGAGAATATGAAAATGAGAACTCATCAATTGGGATTGATCGCGAGCTTCGCGGCTACGCTGGCCCTGGCCGGATCCGCGCTCGCCCAAGGCACCGTCCGCTACGACGCGCAACCCGGCGGTGGACACGTGAAAATCGACGGCACGTCCAGCGTGCATGACTGGACCATGGAAAGCCCCGTGATCGGTGGCTTTATGGAAGTGGATGCCGGTTTCCCCGAATCGGCGCTCAAAGGCGGGGACGCCGCCAAGCCCAAACTGGAGGCCTTCATTCCCGTGCGCACCCTCAAGAGCTACAACAAACGCATGGACGAGGTCTATCAAGAGCACATGGAGGAGCCCAAGTTCAAGCGCATGGAGTACAAGCTCACTGAACTGAAGCCCAAGGGCGACGCGCCCAAAAACGGGAAGTGCGAATTTGACGCCGTGGGCGTGCTCACGGTGCATGGCAAGGCCAAAACCCTCACCATCCCGGTGACCATCGAGAAAGTCGGAGACAAGCAACTCAAGGTCGCCGGCTCCACGCCACTCAAGATGAGCGACTTCGAGGTCAAGCCCCCGAATCCCGTCATCGGCCCGGCCCAGATTACGACTGGGGACGAGATCAAGGTGAGCCTTGATTGGACGGTGATGCAGAAATAGTTGGGGCGATCCGGTCAGACGCGCCTCGCGTCCCACACGGCGGCGCGATGAATTCGGGACGGCTTGCGAAAGCCGTCCCTTTTGCTTTCTGGAGTCGGCGCTGGGAACCAGACCGGCCGCGCCCGGCTACGGTTTTCACGAATCCCGCCGAAGCCAACTCCGCTCCGCCCCGCGCACGGGACGGCCAAACGGGAGCGGCCGGACCGAACCGCTTGCCGCGCCACCGTGTCCCGAGACGCCGGGGTGTGCCCTCAAAAAAACAGTTGACAATCTTTGATGACAGGCATAACGATCCGCCATGCTTGCGCCAGCAAGTCCCTGGCGGGGTCAACTCCGAAACTATATGCGCCTTACCTTTACCTTCCCCTCGCGGATGCACCGCGTCGTCCTGCTCCTGCTCCTGCTCGCCGTGGCGCCCGCGCAGGCCGACACGCTGTTCTTCCTGGCCAGCGTCGACGCTTACGGTCACTACAACACCAGTTGGTTCAGTTCCGGCAACTGGTATTACGCCGTGCCGGAGGGCTACATCAATGCCTACCGTCTGCCCGTGCCCGGCGACACAGCCGTGCTCAAGTCCAGCGTCCACGCGGCGGGGAACAACATCTACATCTCCACGCTGGTCACCGGGAGAAACAACGTCATCGGCGGCAACTTCATCGTCAATGTCTCCTTGCAGACCAGCGCCGGCACCTCCTTCACCGATTCGGCGCTGGACATCCAGTCCCAATGGCTGGCGAGCGGCGACAATTACCTGACAGGCTCATCGATCACCGTGGATGCCGGGGCGTCCCTCCAAATCTCGAAAGGGTCGTTGAATTTCACGGACTCGGACCTCTACAACGTCGGGCAGATCATTCTCACCGACCAGGCGATTCTTTCGTTCTCCGGGGGCACCAACCGGTTCACCCTTTTGCCGAACGCGGTCCTGAGCGGCACCGGCACCAACTGGGTGGTCACGTTCGGCAACGCCGGCGACTTGACGATCTTCGACAACGATGGGGTGGTGCGCTGCGACTCCGGCACGCTGCACCTAAATACCGGCCTCCCAAACAACATCGTTTGGACCAACAGCCACAACGTGGGCAAGTTCAAGACCACCGCCACCAATGCCACCATCGAAGTGGGCGGCGCGCTGACGGTGCCGGCCGGCATGACCTACTTCTTCAGCGGGCCAGGCCTGAGTCGGCTGACGGGCAGCACGACCACGGTGAACGGCGTGCTCTCCATCGGTGGGGTGGACCCGGCGTCCCATTTAATTGATGTCGGCACGCTCGAGGTCATCCAAGAAGATCTCGCCGGGCCGGGGCTCGTACACGTCGTCGCCAGCAACGGTTATTCCAGCGCGCTGAATTTGAGCGGCGGCAGCAATGTGCGGGTGGCGACCGTGACCATTGATCCCGCCGGGCAGCTCAACCTGAACACCGCGACGAATGGCGACGTGGCACTTTGGGGCGCCACCATCAACAACGGAGGCACCACGACGTGGAGCGGTGACAATTCTTTTGGCAACGCCTTCGGCATGTACAACAACGCCACCTTTAACAATCTTGCCGGAGCGCTGTTCGACGCCCGGAACGACGCGAGCATTTCCGGCGGCGCCGGCACGAACGACGGCACGTTCAACAACGCTGGGATCTTCCGCAAGTCCGCCGGCACGAACGACACCTATTTCTGGTACAGTTCCTCGCCCGGCGTCACCTTCAACAACACGGGCCTGCTCGACGTGCAAAGCGGCCGGGTCGTGTTGATGGGGGGCACAAATTCAGGCCAGTTCAACGTCGCCGCCGGGGCCAGACTCCGCTTCTGGCACAGTCCTTACATCCTGGCGGCCGGCGCGACATTCACCGGTACGGGCTCCGTGGCGCTGGGCGGCAACGCACCCACGTTGCTGGTGAACACGGACGTCCGCGTCGGCAACTTCCTGCTCGCGGGTGACGAAAGCGCCACCCTGGATGGCCCAGGCGCTCTGACCCTGACTGGCGCGTCCACCTGGAGCGACGGAGTGATGCAGGGCACCGGGGCATTGAACATCGCCACCAATGCCACCCTCACCCTCGGAGGAGTCGGCGTCACCGTGAATCAACGGACGATCAACAACGCCGGCACCGTGAACTGCACCTACGGTTTCAACGGTGGGAAGGGCGCGGTGTTCAACAACCTGCCCGGCGGCGTCCTCAATCTCCAGGTCAGCAACATGGGGTTTGATTACAGCGGCAGTGGGGTGGTGCCGGTCCTGAACAACGCCGGAACCGTCGTCGGTCCCGTGGGTTTCTGGCCGAACATGAACTGGGCTTTCACCAACAGCGGCTCGGTACTGGCTCAGGGCGCGAACCTGACCTTCGGACGCGGCTTGACGCAGACGGCCGGCAGCACCGTCGTCGCGTCGGGTGCGACGCTGACCCCGGGTTGGACCACGCCGCTGCTGCTCCAAGGCGGGATCTTGAGCGGATACGGCACGATCGGCGGCCCCGTCGTCAATGGCGCGACGATCAGCTTCGGCGCCACACCCGGCGTTCTACAACTCAACGGCGGTTTCCCAAAGTACTACACGCAGAATTCCAATGGCGTCCTGGCTATCAAGATCGGCGGGCACACGGCGGGAACCCAGTTTGACCAACTGGCGGTCATCAACAACGGCTCGGCGGCCCTGGGCGGCACCCTGGCTGTCAGTTTCATCAACGGTTTCGTGCCGGCGCTCGGCGATTCCTTTCCGGTCGTGACGTTCGGATCGAGCAGCGGGGCGTTCGCCATCGTGACCGGCAACCGCACCGGCAACGGGCTGGTGTTGGTGCCGCGCAACACCGGCAGCAGCATCACTCTGGTGGCCGCCAACGATCCGCAAATCTCGCAGCCCGCGTTGAATGGCGGCCACTACAGTTTCAACTTCGGCACGACCACCGGCTTCTCGTACGTCGTTGAATACGCCGGCTCCCTCACGCCGCCGGTCCAGTGGCAGACCCTGACGAACCTCACCGGAAATGGATCGCCGGTGTCGGTCTTTGATCCTGCGACGCCTGGCCCCCAGCGCTTCTACCGCGCCCGATTTCAGTGATCCGGGCTCTTCGCCGGCCCGCCGGTTTCCAGCACCGCCACCGAGGCATAGGGGTTTTCAAAGCCCGGCTGGAGCGTGACGGCCACCCCCTCCGGCGTCACCTCGCAGTTGAGCCGTTGGTGTTGGCCATCGGCCATCATCCACGCCTTCATCGCCGTCGGCGGCTTCAACGGCACGGTGATCCGGTTGTCCTTGGGCCAGTCGAAAACGTGGAGGTAGAGCCGGTCAGGCTTGGCGGTGATGCGACCCCACGGCACGGCGACCAGCGGGTTGGCGGCCGTGCCGTGGATGGAGTCGCCGTATTGATGCATCCACGCGCCGAGTTCACGGAACCGGACCTGGATGGCCTGCGGAATGGTGCCGTCGGCCAGCGGACCGGCGTTGATCAGATAATTGCCGCCCTTGGAGGCGATGTCCACGGTGTTGCGGATAAGGGTTTCCGCCGACTTCCAGTTGAAATCGTGCTCGCTGTAACCCCAGGTGCCGTTGAGGGTCATGCAGGCCTCCCAATCCACGCCGGGCATTCCGGTGGCCGGGATGTGCTGCTCGGGTGTTGTGAAGTCGCCTTTGCTGACGTCGAAAATCCCCAGGTTGTCGCCTTGGACGTTCGGCGAGAAATAGAGCCGGTTGTTCATGATGATGCGGGGTTGGGCCTTGCGGACTTTCTGGATCAACTCCGCCGCCCGCCAGGACTCGCCTTGGGTTTCCTTGCTGCTCCAATCCCACCACAGCACGTCGAGCCGGCCGTAGCGCGTGGTGATTTCCTTGACCTGGCGGTGCATGAAATCCACGTAGCGGCTCATCACGCGCCCGGCGTCGGGGTCGGCGATTTCCGGATGCTTCTGCAGCGGGTGCGGCAGGCCGGTGTTCTTCACCGGGAAATCCGGATGATGCCAGTCGATCACTGAGA
>JAJXZI010000322.1 GCA_021780115.1 bacterium | reverse complement strand
AACCGGCGCACCTCCCGCGCTCGCGGTCTGTTGTTCTATCGGCTGATCGGGCAGGCGGTCGCCGTTGGCCCGATCCTTTGCAAGGATCCCATTGGCGGAACACAGCCCCAAGGAATTGGGTTGGGGGAAAGTAGTGCATAGCCCCATAGTGCAATTACAGGCTTAAAATGGTATGAAGCGGTAATACTCATTGAACTGCGTGTCCCGGCCCTCGGTGTAGGTGGCGTTGCCGAACAGGGTCCAGTCCCGGTGTGGCTTGTAGGAGGCGGCGAATTCGATCCCCCGCACGTACCCTTGCCCGGCGTTGTTGCTCGTCCGGGCGATGAAGGTGCCCTGGCCGGGAATCACCACGGTCCCGGAAGTCACCGGGCGGATCACATCCGTCAGCTCGGTCCAATACGCGGTCAACGAGGCATTCCACCGCTCGGTGTGGTAACGGGGGCCTGCTTCGTAGGTGATGGATTGTTCCGGCATCACGTTGGGGCTGGGCAGCGAGGCGATCTTGCTCGAGAACACCGGCGGCCCGGTGCTGAGGGTGTCGGAAAACGTCGGCGCCCGGAAGCCGGTGGCGATGTCGGCCGCCCAGTCTAACTCGCGCGTGAGGCTATAGACGGAGCCGGCGTTCCAAGTCGCCGAGTACCACACCTTGTCCAGCATCAAGTCTTGGAGCGTGTAGCCCGCGTTGGGGATCACGTCGAGGGCGTTCGGGTCCGCGTGCAGGTGCGTCCGCTCGAAACGGCCGCCGGTGGACACGGTCCAGCGTTCCAGCGGATGGGCCTCCAGCATGGTGAAAAGGTCGAACACATCGTAAGTGCCGTTGGGCACTTTGCCCGCCGGCACACTGCCCACCGTGGCGCCGGTGGACTTCGTCGTCTGGTACTGGGTCAGCGCGGAGCCGAGATCCTCGACACGGTAATCCAGGCCGGAGATGAGCCGGGGATCGCCCCACCCGTTGGCCCATGGCGTCGTGTTCTGGATCCCGCCGCCGAAGATGTGCTGGGCGGTGTCGGTTAGAGTATTGACCAAGGCAGGCGTTGTCTCGACCAGGCGTTCGCGGGACGAATTGTAGTATTGCAGGTAGGTGTAGGCCCTGAGTTCGCTGCTCAGGCTCCCTAGGTCGTCCATCTCATAATCGAGCTTTGCCAGACCGCGCTGTTCATACGGGCTGAAGAACCGCGGGACACCGCTGGGGTTCAACTTCGACTGCGCGTACGTCTCCACATCGTCACGGTCATTCTGGATCCACGACAGCCGCAGCGTTTGGTTGTCGAGCGGCTTGAAGGCCAGGTTCAGGTAGCCGCCCAGCGCGCCAAAGCCGGTGTTGGGGATCACGCCCACCCCCGGCCCCCGGTAATCGCCCACGCTCTGGCTGGTCAACCCGCCCATCACGTTGAAACGGTCCTGGGCCAGCCAGAAATCCGCCGTGTCCGTCAACTCTCCGTCCACCGTTCCGTAGCGCGCGTAGGCCTCGCCGCCGTAGCTCAGTTGGGTCGGGAAATAGTCCGAGCGTTTGCTGATGATATTGATGACGCCGCCGATGGCGTCGCTGCCGTACTGCACCGATCCCGGACCGCGGATCACTTCCATCCGTTCGACGGCCCCGACCGGGAACTGGTTGAAGAAGCCGTTGGGACCGGCGAAGAGCGCGCCGTTGTTGATGCGGATGCCATCCCACAGGTAGAGCACGCGGTTGCCGATCTGCCCGCGGATGATGGGCGAGCCTTGCACCGGCACTTGCACCGACCAGATGCCCGGCTCCTCCCGCAGCATTTCGTTGGGCGTCTGCGGCTGGCGGCGCTCAATGGCCTCCGCCGTGACGACCGTGACGCTCTGCGGCAGATCGTTGACGGCCTCTGCCGTGCGGGTGGCGGTGACCACGACTTCCGGCAGCACTGCGGGTCCCGTCTCCGGGGCGGACTTGTCTGGATTGAGCGGGACGCCGGACGCCTCATCACCGGTGGCCGTGCTTTTCTTGCTGGCCTCCGGCGGAGTGGTCCGCGCCGGCTGCTCTTCGGCGGGAACCTCCGTCCAGGCGGTGGGAACGGCCACCAAGAGCGCGAGCATGCGTCGGCGGAAGGCGAAGTTCACGGTTGCTCCTTGATTTGCGGCGCAACAAAGCCGGGGCGACGGACCTACTGTGGCCGCAACGGCACGGGTGCGTAGTGACTGGGCCGACCCGATTCGCCCGGCCAGAAATCGAAGCCGAAGATCAAATAGACCTCGGCGCGGGGCGAGGCGCCGGTGACGCCGAAAAGCGGGACCAGATCCAGGTGGGAGTTTTTCCACGGCCGCACCTGGAAGCTCGGACCGAGCAAAAAGCTGATCTGAGGCTGGCTGCGGCTTCCGGCGTCGGTCTCATGCCGGAACACCATTTCCACGCCGGCGTCCAAACGCTGATCGAGGACCGTGTAACTGATGCCCTGGTCCCAGGCCAGTTCCGTGTGGCGGGTGCCTCCGGTTCCCTGCTCCCAGCCGCCGTTCAGTCCCCAGTGCCAGCGCGGCGCCAGGTCCTCGCCCAGCAGCAACCGAAGCTCGAAGACGTCCGGCCCCTGGGACTGGTCCACGAAGTTCCATTCGCCGTAAAGCGTCGGGTTCAGCGGGATTTTGCCCCAGTCGGCGGGCGCCCAGCGCAACTCGGTGGCGACGTCGTGGTGGCGCATGTGGCCATAACCGTCCGCGATCCAGTTCTCGTAGAGATCCAACTGCATCCGAAACGGCAGGCCCACCTCCACTTCCTCCGAGAACAGGTGCTCGGCCGTGCCATCGCGGAGGAAGTCTCCCCGCCACCACTGCTCGGCGCCGATGTCCCCGGGCCCCTGCTGCAGGTAAATCCGCGTCGTGGAAAAACGCCGTTGGAGCGTCCATTCCGGCTGCGCGTAGGGTCCGACCAACTCCTCCTCTTGCAGGGGTTCGCGCTGGCCTTCGACCACCACGGGCGGCAGTTGCGTCGGGGCGTTGGACGACTGTGCCCGGCCGGCCAGCGCGCCGAGCGCAAGGAAGCCAAGCGCCGGCAAGCACCGGAGGGCCACACGTTGAAACGGAGAACTTCCGACTACCTTCATATTTGCGTCTTTGGTTTTGGGTTCAACAAGGCTGAGCCTTGGCGCTGAAAGCCAAGTCCTCCTCTGAGCGGCGAACCCAACTCCAGCGACACAATCCGCAGCCGCGCCATAACACGGCGCGTGCCAACCCGCCCCGCGCGGCGCAAGTCCCCACCAGGCAGATGGTTGTCTTCGGCTGGCCTTCCGAACGCAACGGCCCGGCGGGATAGTTCTTGTTCGCATGAGCCGTCACCGCGTATAAAAGCTGTCCATGCGAGAGCGCCTTTGGTTTCGCCTGGCCGTCTCGTTCCTGCTGTTCGTCGCGGCCGGGACGATCGGACTGGTTCTCCTGCTCAACGCCGCTTTCCAGCGCTTGTCGTACCGCGAATTCGCGGCGCTCGCCACCGCCAACGCCGACTTTCTGCGCGCCGGCCATTTCGCTCCGACCGACCAACTGGCCCGCTACCTGAGCCAGATGCTCGGCGTCGAAGTCCGGTTCCTGCGCGTGGCCGCGCCGGACGCCCGCCACGAGACGGTCACCGTTCCCGTCGAACCCGGTGTGGAGCTGACCTTGATCCGCGAACGGCCGACGTTGCGGGCGTCCCTGCTGCGGCCGGTGAGCCTGATGGCGCTGGCGGCGTTTTGGGCGCTGTGGTTTGCGCTCGCGTGGTCCGTGGTCCGCCCGTACCTCCAGGCCCAGCGGCTGGCCCTGCTCGGGCAGATGGCGACCGCCCTGGCCCACGAAATCCAAAACCCCGTGGCCGCCATCCGCCTCCACGCCCAATTGTTGGAACAGGCCCAACCCGAGGCCGCCGCGTTGATTGTGGACGAAGCGACCGCGATCGAGGGTCTGGTGAACCAGTGGATGTTCCTGGCCCGCCCGGAACCACCGCGCATGACGGAGTTGGCGCTGGCTGAATTGCTGGACCAAGCCGTGCGGCGGCTCACGCCGGCGGCGGAACACGCGCGGGTCCAAATCGTCGTGGACGCCGCCCGCGCCCAGCGCCTGCCCGGCGACGCCCGGCGCCTGGGCCAGGTCTTTCACAACCTCATCCTCAACGCCATCCAGGCCATGCCCGCCGGCGGCACGCTCACCATCACGGCCCGCGACCGAAGCCTCAGCTTCGCCGACACCGGCCCCGGTTTTTCTCCGACGGCGCTCACGCGCTGGGCCGAGATGTTGTATTCCGAAAAAGAAGGCGGCATGGGCATCGGCCTGAGCGTGGCCCGGGAAATCATCCACGCCCACGGCGGCCGGCTCACGGTCGCCAACCGGCCCGCCGGCGGCGCTCTCGTGCGCATTGAATTATGACCCCTCCGCGCGTTCTGATCATCGAAGACGAAGTCGCCCTGGCCCGGGCGCTGGCCACCGTCTGCCAGCGCCTCGGCGCCGTCGCCCGGCTGTGTGCCTCAGGCCGGCGCGGCCTGCAGGAATTGGCGGCCGGGCGATTCGCCTTGGTGGTGCTCGACATCGGCCTGCCCGACATGAGCGGTTTGCGCGTCCTGGAAACCGTCAACCAGACCACGCCCCGCCCGCCGGTGCTCATCATCACCGCGCACGGCACCCTCGATAACGCCGTCGCCGCCCGCCAACTCGGCGCGGCGGGCTACTTGGTGAAACCGCTCGACCTGCCGGGCCTCGAACAGACGTTGGGCCAGATTCTCGCCGGGGACACCCTCCGCGGCCGCGCCGCGCCTGGAGGACCGGCGCCCGCGGCGCCCGAGGACACCAGCGCTTTGCTCGGTGGCGCCGCCCCGGCGATGCAGCGCGTCTTCGTGGCCATCGCCCACGCCACCGCCACCGACGCGCCGGCCCTCATCACCGGGCCGACCGGCACGGGCAAGACCCTCGTGGCGCGCGCCATTCACGCCAACAGCCGCCGCCGGCGCGGGCCGTTTGTGACGTTGCTCTGCGGCGCGCTGCCGGAGGCGCTGTTGGAAAGCGAACTCTTCGGCCACGAGAAAAACGCCTTCACCGGCGCCACCGTGATGCGCCCCGGCCATCTCGAACGCGCCGCCGGCGGCACGCTCTTCCTCGACGAGATCGGCGACATCCCGTCCGCCGTGCAGGCGAAGCTCCTGCGCTTCGTCGAAGAGAAGACGTTCAACCGTCTGGGGGGCCGGGAGGACCTGCGGGTGGACTTGCGCCTGCTTACCGCCACCCACCGGCGCCTGCGCGACGAAGTCCAGGCCGGCCGGTTCCGCGAAGACCTCTACTACCGGCTGCAGGTGCTGGAGGTGGAGCTGCCGCCGCTCGCCCAGCGCAAGGAAGACCTCCCGGCCTTGAGCGCCTTCTTCCTGGGCCGGCTCGCGCCGGACCGGGACCTCGCGTTGAGTCCCGACACCGCCCGCTTGCTCGCCCAGTATGCCTGGCCCGGCAACGTCCGCGAACTGCGCAACGTCCTCGAGCACGCCGTCACCGTTTGCCCCGGCCAGATCATCCTGCCCCACCACCTGCCGCGCACGTTCCAGCCCGCCGACCGGGCGCCGGTGACGGCGGACGACGACCTGGAGCGCGCCTTGCAACACTGGGTCGCCGCGAAAGTCCAGTCCGGCGCCACCTACAAACAGCTTTACGCCGAAATGGAATCCACCGTCTTGCGGCACTTGCTCCAGCACTTCGACCGGAAACCGACCATCCTCGCCCGCGTCCTCAAAATGAACCGCGCCACCCTCCTCAAGAAACGCCGCTCCCTCGGCCTGGACGCCTGACCGGCCCGCCGCCGGCGGCCGGAAATATTTCGCGTATGGACGAAGCGCTGAAACAGGAAACCGAGAACCTCCGCCGCGCCTGGAGACGGCACGACGCGGCCATGTTGCGCGATTATCTGGTGGCGGGGGTCGAGGATCCGCGCCTCAATGTCCCGAGCCTCCTCACTCGGCACTTCCTCATCGGCGCCATCGGCGGGGAGCGCTTCCGCGCGTTGATGGACCACGAGTTGCGCTTCGCGACCGCAATGAACTGGCTGTTGCGGCAGGATCTCTCCGACCCCGCGGATCGACGGGTCGTGCTTCACGGTTTGCGGCGGGGCGCGGACGACGCGGAGGGCATCGCGATTCCCAGTTTCGTGGGCCGCCTCTTCGCCGCGCTGCCGGCCACGGTGAACGGCCTGCCCGTGCCGAACTACCTCGAAGCGTTCCTGAGCGCCGACCCGGAGGGAGGGAAAACCAGCGGCGCTCGTCAGCCCGACCTGGACGTGTTCCAGCGATTGTGGCAGCGCGCGCTGGCCGTGGAGAGGCCGCCCGATCCGCGTCCATCGGTCTTGGAAGCGGCGTGTGGTTCGGCCAACGACTACCGCGGTTTCGCGGCCTGCGGCCTGGCCCGGCTGATTGCCTACACCGGCTTCGATCTCTGCGAGGCGAACGTGCAAAATGCGCGGGCGCTGTTCCCCGGCGCCCGCTTCGAGTTGGGCAACGTCTTCGCGGTTGCGGCGGCGGACAAGTCCTTCGACTATCTCGTGGCGCACGATCTGTTCGAGCATCTCTCGCTCGGCGGCTTGGAGGCGGCGATCCGGGAAGTCTGCCGGGTGACGCGTCGCGCGCTCTGTCTGGGGTTTTTCAGTATGGCCGAGATGCCCGCGCCCATCGTTCGCCCCGTGGGCGATTACCACTGGAACACGCTGAGCGTGGACCAGGTGAGCGAGCTGTTTGCCGCGCAGGGGTTCGCGGCGCAAGTCATCCACATCGGCACGTTCTTGAAGCGGGCGTTCGGCTGCGACCAAACGCACAACCCAGACGCCTACAGCCTGGTCCTGCACGCCCAACCCGAGGTGGCGGGGCGCTCGGTCCCGGTGCTTGCGCCTTTCCATCCGGGCGCGCCGGGTTAATCTCCGGGTCAACCAGATGACGCTCGTAGGATGAAAACCATGCGTGTTCATTTCGTGACAACTGGGGTGGCGCTGGCGGTGTTGTGTCTCGGCGTCCGGCCAGCCGTCGCCCAAACGGCGGCGGACGAACGGTCAGGACTGGAGGACTTCATCCGCCGCTACGAGGCGGACCGCGCCGGCCTCGGCCGGTTTTACGATTTGCCGTGGTCGGAAGCGCGGATTGACCGGCTGGAGAAGCTGTACCGCGATTGGCAGCAGCGGCTTGCCGACGCGGATTTCGAGCAACTCGATCAGGGCGGCCGCATCGACTACCTCCTGCTGCGGAACAAGCTCACGGCCGAACGGGACCACGGGACGCGGGACCGCGCGCGGCTGGCGGAAATGGATCCGCTCCTGAGCTTCCGCCGCCCGCTGCAGGATTTGGAACTGGCCCGCTGGCGGATGGCCCCGCTGGATCCCGCCGCCGCCGCCGCCCAAGTAGCCGCCGTGTCCGACCAGGTGAAGAAACTGCGCGAGCGGATCGAGAAAGGCCGCAAGCCCGAACCGGCCAAAGATGCCCCGGCCGGCCCCGCAGCCCCGGCGAAGCCCGCCGGCGCCGGCCTGCCCGAAAGGGCGCAGGACGCGGAGCCGTTGCGGGTTTCGGCATTGTTGGCTCGCCGAGCCGCCTCCGCGGTGGATGAAATCCGCGGCACGCTGAAGACCTGGTTTTCCTTTTACGACGGCTCTGATCCGGGATTTTCCTGGTGGCTGAAAAAGCCGTACGAGGACGCCGGCAAGGCGCTGGAAGACTATGCCAAATTCCTGCGCGAGGAGATCGCCGGCCTCAAGGGCAAGGATGACGATCCGTTGCTGGGCGAGCCGATTGGCGCGGAGGCGCTGGCGAAGGACCTGGCCGGCGAGATGATTGCCTACACGCCAGAGGAGTTGATCGGCATCGGCGAGCGGGAATTCACCTGGTGCGAGGCGGAGATGAAAAAGGCCGCGCGCGAGATGGGCCTGGGCGACGACTGGAAGGCCGCCCTCGCCAAGGTGAAGGCGGATTACGTGCCGCCCGGCGCGCAAGGCGACCTCGTGGCCCAGGACGCCCGCGAAGCGATCCGATTTGTGACGGACCACGACCTCGTTACCGTGCCGTTGCTGTGCGAGGAAACCTGGCGCGTCACGATGCTTTCGCCGGAGGCGCAGAAGACGCTGCCGTACGCGGCCTACGGTGGCCAGAACATGCAAGTGGCCTACGCCAGCGAAGCGATGAAGTACGAGGACAAGCTCATGGCCATGCGCGGCAACAACCGCCATTTCACCCGCATCGTCACCGCCCACGAACTCATTCCGGGCCATCATTTGCAGGGCTTCGTCGCAGCGCGCCATCACGCCTACCGGTCGCTGTTCTCGACGCCGTTCCTGGTCGAGGGCTGGGCGCTTTACTGGGAATTGCGCCTGTGGGACCTGGGCTACGGGAAGACGCCGGAGGACCGCATCGGAATGCTGTTCTGGCGGATGCACCGCTGCGCGCGGATCATTGTCAGCCTCAAGTTTCACCTCGGCCAGATGTCACCGGCGCAGATGGTGGACTTCCTGGTCGAGCGCGTCGGCCACGAACGGTGCGGCGCGACCAGCGACGTGCGGCGGTTCATTGGCGACGCCTACGGGCCGCTCTACCAATGCGGCTACATGATCGGCGGGCTGCAGCTCCGCGCGTTGCGCCGGGAACTGGTCGAATCCGGAAAGATGACCGACCGGCAGTTCAACGACGCGGTGCTGAGTTGCAACGCGATTCCGGTGGAGTTGATCCGGGCCGGGATGCTGAACGTGCCCCTGTCGCGCACGAGTCAGGCGAGTTGGAAATTTGCCGGCGCGGCTCCCGCCGCGAAATGACCGGCCGGCGCGCCGGCGGACGGGGAGTCGCAGTTGAAAGCCCGGCGAAATCTGCCAATCTCGGCGCGCATGATGTCTCGTGTTGCCCGGCCACCGGCGCCGCGCCGCCCGTCGGAGAATCGCTTCTTCCCGCCGCATTTTGTCGGCCTCGCGGGCGGCCTCCTGTGCGCCTTGGCCTGCGCCCGGGCTGCGGCGGCCGACGCAGGCATCCTCCGGAACGCGGACTTCGGGGCACGCGTCGCGCTGCAGGACTGGGAATTGACTGTCTATGGCGCGTCGCCGCAAGTCCGCCTCGATGATGCCGTCCGGCACGGACGCGCCCACTCGCTTTGCGTCACCGCCGCCAAGCCCACTGACACCGCGTTGGGGCAGGAAGTGACGTTGACGCCGAACCGCTGGTATTGCTTCAGCGGATGGGTGAAAACGCGGGAACTGGAACCGCGCGACGCGACGGTCTTCGGTACCCTCCAGGTCCAGAATCCGGCGGGCCGCGGCCTCATTGCCGCCGGGGTCAACCACCGCGGCGACACCGATTGGACGGCGGTGCCCGTCTTTTTTCAGGCGCCTCCGGACGGCCGGGTGCGCGTCTGCCTTTTCTTCGCCGGCTTTGGCAAGGGCACCGGCACCGCGTGGTTCGACGATCTCAAGCTGGAGGAAACCGACCTTTCCCGATGCCCGATTCGCGTGACCACGGAGCCGGCCTTGCCGGCGCGAATTTCCCCGTTCCAGTACGGGCAGTTCATCGAATACCTCTGCAATCTGGTGCCGGGGATGTGGGCGGAGAAGCTTTACGATGGCAGCTTCGAGGGCCTGAGCGCATACAAGTTCCAGTTCCTCCCGGAGACCGATTTCCGGGAGAAACCGTGGTATCCGAGCGGCGAGGTGAACCGTGCGGACTACTCTCTCGATCACGCCACCAAAGTCAGCGGCGAAGTTTCCAAGCGAATCGCGGTGGCGGACGGCGCCCCATGCACCGTCGGGCTTTCCCAGGACGGCATTTTTGTGGAGCGCGGCGTGCCCTGCCAGTTCCAGTGCTGGTTCCGTTCGGAGCGATTGCGCGGCCCGGTGCGGGTGCGGGTGCATCAGGGACGGCGCGTTTTGGCCAGCGCCGAATTTCGGTCGGGCGCGACTTGGGGAAAGTTCACCGCCCGGCTCGTGCCGAACGTCCGCGACGTGAACGCCACCCTGACCATCGAGTTCCGCGGCCCGGGAACGCTCTGGTTGGACAACGCTTCGCTGATGCCGGCCGACACCAGCGGCGGTTGGCGGCGGGACGTGGTGGACGCCGTCCGCGCACTCCACCCGGGCATCATCCGGTTCGGCGGCAGCACGCTCGACGATCCGAACCTGGGCGACTTCGAGTGGCGGGACACCATCGGCGACCCGGACCACCGGCGTCCATTCCGCGCCTGGGGAGGACTCCAGCCGGTCGGCCCCGGCCTGGAAGAAATCGTCCAGTTTTGCCGCGCCGTGAATGCGGAGCCGTTGATCTGCGTGCGCTTCTCCCGGCGCGCTCCGTCGGACGCGGCCGATGAAGTCGAATACTTCAACGGCGCGAGCGACACGCCGATGGGCGCCTGGCGCGCCCGCAACGGACACCCGGAGCCGTACCGCGTCCGCTATTGGCAGGTGGGCAACGAGCGCGCGGGCCGCCAATACGAGGAGCGTTTGCCGGCCTTTTGCGCCGCGATGAAGGCCGTCGATCCCGGCATCCAGTTGCTGTCGTCCTTCCCCACCCCGGGCGTGCTCCGGCAGGCCGGCGCCTACCTCGATTTTGTGTGCCCGCACCACTACAGCCATGATCTGGGGGGGATGGAAAACAACCTCGGGGTCGTGGAGCAAATGATCCGCGAGAACGCCCCCGGCCGCGCGATCAAGATTGCCGTCACGGAATGGAACACAACGGCCGGCGACGCCGGGCCGCGCCGCGCCATGCTGTGGACGCTGGCCAACGCGCTCGCCTGTTCCCGCTATCACAACCTGTTGCACCGCCACTGCGACCTGGTCGAAATCGCCAACCGGTCCAACCTGATCAACAGCTTTTGCTCCGGCATTCTCCAGACCGACAACCACCGGCTCTACAAAACGCCGACCTACTATGCCCAGCAACTCTACGCCACGCTGGCCGGCAGCCGGCCGTTGAAGATCGAATCGGGAATACCTTCCAACGTTGGGCCGGACCTGAGCGCCACCCTTTCCGCCGACGGCCGGGAAGTCACCCTTTTTGCCATCAACGACACGTTGGACGACATCCTCCGGCCGCTGGATCTCTCCGCCTTCGGCCGGGGCGCCAGGACGGTTTCCGTCTGGACGCTCACCGACCGGGACCACGCGGGCGAGCCGGACGCGACCAACAGCTTCGATGAGCCGGAGCGCGTCGCGCCGGTGTGGTCCCGTGTCCGTTGGACCGGCTCCGGACAGGCGTATCGCTTCCCGGCGCTTTCGTTGACGGTGCTGCGGTGGCAGACCAGATAGCGCCCCGGCTTCCGGCGCGCTTACGCGCCTGCCGGCTGGGTCTTCGCCCGGAGCGAGTCGGCGAATTCCTGCCAGAGTTCATCGACCGTCTTGCCGGTGTACTCCTTGAAAAGCTCCAGCTTGAATTTCCCCTCCCGCAACGGTTGGTTGAGTTGTTGGACCAGGTGCCGGTCGTGGGTCTTCTCCGCCCACTCCAGGAATCCGGCGGTGGTCTTGTAAGCGTCGCGGTAACTGGCGCGGTCGGGATTGATGCGCGGTCGGCGCGCTTGCGGCTCAAAGTGCGCAAGACGGATGTAATCCGCAATACCCTCCACCAGCCAGCCCGGCTTGGCGCAGCCCGGCTCCGGCTCCGGATACGACTGCACAACATGCGTGAGTTCGTGGATGACCATGCCCCAGTCGTTGGTGTGGTCCCGCACGTAATCCGCGGCGATGCTGATCCGGTTCCCGCCGGTCGCCGCGACGCCGCGCATGTCCCTGCGGAAGCGCAGCGTCACGGAGTGGGGCGGCGTGAAGCCCTCGCTCGCCAGCAGCGCCGTGATCTTCGGATACCATTCGGCGCACAGCGCGCCGGCGTGCCGGCCCCAGGCGGCGAGGTCCGGGACTTCGGAGGTATCCACCGTGATGCGGGCCACCGTGGCGCCCTCGGCGTTGGTGGCGTTGACGCTCCACGGAACCTCGTTGGTGGCGGGCGGCACTTCCGCGGCCCGGACGGACGAAACCAGCAACCCAACCAACAACAGAAATGGCACTCTCATCGTGGGAGCGAGGTTAGAAGGGCTCGTGCGGAACACAAGACCAAACGCGGCCGCCCGACGCGCGGCCAGCAGCCGCTGCTGGCTTTTGACATCCTGGCACGTCCGCAACTCGGCGGCCACCGCCTGCGCCAAATCCGGCCGGTTCAAGTGGTATCGCTTCGGCAGATCCTTGTTTGCCCGCATTCCCCAAATAGTGCACTCGCAAACTCAAAGTAGTATCATTCCACCGCTCAACGGCATCGTGGGCGTTCGGTACGAGGCCCCCTCGGGCCGCTGGTGGGCGGAGATCGTCGAGGTGCTGGTGGACACCTTGCGCCACCACGCGCCGGACGATGAACTGGACGCCGGCTTTTCCACCGATCCCGGCCTGGGATCGCCGAACACGAACCCGGCGAAAGGCCCGTTGAACCCGCCGCTCCGGAGCGATTTCACGATTCCCGGTTACGCTCTGACCAACCTGCGGGCCGGGGTGAAGGTTTGGCAGGACGCCCACAAACGCAGCTTCGATCTGACCTTGTCGGTGGATAACCTCTTCAACAAGAGCTACCGCGAAGCCTACGCCCAACAGGAGTGGGTCGCGCCGGGCGTGGACGTGATCCTGGGTGGGCGGCTGAAGTTCTGAACTTGCGTTCATGCGAATTCCCGCCAGCACCCCGGCCGCCCTTGCGGCGTTGATCCTAGCCGTGGCGAGTTCCGCGCGGTGCGATCCGGACGCCGCGCGGGTCGCCTTCGTCGGCGTCTGGGAGCGCGCCGCGCCGATGGTGGCCGAGGCCGCCCGCGAATTGGATTTGCCGGCCACGATCTGCACACCGGAGGAGCTGGTGGGGCGGTTGCGCGCCACGGCGGGCGAAGCGTCGCGCTTCGAGGTCATCTTCGTCCTCAATCTCAGCTCGACCGAAGCCCGGGCGATGAAGGACGCCCTCGCGCCCACGGCAGCGGCCAATCCCCGGCGGAAGATCACCCCCCTGGACAAGCGCCCGGCTCACGTCGAACTGGAGAAGGCCGGGTTGCTGACCGCCGACCCGAACGTGCCGAAGTACTGGCGGCCCAACGGGGCCGTCAACCTCAAGCGGCTGCTCCGTTACACCGCCATCACCTACCTCGGCCAAACCGGCCCGGTGGAGCCGCCGGTCTTGGTGCCGGATTTTGGATTTTATGATCCGGAAAAGGAGGATCCCTTCACCAACTTTGATGCCTGCCGCAACTTCAAGGCGGGCCGGAACCGCTGGCGGGCCGGCGGCCCGGTGGCGGCCATCCTCATCCAGCAGTCCTTCTGGGTCACGCACGACACCCAAGTCGTGGATGCGGAGCTGTACGAACTGGAGAAACGCGGGATCAACGCGGTCGTCATCTTCGGTGACACGCAGGACCAGGTGGCTGGCCTCCTGAAGCAAGCGCGCCCGGACCTGCTGATCGAGGACCGGCATGGGGCCATGTGGGAGAGTCCTCGGTTCCTCCAGGATCTGGACGTGCCCTATCTGCGCCCGGTGTCCATGCTGGGGTCCACCCTCGACGAGTGGCAGAAGGATCCGCGCGGGCTTTCCTATCGCGATGTCGGCCTGTTCCTGACCCTGCAGGAATCCTGGGGCACCATCGAGCCGGTGGTCGTGGGCGGGCTGAAGGCCAATTTACAGGGGTTTCGGCTGCACGAGCCTTTTCCCAGCGGCGTCGAGAAGTTCGCCCGCCGCGCGGCGGCCTGGCTGAACCTGCGCGCCAAGCCCAACGCCAAAAAGCGGGTGGCCATTGTCTATTACAACAAAGGCATGGGTCAGGACGACCTCATGCGGGGCAGCCCGACCGGCGCGTTTCTCGACGGTCCCGAAAGCTTGGTGCGCTTCCTGCCGCGGCTGCAAGAACGCGGGTTCACGCTCACCAACCTGCCCCGCAGCGCCGGCGAGTTATACCAATTCTGCGTTATAATCATCACAATGTCTTGTTTTACGAATGGGGTATGAGATCATTCTGGCATGGCCCGTGCGCATCTTAAACTAACGGTTCAACCGGCGCTCAAAGCCGAGTTGGAGC
>JAJXZI010000286.1 GCA_021780115.1 bacterium | reverse complement strand
GATGCGCTGGCGCACCGGCACAGGAATGGCTCGCATACCCCAATCCTGCCCTGCCCCCCCACGCCCTGTAAAGCTACATGTTTGATGGAAATGCTCTAAGGTTCTCAACTCGGGGTCCAAACGCGCGGTGCGAAACAGTTCCGGGTCACGCAGCGGACCGTAGAGTTCACCCCAGAGCACCGGCTCCAAATCAATCAAGCGTTCCAAGCCGTCGTCGAAACGAACCCTCCACAATCGCGAGCGAAATCAAGCGAGGTATCGGTTTCATTCGCTTCGCCATCGCAGTCGGTTAGTTTGCTGACAAAGTGGGCTTCGTATCTCCGCTTGGCCCACGCCTCGCGAAGGTTCATACAAACGGAACGCGCCGAACGCCGAATTTGACCCGTCAACGCCCAACGTTCTTCTGGCGGGAAGCGCTTGCTGATCTCCAAAATCCTCATCGCAAGTTGATCAGCGGTTTGATATACTTCCAACTTTTTTGCCGAGTTGATTTGCATAGCGTTTCCCCCGTCCTCTGATCTCTGTCCTCTAGCTTCTGTTCTCCGCCCTCTGTCTTCCGTCCTCCGTCATCATCGCCGCTCCGCGGCTAGTTCACATCGGCGAAAGTGCGCTCCATCTTCCTAAAATACCAGAAGCCGCTGGCGGGGTTAACCTTTCCCTTGCTTCCGTTCAAGCCAGTAATCAGGCCGCCGGGATTGCATGCGCCACGGCCAGAATCCAAACCGTTTGATTCCAGATAAAATAGGGGATGTAATAGCGGAAAATCTTCAAATTGACTCTTCGGTATCCCTTGGGCCGGAGCCGTGGCAATTCGGGGTTATCACCAATCCAGCAAATCACCGCTCGAACATCTTCCTTCAGCCGAATTCCCAAACCCGATTCGATTTCCTCGTAGTAAGCGATGGCTTCGTTTAGTTCTGCCTCCGCTTCGTGAAGGATTTCCAGCTTCATGCAGGGAATCGCCGGTCGAGCCGGCCAAACACCTCGTCAACGCCGCTGGAACGGGCACGTCCGGCTTTCACTTCTTCCATGCGCCGGCAGATTTCCGTTTCCCACGCGGCTTCGACCTCGGGAGAAAAATCCTGACTTCCGTCCGATAAATCCAAAAGGATGCGGGCCAGCGTCAGCCGCTGAACGGGCGGCAGTTCCAGAGCATCTTTGGCCACTTCAGAAATCGCTTTCATACCCATCAAATTACGCCGCGGTGGCCCATTGTCGAGGTGGTTTTCACTTTTGCTTTCCTAATTTCAGACGCCGCGTGCAGGCCTCTCGCTGACCTGCTCCCTCACCGAAGCGCCCCATTACCTCGGTCCAGGAGGCGCGCTGGATGCCGGGAGGCAGATCGCCGTGGATGTCGAAATCCGGCAGAGGCATATCATTCTTCGTTCCAGAAGATGTTTTCGCGCCCGGTCAGTTCGGGAGGGAACCCGGCGCTCATGGCGGAAAAGCTGAAATTCGGAAAGCTGAAACGCTGAAAGCGCCAGATCCAAAGCAAATATTGCGAATGCAGAAACCAGAAATCACAAAATCGAAAAGCTGAAAAACTGAGACCGGAAACTGGAAACCTGAAACCGGAGGTCCAGCCACATGATACAGCGGGTGTGTCATGTTCTCAGTTTAACGCACCGGCAGTGCGCCTGCCAGGACGGCCAGGTCATCAATCGCGAAAATGGCTTCACCGCCCGCCGAGACCACATTAAAGTGCGGAACGCCTTGCAACCCCGGAATTTCACCCCCAATAGAACCGTTGTCCTCGACGATTTCGCAGCGGCCCAGTTCCATGGCCACGTCTTTGCCGCTTCTGAGAACCTATCCGTCTGGCCAATTTCACGGGGCAAGCCCGGTTCAAGAATCAAGTCCATGGCCAGGCACCCACCGCAAATGGGGCAAGTTGAAATGGGGACACGGAGGGCAAGGATTGGCACACGGATATTCGCGGGCGGCTTGCCCCCGGCACGATGCGGGCCGGCACCGGTTCCGTGCGCGGATGCGCCAAGCTCGTGCGGGAGCGCACTCGATGTGAGGCGGGCCGCCCCCAAGCGGTGCCTCGTTGCCCACGGTCAGTGCGGGGGCGCACCCAACCGGTGCTTCCGGGCACTGGGCCGGTGCGGGCCGGCACCCGGCGCGTGCGCGTTCGCACCAGGCCATCCTTATTAGCGCAAGTCATTGAATTGAAATTGGATCAGTCAGCGCCGCCGCCCCGGCTGCCGTTCGGCGCGTCCTCATGCCGAAAGGGACTGAAGCCGGTATGAACGGCCCAATTTCAATTCGCATCTGGCGGTCAACCGGGAGCGGGTTGGAATGAGCCGCGAGGTTGCGCGGGGATTCCCCGGTGCCGGATGCGATCCGCACTCCGGCAGCATCCTGATTCCCTTGGCGGGAATACCCCCCGCCCGCCTGCCACCGCCCCTCCGGGATTGCGGAAGGCATGAACATGGATTGCCATGCCAGCGCACTTTTTGTGAGCATTGCGAATATTCTGCGAATCGTTTTTTGAGGAAATCCACTTGCCATCCACAATCTGTTGGGTAATCTTTCCTTTGTTGCCACAACTAATGGTAGTTACATGGCTTGTGAAGAGTGGTTTTTGGATCCACTGCCATTCGATTACGGGTGGGGTGAAGGCAAGGTTTTCCCGGAACAGTTCCGGTGAAATAGAAAGGTGGTGAAACAGAATGCCAACTCGCAATCCTAAACGGGCAGCGCAGCGGCTGCTGAGGGTGATTGACGCTTGGACGACGCTTCGACCGGCGAAGTCGTTCGGCGGCATGACCCTTGAGCAGTTCAAGGCGAAGGTGCAACCCTCGCTGGCGGCGCGCGAACAGTTGACGACCCTGCGGACGCAGGCGACCGATTCGCTGATTCAACGGCAACAATCGGACGCGGCGACCCTGGGGCTGACGCAACTGGTAGTCAATGCCGTCAAAGGCGATGCGGAAGAGGGGGAAGATGGTCCGCTCTACGCCGCGATGGGCTTCGTGCCCAAGAGCCTGAAACGGAGCGGCCTGACCCGCAAGGGCCAGACCCTCCCGGTGGCGCAAACGCCCGCGGCCTCGACCGCGGCGACCACGACGGTGAAATAAACCGCCGCAGTTCGTGACAAGAGCCGGATCCTCACACGATCCGGCTCCCTTTTTTTGCACGGGCCGGCGGCCCGGCAAAGCGTGGGTTGGTAACAAAGAAATCCTGCGCGCGACCACCCGCACGCCGGTTTGATTTGAATGCAGGATTCTCGCTCACTTTCTGGAAATGTTCAAGAAGAAACCCGGACCGGAGAAATCGGAGTTCAGAGAACAGATGTCAGAGGCCACCCCATCCTCACGGCCAGCACTGGGCGCATCCTGACACTGCCTCCGGTTAGCACGACAGCCAGAATGCATCCCCGTGGTCCGGAAACCTCGCCGGCCTGCTTTGCTCAAATCACGTCCGCGCGGGCCACCGATTCCGTGACATTGTTCGTATCACGCCGGCAAACGCGCTCTCCGTTTTCCAGGAATGCCACCCAAGGCGAGGAAACGCGGCCCGCGCCGGCGCGCTGGCGGAACGGCCTCAGAACTGGCCGAGATTGACCACTTCCATGACCTCGTCGCCCATGGCGATGCCGTGGAGGCGCTCGCGGTTGAGGCACGCAATCACCGACGGATCGAGATAAACGCTCGCCACCGCCGGGCAGAGGGTCTTGTCCGCCAGTTCGGGAAAGAACTCAAACAACCGCGCCAGTTTCTGGCGGTATTCGGAGGCGCGGCCCGCGTCCAGGCGGCGTTTGACCTCGACGACCATGACTTTGGTGGGGCCGAGGGCGAGCAGGTCCAGTTCCATCATCTCGCCGGAGAGGGCGGGGTGCTTGCGCTTGAGGCGGATGGCGCAGGTCTGCGCTTCTTCGGTGGCGAAGATCGTCCGCGCCAGTTGGAAACCGCAGGGCGCGACCATGTCTTCGATCAGCGTGCCCATGCTGTCGGAGATCTCCGCCAGGCGCTTGTTGAAATCCTTGCGGTCTTTTTCCGCTTGCTGGCGGTCGCCATCCGCTCGCTGGCGGTCGCCATCCGCTCGCTGGCGGTCGCCATCCGCACGCTGGCGGTCGGCGTCCGCACGCTGGCGATCCTTCTCCGCCTGCTGTTGCATTTCCAGCAACTGGCGGTCGGTGCGGGCATTGCTGGCCCGGATTTCGGCGATGTCTTCATGGATGGCCGCCAGGATCATGGAGGTTTGCTCCATGAACCGGGCCAGCGCCGCCTCGACGTTGATGACCCGCTCTTCGATCAGCATGTCCATAGGTTACTGGGCGCGCAGCCTTCTGACAAGCCGGTGGAGGGCACGGCGAATCCCGGTCCCCAATCTGCGTTCATCGGCGTCCGTCTGCGGCTTCGGTTTCCGGTCGGTCGCGTCATCGGCTGGATTGCGGTGGAACGCGGAAAGGCAGGGGCGGGGCGCAGGCACACTTCGTCCCCGTCAGTTCGCACACGCTGGGGGGCGCGGAACCGCGTTCCCAGCCGGCCGGCTTGGTTTCCCATCGTCCAGCGTTGGCTGGACTCGCGGACCGGCAATCAGTTCCGGCCCACGCATCGTCTCGGCCAACCTCCGGTCCAGCTCGGATGCCGGAGGCGGTGGCCGTCGAAATCAGGCTTCAGTCCCCGGGGGCATCCTTTTGGGCGGAGTAATAATCGGCATACTTGTAGTAGTAATAGGAGCCGGAGCGGGCGTTGGCCCGGTTGTAGATCAGGCCGAGCACCTTGGCCTGGCGTTGGTAGAGCAGGTCAAGCGCCTGCCGGGCCAGGCGCGCCCGGGTGAAGGAACTGCGCAGGACGAACAACACGCCGTCCATCTTGGGCGCCAGGGTGGGGGCGTCGTCCGCCGCGAACACCGGCGGACTGTCGATGATGATCTGGTCGAACTGCTGGTGGACTTGCCGGAGCAGGTCGTCAAAGCGGGCGTTGAGGAACAATTCGGTGGAGGTGTTGATGAGTTCGCCGCTGGGCAGGAACGACAGGTTGGGCAGGGAGGTGGGGAGGATGAAGGCCTCCGCGCCGCCGGGTTGCCGGAGCAGTTGGCTCAGGCCGGGATCGCGCCCGGTGCCGAGCAATTTGTGCAGGCTGCCGCGGCGCAGGTCGGCGTCGATCAGGAGCACCCGCGCGCCGGCAAAGGCCATGGCCCGGGCGAGGTTGGCGGCGACGGTGGTTTTGCCTTCGCTGGGCACGGCGCTGGTGATGAGCAGGGCCTTGGGGGCGGCGCCGCCGTTGGCCGCCATGAACAGGACCGACGAGCGGATGTTGCGGTAGGACTCGGCGAACATGTGGCGGGCATCGTCCGCTTCCACCAATTTCAGCTTGCCGTTGCCGCGGGCCGGGGGAACGTCGGGCACCTGGCCGACGATCTCCTCCTCGAACTGCTCGGTCACCTCGCTCATGGACGTCAGCCGGTCGTCCCAGCGCGCGACCAGCAGGATCAGGCCCAGGCCGGCGGCCAGACCGGCCAGCGCGGCGAGGAGCAATTCCTTGGGGGCGACCGTCCGGGCCAGCCGGGCCGGAGTGGCGCGTTCCATCACGGAAACGATCTCCTGGTCCAGGTTCTTGTTGACGTCCACGGTCTGGAGCAGGTTGAGGAGGCGGTCGTAAAGGGGCTGGAGGCGCTGGACGTTGGCCTTGAGCCGCTCGAATTCCTCAATGCGCCGGTTCGGCTCCATGAGCTTGGGCTCCCATTCCTGGATGGAGTCCTCGACGCCCTGGATTTTCACCTTCAGGGCCTGCTTGGCGGTGTCGATCTGGTCCTGGCCCTGCTGGCGGTAGAAGTCGATCACCTTTTCTCCGCGTTGAATCTGCTCGTCGAGGCTCTGGATCTTGGGGTGTTTGGGGCGCAGATACCGGCTCAGCTCCTCGCGCTGGATTTTGAGGAGCTGGATCTGCTGCCGGGCGGACGTGAACTCGGAAGGCGGAACGACCGTGGCGAGGGCGCCCTCGCCGAGGCCCCGGGGATCGGCCGTGAGCGGGGCGGTGTTGGTCGCGGACGCGCCCCCGCCCCGGGCGTCGGGCGTGGCGGAATCGAGGACCTGGTACTGAATTTGGAGGTCGGAAAGCTGGGCGTTCAGCTTGGTCAGGTAGGCGGCGGCGGCGTTGGCCTGCTCCTGCAGGACCGCCAGGCTGTTAGCCTGCTGGAACTGGCTGAGCTTTTCCTGCTCGGCCTTCAACTCCTTCTCCTGCTGGCGCACCTGCTCGGAAAGAGAAGTGAGCGTGTCATCCGAACTGTTCGCGCGGACCTCCTTCTTGTAACCGAGGTATTCGTCGATCAACGCGTTGAGATAGGCTTGGGCGTACACCGGGTCCGTCCCCGTCGCCTGCAACAGGAAGACCGCGCTCTTGGGTGACTGGCTGATGTTGACGCCCACGGGGGTGGAGGGCAGGTCCGGGTGCAGACTGTGAACGCGGGCCAGGGCGCGCTGCCGGATCTTGTCGCTTTGCAGCAGCTCGATCTGGGTGCCGAAGAAGAACTGGAACTCCTCGCTGTAAAGGCTGCTTTCAGGAATCTGGAGTTTGCCGCTGACCCACATGCTGGCGGTGGAGGTGTAGGCCGCCGGTTGCAGGGCGAGGTACAACGCCCGGCCACAGACGGCGACGGCCACCGTCAGCACCGGCACCCACCACAGCCGGCGCGCGAAGGTGAGATAACGCCGCCACTTGGGGGCGGGCGCCGCCCCCGGGTATCCGGGATACTCGGGCAACTCGGCGGCGTAGCCGGCGTCCGGCGGGTTCGGCGGGGGGGCTTCGGATTTCCGGTTCATCAGAAATTGATCAGCCGGCTCGGCACAAAAATGAGGTCGCCCGGCTCCAGTTTGAGGTCCTTGTCGGTCCGGCCCTTCTCGAAGATTTCCGCCACGTCCACAATGAAGATCTTGTTGTCGCCCTCGCCGGGGCCGGCTTTGCGGGTGAGCTTGACGTGCTTCTTGTCGGCGAAATCGCTGAACCCCCCGGCCTTGAGGATGGCTTTGCTGAGGGTGAACACCTCGTCGCTGGGAATGTCGAGGGCGCCGGTGGCGCGGACCTGCCCCACCAGGTAAACGCTGCCGCGCTTCTTGTTGAGCTGGTCCACCGCCAGAATGACGGTGGCCTGATAATACAACTCCTTTTCCAGGCCGGCCTTGATTTCCCGCGCCACCTGCTTGCAGGTCCGGTCGGCGGCCTTGACGCGCCCCAGGTAGGGAACCTCCAGTTCACCCGAGTCCGTGATGACCAGCGATTTGGGGTCTTCCTTGTCCTCGATGACGCGATAGCTGACGTGGTCGCCGATACCCAGCTTTTGCGTGTCGTCCAGCGAAGCCATGGAGGTGTAGAGGTTCGCCGGAGCGCCCAGGGGCGGTGCCGGGGCGTTGGTGTCCGCGCCGGCCCGCGGGGCCGCCAGCAGCGCGCAGATGATCAACGGGAGAAGAGCCGGAAGCACCCGCGACTCAAAGACGCGCTGAGCGGGACGAACCGGGTGCCTGAAGTCAATTACCCTCATGCCAGATTTCCCATGTTACGACTTTACCTCTGTTTGAGGCCGCCATTATGCCCGGAAACGGGGGAAAAGAAAATCAGATGAATTACCTATGCCGGCATAGGTGGATTACTCTAGGTAGAGAAACCTAGCCAGCGAACGGGCGTCCCCCTTCGGACTCCAGGCGAAGCCTGTGCCCCGGGCCGCAAGGATGCGGCGGAAGCGCCCGTGGAACCCAGTTCCCTCTGGCTCAATGGATTTGGCGGGCAAAGAACCGGCACACCGCCGCCGGTGGAGCGAACGGCGCGGGCGGACGCCGCCCAGCCCCACGGGAGGCGCTGCGTTGCGCGGCGTTCGGAAGTCAGGCCTGGATCAGATGGTTGCGGATGGCGTAGAGCACCAATTGGCTCACGGAGTGGACGCGCAGTTTGCGCAGGATGTTGGCGCGGTGCGCGTCCACCGTCTTGACGCTGACTCCCAGCAGGGACGCGATTTCCTTGGAGGTGCGGCCCTCGGCGATGTTCTGGACGATTTCGCGTTCCCGGGCCGTCAGCCGTTCGCCCGCGGCGGCTTCGCGGACCCCGCGCGGCGCGGGATACAGAAACTTCTCCAACACCAGGGCCGAGACGGCGGGCGTGAAAAACGGCTGATGCCGGGCCAGCGCCTCCAACGCGGGAATGATCTGGCGTCGGGTCTGGGTTTTCACCACGAACGCGCGCGCCCCGGCGGCCAACAATTCCGCGGCCAGGGCCTCGGATTCATGCATTGTGAGGATCAACACCTCGGTCTGGGGCAGGGCGGTGCGAATGCGCCGGGTGACATCCAAGCCGTTCATCTCCGGCAGACTGAAATCAAGCACCACCACGTCCGGCTTGAGTCGCAGGGCCTTTTCCACCGCCTCCCGGCCGCCGGCCGCCTCACCGCAGATTTCCCATCCGTTCTGCTGGGACAGCAAGGTCCGCACGCCTTCGCGGACGACGTCGTGATCATCAGCGATCAAGATGCGCAGGGGTTTCACATCAGTTTCCCGGTTGCTCGGCCCAGACAATGGCGTCACTGTCTCACGAGCCGGCTCCGAAGGGAATCGGTAAAAGTACCTACGACCGTGTCAGCAAATATCCCTACAGCCCGAGGCACGCGGTGTGAGCCGCCGACCGGGGAAGTTTTCTTCCGCAGGCGACACCCCACGGGTTGGGGTCGAAGCGAAGGCGGTTGTCGTGCGGCAGGGGGATTTTTCGCTGAGGAGAGCTGCCAGCGGCAGGGGCCCGCCCGGCGGCAGGTGGGCCGCCGGACCCGCCGGTCACGCGCCCGCACACGGGCGCCAAAGCATCTTGCGGGGGCCGCACCAAGGCGCTCAGAAATCGACCAGCACGGGCACCCGGCGGCTCCGCGCGACGACCTCGGCCGTAAGATCGCGAACCTCGTGACTCATGCGGCCAAGATAGCAAATTGGCCCATCAAGGCGATGCGAAAGAAGCTCCGTGCGCCGGAATTCGGGCCAGCATATTCTTCGAATCGGTCCCTCCCACCTCCTTTCCCGTCGTCAGGCGCGCGGCCTCGTTCACGAGGGTGTTCCAAAACTGGCCGCCGTGGGGCTGGCCGGCCGCCCCTCGCCGGCCTGGCGGGGGGGGGGCGGGTAGGCCGAGCGACTCAGTGTTAATCCCAGCACCCTTGTCAAGCCCCACGCGCCGGCGCGTTGCATTTTAGGCGCACAATGTTTGTTATATTCATAAAAGTTGGCTTGTGTTGCTTCGTGCCCACGACCGAGCCACCAAAAGCTGCCACGCCGCGACGCCGCGATCCGTCTGCAAGGGCCACGCCGCGGGTCTGCAATGCGTCTGCGGGGCTTGTGCGCGGCGGTTCTGAATCGGAATTTCCCCGTCGTGACGGGTTGCCGAAAGCCGGAGAACGGGAGCCGGCGTTTGCGGGTTAGAGGAGGTAGATTCGACCCGCTTTGAGGAAATCGTTTTACACCATTCGAGACAACTTATCCGTCAGCTACAGGATTGGGAATAAACGGCCACGTAGGCATCTTGGGTCCGCTCCCAGGAGAAATCTGCTCTCATTCCATTCCGTTGGTAGTGGCGCATCGCCTCCGGACAAGCGTAGAGCGCCAAGGCCTTGCGAATCCCCTTGGCCAGCGCACGGGCCGAATGCTCGGTGAATTTGATGCCGGTGGCGCGTTGGGCATTCTCGGTGGCATCCACAACCGTGTCGTCCAGACCACCGGTGGCGCGCACGATCGGGATCGTCCCGTAACGCTGGCTATACATCTGATTTAACCCGCACGGCTCGAAGCGCGAGGGCATCAGAAAAAAGTCGCACCCGGCTTCGATCCGATGCGACAGCGCCTGGTCAAAGCCGATTCGGATGCCCACCTTGGCGGGAAAACGCGCCGCAAGCCTCCGATAGGCGTCCTCCAGATGCGTCGCGCCGCTGCCCAACAGGAGGAACTGCACGCCGCCCGCCAGCATCTCCTCGAGGGCCGCGAGTTGAATCTCCATCCCTTTCTGCTCGGTCAGTCGCGTGATGCTCCCGAACAGCGGCGTCTTGGGACTGACCGGCAGCCCGAACTCGCGCTGAAGATCCTGCTTTTCCGCCGTCTTGCCGGTCAGGTCGTCGAGGGAGTAAGGATGCTTCAAGAACGGATTATGCGTAGTGTTCCACTCCTCGTAATCCACGCCGTTCAGAATGCCGGTGAGCGCCTCCTGCCGTTGGCGCAGCACCCCGTCCAGGCCGCAGCCGAATTCCTCCGTCGTGATTTCGCGGGCGTAGCGCGGGCTGACGGTGATGATTGCATCCGCAAAGACAATGCCCGCCTTCAAGCAGTTCATCCGGCCGTGGAACTCCAGGCCATCAATCCGGAAATAATCCCGCGGCAGGTTGGTGAGCGCGTAGCACCCGGCCTCGAACACGCCTTGGTAGGCGACATTGTGGATCGTCAGGCAGGTCCGGGGTGGATTTACCCATCCCTCCCGTGCCGCCTGGTGCCGGACGAACAGCGGCACCAACCCAGTCTGCCAGTCGTTTGCGTGGACCATCTCCGGCCGCCAGGGAAGATAGCGCGCCAGGTGGGTGACGGCCTTGGAGAAGAAAATGAACCGCTCCGCGTTGTCCGGGTAATCGACGCCGCGTTCCTGATAAAGCGAACCGCGCTCGAAGAACCCCGCGTGCCCGACGAAGTAAATCGTCAGTCGCTCGTGTGGTTGCAAGGTCCACACCTCGCCGGACACTGGGCGTCCTCCCAGCGGCAATTGCATCTGCCAATCCAGGCGCTCCAGGGTCGGCGCCTTTTCCCGAATCCAGCCGTAGAGCGGCGTGACCAGTCCCACTTCATGGCCGGCCTGGGCCAGCGTCTTGGCCAGCGCCCCGACCATGTCCGCCAGTCCGCCGGTCTTGGAGTGGGGGTGAACTTCGCTGCTGGCCAGCAGGATTCTCATTGGTGGACGCAACCAGGGTGGGATTCCGTTGAAGCCGTGGTCTGTGCGCGGGCCAAGCGCGAGCGCATCGGGATCAAGGGGAGATGCAATTCGTCTTCAGGTAAGGCTGCAGCGGCTCCGGCACCCGCACGCTCCCATCGGCTTGCTGATGCGTCTCGACCAAAGCCACAAACAGCCGCGCCAGCGCCGTGCCGCTCCCGTTCAGAATGTGGGGAAAGCGGTTCTCCCCCACGCCCGTTTTGAAGCGCAGGTTCATCCGGCGCGCCTGAAAATCCTCGCAGTTCGAGCAGCTCGAAACCTCGAGATATCCCCCCTGCCCTGGCGCCCAGACCTCGAGATCGTAAGTCTTGGCGCTGGCGAACCCCAGGTCGGCCGTGCAGAGCAGCATCACGCGATAGTGCAAGCCGAGCAGTTGCAGCACCCGCTCCGCATGGGCCACCATTTGTTCCAGCTCGGCGTAGCCCGTCTCCGGCGGGACGATCTTGATCAGTTCCACCTTGTCGAACTGATGCACCCGGATCATGCCGCGCGTGCCCACGCCCGCCGCGCCCGCCTCGCCGCGGAAACACGGCGTGTAGGCGCAATACCGGATCGGGAGTTGGCTCTCCTTCAGAATCTCCTCGCGGTGAATGTTCGCCACCGGCGTCTCCGCCGTGGGAATCAGGTACAGCCGGCCCAGCGTCGCGTCGTCCAATCCCTCCCGCACCGCGTAATACTGATCGACGAATTTCGGAAACTGCCCGACGCCTTCCAGGCAATGCGGCCCGACCAGGAACGGCGGCGAAACCTCCGTGTAACCGTGTTCGCGCGTGTGCAGCTCCAGCAGAAACTGGATCAGCGCCCGCTCCAGCTTCGCCCCCCAGTTCGTATAGAGCAGAAACCCGCTGCCGGAAAGTTTCGCCGCCCGGGCGAAATCCACCAGCTTCAAGGTCTCGCATAATTCCAGGTGCGTCTTCGGTGTGAAATCGAACGCCGGCTTCTCGCCGTGAACGCGCGCCACCAGATTGTCCTCGGCGCTCGCGCCCACCGCGACCGATTCATGCGGCAGATTGGGCACGCGCAATATCAACTGGTCGCGTTCCGTCTCCGCCTCCCCTGCCCTTTTGTCCAGCTCGGCGATGCGTTCGCCGATGGCGCGGGTTTCGGACTTCTTGGCCTCCACAATCCTGAGAATTAAGTCAGCCCTCACCGCGTCCGGAGCAGTGGGCGGCGGGTCACCGGCCGCTTTCAGCTTGCCGACCTGCCCCATCAGCACGCCGATTTCCTTGGAGACGCGATTGCGCTGCGCCTTGAGCGACTCCACCTCGGACAGCCACTTGCGTCGCTGCTCATCGAGCCGGAGCAACTCATCCACGCGCGCCGCGTCCCCTGCCCCGCGCGTCCCCAGCCGTTGGCGCACAAAGTCGGGCTTCTCCCGGACCAGTTTGATGTCGAGCATGGCGCGGGAGTATAGGAGCGAGCCTGAATCGGGCAAGGCGGAAGGCGGCCCTCTCGGCCAGAGTGCCATCCCTGAAATTAAATTGACCCACCGGGCTGGCCGCGGTAAATCGTTGAACGATTTCTCCGCGCGGGCTGCGCCCAATCGCGTTACACGCGGCACGAGCACGAGACGGACACAGACAAGCGTTATTGAACCATCAGACTCATCATGAGTGCAACGATACCCCCCCCGAAGAGACGCCTGGCCCGATTGAGCGTCACCGTCGCAGCCTTCGCCATGGCGACTGCCGCCCACGCTGGCCTGCAGATTCCTTACGTGCCGGACGCGAGCACACTCCACCTCTGGCACCTGGACGAGCCGAGCGGTCTGACCGCAGCCGACGCGGTGGCCGGCGGCATCACGCTCACCAACCTCGGCATGCCCAACCCCGGCACCGGTCCTTACACCAACACGAGCTTTGGCGGCCCCGCGTTCGCCGGGCAGGGCACCTGCGTGAGTGCCACCACGAAACAGCATCTGCTGTACGGCGGCGCCTTCCCCGATGTTTCGCAGTTCGTCAACCCCGTGAGCGGCGCCTTCACCTTCGAGGCGCTCGTCAAATTCAACCTGAACCCGCTGGGCAGCATCGACGCGGAGATCGTCACTGGAGACAACGGCCTGGGGCTGGCCAATCGCGGCTGGCAATGGCGCATCTTCAACGGCGTGATGGAGTGGGACCTCCTGGCCGGCAGCACGGACAATGACTTCAAGGCGCCCCTGCCCGCCACCGGGGCCAATGCGGCGATCACCGGCGCATGGTATCACGCGGCCGTGACCTTCACCGGTTACAGCCCGACCAACGGCGACACGCCGAATCTGATCACGTTCTACTGGACGTTGCTCGATCCCAACCGGACGGCGGCGAGCCAACTCGCGCAGTTCACCGCAACCCGCCCCCTGGACGGCTCACCATCCGGGGCCAGTCAGCCCAGCCTGGGACTGGGCGGCAGCGCCCGCAACACCACGAGCAACCCCGGCAACGGCGAAGGATTGATCGGCAGCATCGACGAGGTGCGGATCAGCAGCGTCGCGCGGGGATCGAACCAGATGGCCTTCGTCACCGGCGGAGCGCAGAATCCGCCCAGTTTTACCCAGCAGCCGCCGACGAACACCCTCGTGGGCTACGGCCAGACCTTGACGGTGCCGGCCTTGGTTTCCGGGAGTTTGCCGCTCTCCTACCAGTGGCAGCAGGATGGCACCAACCTCGCCGGCCAAAACGACACGACGCTCGTGGTTCCGCGGGCGACATTTGCCCAGGGTGGCAGCTACCAACTCGTGGTGACGAACGCCTACGGCAGCGCCACCAGCAGTGTGGCCCAAGTCACCATCGGCGCGGCGGCGACCGAGTTGTTCAACACCGGTCTGGACCCCAACGGCGTGGTTTCCGCGGGCGATATTCCCGACCCGCATTGGACCTTGTTCCAAAGCGCGGACGTGAGCTACCTCGGCCCGGACACCCTGATCTTCGAGAACAGCAATCCGCTGCAGTTTGCCAGCCCGAACGGCGCCTTCTCCCCCACCAACGGAATCTCCATGTGGATGGGGCTGGCCGGCAACGCGGGCGGTTCGCCCGTCAACTCCCCGGCCGGGCAATACTTGTACCGGGCCACTTTCTTGTTG
>JAJXZI010000336.1 GCA_021780115.1 bacterium | reverse complement strand
GCTATGACGTCGTTGAAATGGTTCTGGCTGACCAAGACGGCTGGGACAGATACGAGGCGGCCAAATGGCTCACCATGCGCCGATGGCTTGAAGCCAATCCCGACGACGAGTTCGCGACAGAGGTCCGAGCCAAACTGACCTCGGAACCCGAGCGCTACGCCGCTTACACCCGTGAATACTTGGGCTGGGGTGTGTTTGCGCTGATGCCGCGGTGATGCGTTGGCAGATGAAAAGACAAATGAAGAGGCCTAACAAAGCGCTGGAGCCAACGCCGGTTACGCTGGTCAGTTTTCGCTTCCGGTTTTGGGTTGGCAGGAGTCACCGGCGGCGTGGCTCAGCTTTTGGTCGTTAGCCCGATATCAAATTGCATAAATCGGCTATGAAACACAAAGGACAAAGTATGAAGTGGATGGTGATCGCATTGACTCTCGGCCTGGCGGTGGGGAGCGCCAGTCCCGCGGCAGCCAAACCGCTGAAGGTGTTCATCCTCGCCGGGCAGTCGAACATGCAAGGGCATGCAAACGTGTCGACTTTGGCTTCCATGGCCAATGATCCGAAGACGGCTCCGATCCTCAAGGAAATGGGCAATGCGGACGGGACACCCCGCGTATGCCAAAGGATTTGGATTTCGTCGGTCGGATGTGCCGGTGATGGCTGGTCTGATGTCATCGAGCAGACCGGCAAACTGACGACCGGCTTCGGCGCTTCCCCCTCTGAAATCGGTCCGGAACTTACGTTTGGTATCTACATGGAGAAGGCGTTGGGCGAGCCGATCCTGCTCATCAAGACGGCTTGGGGCGGCAGGAGCCTGCACACGGATTTCCGTCCGCCCAGCGCCGGGCCGTACGTGTGGGGTGACTTCGAGTTGGCCCGGCGAGAAGAACGGCGTGAGGATGTGGAGAAGCAAAAGGCGGAGAAGATCAACGACACCGGCGTGTTTTACCGGCACATGATCGAGCATGTGAAGAAGGTGGTGGCGGACCTCAAACGGGTCGTGCCGGAGTACGACCCGCACCAGGGCTACGAACTCGCTGGCTTCGTCTGGTTTCAGGGATGGAACGATCTTGTCAGCACCTGGACTTCCCCGAACAACGATTACGACGAGTATGGGCGACTGCTGGAGAGGTTCATCCGCGATGTGCGCAAGGATTTGTCGGCCCCGCAAATGCCCTTCGTCATTGGCGTCATCGGGGTTGATGGCAGGAAAGCAGGACCGAATATTCAGGCCCTCCGCAGGGCGCAGGTTGCGCCGACGTTGCTGCCTGAGTTCAAGGGCAACGTGGTGGCGGTGCAGACGGCGCCCTTCTGGGACGACGATTTGGGCGCGCTGCAACAGCGGAGGGAGAAATTCAACGCGAAGATGGATCGCGAGTTCAAGAAGAATCCCAGCCTGGACCGGGCGGGGAGAGACGAGGCCCGCAAGAAGGCCTTGGCGGAGACCTTCACGCCGGAGGAGTTGAAACTCATGAAGGGCATCTCCAACGGAGGCTACCATTATTTGGGTGCTGCAAGGATCGTGGCGCCGATCGGCAAGGCCTTTGCCGAGGCGATGATGGATTTCCAGAAGACGCGGTGAGAAGAGAAACAATGAAACCTTCCAACGCAAGCCGTGTGAAGCTCGTTTGTGTTAGCTGCTTGATGATCGGAATCACCGCCTGGCTGTCGTCGGCGAGTGACGCCACGCCGGCGCAGGGCGTCGGCCCGTCGCATCGAAACGAGCACGTCGGCGGCTATATGATCATTCCGCACGCCGGGCGGGTCGATCGCCAGTACAACGCCGGCTACTCGATGTACGTGGCCGCGTGGCCGCTGCTGAGCTACTATCCGGGCCACCGCATGCAAACGGGGCTGCCGGGCACGTGGATGTTTGCGCAGTATGACGGCGCCGCCCCCAAGAACCTGTACTCGGATGTAGAGGGAGGGCTCGGTTGGTGGACCGACACGCGCTTTCCCACGACCACGCCGAAGTTCATCATGGGGGGTGTGGGGCCGAACTTCTCCGAGATCGCCAATGGGCCGGCGCACGGCGCGGGCACCTGGCAAAAGCCGCGCGGATTGTACGGGGTGGCGCAGTTCAGCCCCTGGCTCCTGTTCCCCCTGGACGGCTTGAACGTGAAGCAAGGCGAGTGCGGCGGCCTGTTCGGGTACGGCTACCTCAACCTGCCGCTCTGCGAGCCGAAGCCGACCACCGAGGGCAAGGCGATCCCCACCGGTGCCAACTGCTGGACCTTGTTCCTGAGCACGAAAAACTTCAAGGGGCCCGTCGCGTTCTTCCCGCCTTACTTCTGGTCGCACGCCACCGTGCGGGAGCCGCGCCTCGCGGGCCAGCTTCTCGACAGCCGGCCGATGGATCCGAACCGGGCCGTGCAGATGGAGACGCAATACACCCCCTGCCGCCTGGCGTCCGACGATCGGGGGGAGTGGTACGCGCGCATCGCTCCGATCTCGTTCCCGCGGGACGAGCGTGGCGCCTCGGTGCTCGTGCATCAGGATACCGCCTACGACCGGACCGCGCTCTACAACGCGGTGGCCGCGTGGTTCGCCGGCGGGAGTCCAAGTAAAGGTGCCATTGCCCCCCAGGGGGCCTACCAGCGCGTCTTCGGCGACAAGGGGTATGCCACCTGGCAGATCTGGTGGCATGAGGACGCCGGGCCGGAGAAGAAGGTGCCCATCGCCTGGAATGCGTTCGGCACGCCCACGGCCATTGGCCCGCGCACCTTTGGCGTTCAGTGGAAGGACACCCTTACGGAGAAGGGGGGCGGCCTCGTCACCCTCCCGGAGTATTTCCGTCTGGAGAACGGTCGCGACGAAAAGCAGGCGAAGTGGGTGCCGGTAGCCGCCGAGGAGGTCCCGGTGGAGACGGGCCTCCGGCAGATCCAGTGGACGCGACCGGCGGAGGGGACGCCGGAGCCCTACACGACGCCCGAGGAACCGGACAGTTGCTGGAAGAAGCCGGGGCCTGTGGCCGGCCCGTTCCAGGCGCGGCTCGGCGATGACAGCGTGGTGACTTACTATTGGTATCGTTTCGCTGATCAGCCGGCGCTGCTCAATGCCGGTCTCACCAAAGAGGAGCGCGAGCAACTCCAGAAACGAGTGGAGATGATTCATCGCTCCTGGCCGAAGGATCGCGATTACCTCGCCCCGCCCACGGTAGGGGCCTTGTGCGATCTTGACCCCGCACAGTTGGTCCTCCCGCCCAAGGGGATGGAAGCCGGATACGTGCCCATCGCGACCCGCCAGGAATGGGTCGGCTCTGAGACGCAACCGCACGGCCGCTGACAAGTTGTTGGAGAACTGGCACGATCATGAAACGCATAACAACCGCGAGGCTCTGCTGGTTGCTCGCCGCGACAGTCATTGGAGTGACGAACACAACTGGATCCGGCCAGACTGCCTCATTACCTCTCACTCTCAGGGATTGCACGGCTACATCGGCTTCGGCCACGAAAAACTTCCGCCTTAAGGAGACTACACCGCGGGCCTGGGCTTCTACGCCGCGGTTTGGCCGTTGGCAGGCTGCTGCAATACTGGTTGATTTTTGCCCGATCTGTATTTGAGTCATGGTTCCATCAATTATTGGTCACTGCGAAGCGCGGATTTTTGCCAGGTAACTGCCCCGCTCGGCTGCTTTGATCGGGTCTTGGGTCCGATCCGAGCAGCCCCCTGAACGCGCGCGTCCTTCATCCGGCCCGCAAACTCATTCCCAGATGGGTTATCCGCAGCAAATTGTACGTCCCGGCCACGAAATAAGCCCAAGCCTGCGTCCGCTCCACGCCGCGATAGCGGGTGCGCCGCAAGCCGCCCACCGATTTCATCCAGCCAAAGATTTCTTCCACCCGTTGGCGCAGGCGTTGACTGGTGCGGCAAGCGGGCACCACCGGTCGTCCCCAACCAGTCCCGAAACCTCCACCGCCGCTTTGCACGCTGCGTGCGGCGAGACTTCCCGCTGGCGCCCAGCCGTCCAACTCTTGGACGCCGGCCCGGCCCGCCCGCCCCGGCCTCTCTGCCGGGAGAAGGAGCGATCCGCTCAGAACCTCCCGCGCCTGTTCCCCTTCCGTGGGCCGGGAAGCGCCCTCCGCGGCCGCCGTTGTCCTCTGGCATGGGCCTTGCCTATTTGCTGCCGTGACATCGGATGAAGCAAACGCGGACGGCGCTCCCCCTGCCGTGGGCGAAGATGCCGGGGGGGGCTTGGCGGCCATCTCTGAGAAACCCGTGTCTCGCCGCAACTGGGAACTGCCAAAGCCGGTCGCCGTTGCCATCTATACGGTCGTCGCGGGATTGTTGCTCGCCAGCGCATGGACCTGGTGGCACGGGAGGCAGAGGCAAACAGCCCAGCCGGCGGCTCTGAGCGGGGTGGGGCCAACGTTGGCGGGCACGTTAACGGCGGACGATTTTGCGCCGGACCCTCTGGAGGCGCAGAAGGCGCTCGCCGACAAAGGCAATGCCGACGCGCAAGCCTACCTCGGCTGGTGTTACGACGCCGGCCAGGACGTACCACAAGACTACGCGGAAGCGGTGAAGTGGTATCGGAAGGCGGCCGAGCAAGGCAACGCCAGCGCGCAACATAACCTCGGCGTGTGTTACTACAATGGGCAGGGCGTCGCGCAGGACTATGCTGAAGCGGCCAAGTGGTATCGCAAGGCGGCTGAGCAAGGGAACGCTGACACCCAATACAACCTCGGCTGTTTCTACAGCGAAGGTCAGGGCGTCGCGAAGGATGAGGCGGAAGCAGCGAAGTGGTATCGGAAGGCGGCCGAGCAAGGCAACGCCAGCGCGCAACATAACCTCGGCGTGTGTTACTACAATGGGCAGGGCGTCGCGCAGGACTATGCTGAAGCGGCCAAGTGGTATCGCAAGGCGGCTGAGCAGGGGAACGCCGACGCCGAATTCAGCCTCGGCTACTGTTACGCCCTCAGCAGAGGCGTGCCGTTCGATGGTGCCGAATCGGCCAAGTGGCTGCGCAGGGCCGCTGAGCAAGGCAATGCCAATGCGCAAGTCAGCCTTGGCGGATTTTACTTTTACGGGGTGGGCGTCGCGAAGGACTATGTGGAAGCAGTGAAGTGGTATCGCAGGGCGGCGGAGCAGGGTAATGCCAATGCACAAGCCTCCCTCGGCGAATGTTACGGCCAGGGCCAAGGCGTTCCGCAAGACGACGCGGAAGCGGCCAAGTGGCTGCGCAGGGCCGCTGAGCAAGGCAATGCCAATGCGCAAGGCGACCTCGGCCAGCTTTATTACAATGGACGAGGCGTGCCCCAAAACGACGTTGAGGCTTACAGGTGGCTCAGCCTTGCTGCCGCCCACGGACTTGAAGATGCCGCAGAGCTGCGAGAAGGAGTCGCTAAGTTGCGAGACTCAGTTTCCCGGCGGATGGCGCGTGCGGAGATTGTCGAAGGCCAGCGCCGCGCCGCTGCCTTCGTTGCCCGAAAGGAATCACCCGACACCGCAGATGGCTTTGGCGCAAACCCACTGCCCCGTTTCGGTGGCTACGCCGCGAAGGCGTCCGGCACAGCCTTCTTCATCACCGAGGACGGCTACTTGCTGAGCAACTACCACGTTATTCAGGGCGCTACACGAATCAGCGTCAAGACCAGCGGGGGCCTCGTATCGGCCAGAGTGGTCAAGAGTGATTCGATCAACGACATCGCCTTGCTGAAGGTGTCCGGGGCGTTTCGGGCCGTGCCACTCGCTTCCGGCCGCGAGGGCAAGATGGGCGACTCGGTTTTCACCGTGGGCTTTCCGAACATCGCCTTGCAGGGCATCGAAGCCAAGTTCACCAGAGGCGAAATCAGCAGCCTGTCCGGCGTGCAGGATGATCCACGCGAGTTCCAAATCAGCGTCGCCGTGCAACCAGGCAATTCCGGCGGCCCGCTGGTCAACGCCTCCGGCAACGTCGTCGGCATTGTCACCGCCCGGCTCTCAGACGCCGCTGGTTTGGAATCCAGCGGCGCGCTCCCGCAAAACGTCAACTACGCGACCAAGATTTCCTACGCCCTGCCCCTGCTGGAATCCGTGCCCGGATTGACTGGCAAGCTCAAGCCGCCGCATCCGGCCCCGCAACGCGCATTCGAGCAGATCGTGCCAGAAGCCCGCGCCGCCGCCGCGCTGGTGTTGGTTTACTGAGGCGCCAGGGCCGGCCTGCCCGGAGCCGGCGGCGGGGGGACTCCATACCGCGCCTTGACTTCCTCCGCGGTGAGCGGTCGCGGCCTGGGCGGCGCACCCCCCGGCGGCGCTTGCGGCGGGGCCGCCTCCGGCTTCGAGGCCGGCAGCGCCTTCCCCGGCCCGGCTTCACCCGCCCTCGGCTGCGGGATCATTTCCCCGGCGCCGTCCTCGGCCTCGGCGGAAACCAAAACCTCGTCGCAGCCCGCCCCTTCCGGGCAGCCCGCGCCTTCCGCGCGGCTGTTCTCCCGCCGCTCCTTCCGCACCCCCGGAAGTTCTCGCCCCGACAGGATGCGCTCTTGTTCGGACAGCCGCGACTGGGCTTGCGCCAACCAACTGAGCCGTTGGCCGTTCTGTCCGCTGGCCCGCCGCCCGGAAGACGGGCGGACGTTGCCCCAAAACTGGCGCGTCAAAAAGAGAGAGTCTCGCTCTGGCCGGTTCAGACTGCGGGCGGGGCCGGGGCCGGGAGTGCGGGGACGGTCGGGCACGCACAAAGAGAGTCCTCATTTGCCGGCCTTGGGGACACGCGGCGACCGTGCCGGGAATCGCCGCCCGCCGCGGCCCGCTGCCAAGTCCGACGAGGCTGACCGGCCGGTTCAATCCGGGGCGCACGTTGGCCCGCCCGCCGCCGCCGCCGGTCCAAGCGACGCCCGGCCGCGCGGGCGCTCACCGTGGCGACTCTGCGGCTTTGAAGTCGGCGCGGCACTCGGGGACGTGGCAGGATGCCCGCCTCCCGGGCGCGTTGGGCCGCCAAGCCGCGTTGCGACACCGGGACAGGGTGAGACTGCCGACTGGCCCAAACGACCGCCCAGGACCAAAAAAACCGGACAGAAACCGGACAGACAAAAATTTATGCCGCGTTTCTCCAAAAACTTGAATCGCTTGGAAGTATTGAAAACAAAGGATGAAATGATTGGCGCACCCATCAGGAGTTGAACCTGAAACCTTCTGATCCGTAGTCAGATGCTCTATCCAATTGAGCTATGGGTGCGTCCGGATCCAAGGCTACGAGCCAAGATTTTGCCGCGCAAGCCAATTTGCAATGCCAGTTCGCGGTCGCGTTGCCTCAAATTAAATGACACCGAAGGCGGGCCGAAAGTGGGGGAACATCCGTTCGTTGCCTCCCGGGAAGAAGACGCCGAAAGATTCTGTTGTACCGGCAGCCAATGACCGAACCAAACCGTGGACGGGACCGTCTGTGCCGGCGCGGTATCGCGCGAGGTGCGACCGCTTCTTGATGGGCGAGACGGAGTTGCCGTAGGGCATCCCCGATTCGTGCTCGCGGTGTCAACGGTTCTTCCGTACCCTGTCGATCATGATGGTGATCCGCCTGCCGCTGTTCCCAAGTCGCATCCCGGTCATCCTGTCGCTTCTGGCTGCCGCCACGGTCGCGCGAAGCGAGCCGGCGCCGGCGGTCTTTCCCGGCCGGCACTGGGAGGTGCGCCAACCCGCCGAGGTGGGCCTGTCCGTTGCCAGACTCGAACGCCTGCGGAGCCTGGTCGGCGGACGTGGCTGCGTGGTGCGGCACGGCTACCTGGTTTACACGTGGGGCGACCCGTCGGAGAGCGGCGATGTGGCTTCCGCCGTGAAACCGGTCATTTCCACGCTGCTGTTCCTGGCCGTGCAGGAGGGCAAGCTGTCGAGCGTGGACGAGCGGGTGGCCGATTTCGAGCCGCGCCTCAAAACGCTCAATGATGGCAAGGATGCCGGTATTACCTGGCGCCACTTCGCCTCGCAGACTTCGGGCTACGGACTCGTCGAGCCGCCCGGCGCGGCCTGGGCCTATAACGACTGCGCGCTGGCGCTTTACTACGACACGCTCACGGAAAAGGTCTTCGGCACCAACGGCAGCGAGATTCTTCGCACGCGGCTCGCGGAGCCGCTGCAATTCGAGGACCGCTACACCTTCGACGCCTTTGGCCGGGCCGACCGACCGGGCCGGCTCGCCCTCTCCGTGCGCGACTTTGCCCGCTTTGGCCTGCTCTACTTGCGCCAGGGGCGCTGGCGCGACGAGCAACTCCTCCGGCCCGAGTTCGTGCGGATGGCTTTGCACAGCCCGATTTCGCCTCGCACGCCGCGCACCAACGGCCAAGAAGCGGCCATGCTTCCCGGCCAGCGCACGCTCGGCGGCGGTCGCGATCAAACGCCGACCGGTCCGGGTTTCTACAGCTTCAACTGGTGGCTCAACGGCACCAACGCCGCCGGCCAGCGGTTGTTCGTGGACGCGCCTCCCGACGCCTTTGCCGCCAGTGGGCACGGGGGCAAGCGCGTGCTCTTCGTCGTGCCCAGCCTCGACCTGATCGTTTCCTGGAATGACAGCGACATCGAAGATCACGACACGTCCCCGGAAAATCCGAAGACGAAGATGAACCAAGCGGTAAGGCTCCTGACCGAAGCGGTCGCAAAATAGCGGCTTGGTCCGCCGCGGCGCTTCCCCCCCGGCCTCCACCCAGCCAACATCCGGGACCAACCGTGAACCGCGGAGAGGAACACGGTGGCGTTCGTTCAGCCGGCGAGAATGGTGCGTGCCGCCTTTGCCAGCGCTTCCATGTCCGGTTCCGTCCCGATGCTGATGCGGAGATAGTCCCTCACCTCCGGTCGGTCGAACCAGCGCACCAGAATCTTGCGTTCCCGCAGACGGTCCAGCCAAGTCCGGGCCTCGAACCGCGGCGGCCGGACCAACAGGAAATTCGTCTGGCTGGGCAGGACCCCGAAGCCGAGGCCGGCCAACTGTTGGGCCACTCGCTCGCGCGTGGCGATGATGCGCCGGAAATGGGCGTGGTAGTAAGGCAGGTCGCCGAGGGTGGCGGCGGCGGCGATCTGGCCGAGACCGTTGACGTTGTAGCTGTCGCGGATCTTGTGCAGCGCGGCGATCAAGTCCGCGGGCCCGACCAAATACCCGACGCGTTGAAAGCAGAGCGAGTAGGCCTTGGAGAACGTCCGGGCGACGAGCACGTTGGGGTGGCTCAACGCCAGCGCCAGCGCGCTTTCCTCGGCGAAGTCCGCGTAGGCCTCGTCCAGCACCACCACGCCGCGCTGTTCGCGGCACAACGCCGCGAGTTCCGCCGTGGCGCAACCGTGGCCGCTCGGCGCGTTGGGCGTGGTGACATAGGTGAGCGCCGCGCGGAAATCCCATTGCCGGCCGCGACGCAGCCGCGCCACGCTGGGCAGGGAAAAATCCGGCTCCAGCGACACCGGGTTCGCGGTCGCGCCGTGGATCGCCGCGAGGACGGGGTAAAGCGAGTAGCTGGGCGCCAGAAACTGGACCGTCGCTTTGGGCGCGGATTTGAAGTAGCGGCTGTCCAGGCGACCGCCCACCGTGGCGGCGGGCTCCACAAAGGCCCGCGTCGCCAGTGCCAGCAACTCATCCGAGCCGTTGCCCACGATGAGGTTTTCCACCTGGCAACGGTGCACCTTCGCCAGTTGCTCGCGCACCGGATCGGCGGTCGGGTTCGGATAGAGCCGCAGGCGCGCGTCCACCGCCGCCTTGACCGCGCTCAGCACCTTGGGCGACGGCGGGTAGGGATTCTCGTTCGTGTTCAGCTTGATCAGCCCCTCGATCTTTGGCTGCTCGCCGGGGAGGTAGGCGTGCAGATCGCGGACGAGGGGGCGGATCAGCGACTGCGGAACGTCAGTGGCAGATTTCGGACGCTTCATCGTTGGCGGTCGCCGCCGGCTATTGGCCTTTGGACCTTGGGCTTCAGACTTGCGATGGCGAGCCGAATGTCAGCAGATCGTCCGTGCGCCCCGAGACCTTCGATCTCCGCGAACTTGCGGAGCGCGGGCAGCGACTTCTTCAGCGCGGCGCGGCCGTATTCCACCACGCTGGTGCGCCGCTGGAACATGTCCACCGTCAGGCCGGGAAAGGACGCCCCCGCGCCGCCCGTCGGCAGCGTGTGGCTCGGTCCGGCCAGGTAGTCGCCCAGCACCGTCGGCGACCACGGGCCCAGGAAAATCGCGCCCGCGGTCACGATCTGCTGCGCCAGCTTCGTCGCGTGCCGCGCCTGGATTTCACAGTGTTCCGGCGCGAGTTGGTTCACCAGCGCCACGCCGTCCGCCATCGTCTTCACTTGAATGAGCCAGCCGTTGTTGGCCAGCGCCCGCTCGATGAACTCACGCCGCGCGAGCGAAGGAAGCTGGGCCGCGATCTCACGTTCCACGGCCGCGAGAAGCCGGGCCGAATGGGTCACGAGCCAGACCCGTTCGTGGCCGGAGCCGTGCTCGGCTTGCGCCAACAGGTCCGCCGCGACGAAACGCGGCCGGGCCGAGTCATCCGCCAACACCAGCACCTCGCTGGGGCCGGGCAGCAGGTCAATGGCCACCGGGCCGAAGAGCAGGCGCTTGGCCGCGACGACGTAGGCGTTGCCGGGACCGAAAATTTTCTGCACGCGGCGGATCGTGCCGGTGCCCAGCGCCAGCGCCGCGATGGCCTGCGCGCCGCCCAAACGGTAAATCTCCGTGGCGCCCGCCGCCCGCACGGCGAAGAGCAAGGCGGGATTGACCGCGCCGTCTTTGCCACACGGGGTGCAGACGACGATCTCGGGGCAACCGGCTACCCGGGCCAGCAGCACGGTCATCAGCGCGGTGGAAACCAGCGGTGCCGTGCCTCCGGGGACGTAGAGGCCCACTCGCTGAAACGGGTCAAACTTCTCGCCCACCCGCGCGCCTTGGGCGTTGCGTACGGACCACCCTTTCCGGAGCGACTTGCGGGCGAAGGCCTCAATGTTCCGGCTGGCCACGGCGACGGCCCGGCGCAGGGCGTCGTCCGCTTTCAACGACGCCGCCATCAACTCCGCCGGGGTGACGACGAGTTGCCGGGCGCTCAGTTGGGCGCCGTCGAACCGCGCCGCGCACTCCACCAGCGCCGCGTCGCCCCGCCCCCGGACTTCGCTGATGATGGCCCGCGTGCGCTCTTCGATGGTTGGGTCCAGGAGGCTGGACTGGGCGCAGATTTCGCTCAGGCGCGCGGCGAATCGCGGCTCAGTATGGCGTAGGACATTCATCGTTTCCAGGTGGGAAACCGCAAGGGGAAGTCAGCGTCCCGGGGCGACCCACGGCACCGGGCCAGGAAGGCAGAAGAGAGCGCTGCGAATCGCGGGTCGGTTCCGGCGCAACGACGCGACGACTTTCCATGGCGACCGCCGGTGGCTCACGGCTGGCTGGTGATCCGGGACCAGTCCACGCCCCGTCCGCCGGCGTAGATTGCGAACGGCTTTTCATTCTGGATCAACACGGCGCGAACCACGCTCGAGTCGTCGGCCCGCCCCAGGTCGAGCACATAGTCGGGAATGATGCCGATTTTCTTGTGGGCGTAAATGAGGGCAAAGACCGACTGGGCGATGGTGGTGTAGGGCAGGTCCTTGTAGGCGCCCTCCAGGGAGTCTTCGACGGCGTCGGCGAGAAACTCCAATTGGTCCACGAGATGGGGAAACTTGGGCGCCGCGATCTGCGTGAATTCCAGTTTCCACTGGGGGACCAGCCGCAGCACTTTCTCGGCGATGGCCGGTGAAATGGCAGTGGCCCCGCTGTTGACGAATTTTACAATTTCCGGCATGGGCGCAGTCTAAGTGCCGTGTCCCGTAAGACAAACACAAAAGTCATCCTCCGACCGCCGGGATCAATCTGCTCATGGGGAACTGTGTCCGGTAAAGCCGGCCAGCAGGACGGCGATGGCATCCAGATCCTGGCGCGGCGGCGGATCCCGCTCAGCGGGGTGGTAGCGGTTGAGCAGGATCGCGAAGGCCAGGTGTTCACCGGCAGCCGTGGTGACATAGCCGGACAGCGCGCTGGCCCAGCGCAGCGTGCCGGTCTTGGCGCGTACGTTGCCGGCGGCGGGCGTGCCTTTCATCCGATTTTTGAGCGTTCCATCGACGCCGGCAATCGGCAGCGCGTCACGGTAAACGTCGGCTTCCGGCTGCTGGCTCATGTACTCCAGCAGGCGCACGATGGCGGCAGGGGTGGTGAGGTTGTTGCGGGAAAGCCCGGAGCCTTCGTCGAAGAAGACGTTCCCGCTGCCGATGCCCGCCTCGGCCAGAAACCGGTCCAGTTCGCGGATGCCGGCTTCTTCGGAGGTGGCCTCGGCGAGCGGGGCGTTGGTGGCTTGGCAGAGGGCGCCGACGTGGGCGAGCAGCAAATCGGCGTAGAGGTTCTGGGAGGGCTTCTCGATTTCCCGCAGGATTTCGCGCAACGGGGGTGACGCGACCGCCCCCAGGTCCACAAGCTGGCTCGGCACCGGCTGGGCCAGCCGGTCCAGCCAGTTCAGCGAACGCACGCGGCCTGTCAGGGCGATGCCGTGCCGCGCCAGCGCTTCTTTGAGCAGGGTCGCGAACAGACCGGCCGGGTCATGCACGGGCACCTCCTGGGTCCATCCGGGATCGTCGAGGGGCATTTGGCCGCGCACATAAAGGAGGTTCTGCGCGAAGGGATGGTCGAGCGCGAGACTCCGTGGCCGGCCGTTGGCGGTCGTTGAAGAGCTGTTGTGGAGGGTGAAGTAGCTCGTGGGCGGCGCCAGCGTAAGCTGGCACGGCACGCCGCTGCGCCCGCCTGGCTTGACGGAGAGTTGCAGTGTGTTGTCATTGACGGTGAGGGCAGAAATCTCCGCGCCATAGTAGTACTGCAAATCGTCCCAATCCCAGCCCGAGCCGTAAGGCGGCCCCCGGAAAAAGCTCGCGTCGCCGACGAGGTCGCCCTCAACGCGCTTCACCCCGGCGTTGGTCAGCGCGGCGACGAGCGGTTCCAGTGCCGCGAAAAGGTCGCCGTCGTGCAAGCGCGCGTTGAACGTCGGATCGCCACGCCCGAACAGGATCAAATCACTCTTCAGGGTGCCCGACGGAGTTGGCCGCGCGGCGGCGTAGAGCGAGGTGCGGATGCGGTAATCCGCGCCCAGACGGCGCAAAGCCAGCGCGGTTGTGAAAAGCTTGGAGTTGGAAGCCGGACTGAAGAGTTGGTCGCCGTTGTGCTCGAGCAGCGTCGCGCCCGTATCGAGTGAAACGACCTCGACCCCCCAGGTCGCCCGGGCGAACCGGGGCTGCGCGATGTGTTTGGAAATCCCGGCGCGCAGGCCGGCCAGGGAAACACTGTTGCCGTCTCCGGACAGCGGCGTCTGGGCCAGCGTCGGCAGAGTCAGCAGGATTGCCACCACCCTGGCGGCCAGCACGGAAAGGCGTGGGAGCAAGCTGCCAAGTCGATCCGTTGGAATCATCGAGCCATAGCACACCACTGCACGCGCGGAGTGTCAATCCGCCTCGCCCGGCGGCTTGTGGCGGGTTGCGCGCCTTTGGGCGACAGTAATTCCGGGTTCCGCGTGCCTCGGACCCGCCTGTGCGGAGAGCGATCTTGAGAATCCCGCGAAAAACGCCACGAGCTGGGGTTTGATTCCACATCCGCCCCCCAGCGGGGCCGGCGGGCGCGTCGCGGCACCACGCCCCCACCAAGTCGTGGTTCTCGGTGAACGAGCTTATGAATATCATCAGAAACTCAAGTGAGCTTGTTACTTTGTGGCGGATAGAAAATGCAACTTGCCCGCGGGGCTTTGATGGGGTAAAGTCTGATTGACTTTAAGGAAAGGAAGTCCAACTGCTCACCGCAGTTTGTGGAATTGAGAAGGCGCGGCAGCGTAGCGGAATGAGGAATGCGTAGTGACTAGGCAGGTTGCGGGTTCGGCAGTCGGCGCTCACTGGAGAACCAGGGGGGCGACAGCAGAATCTTGCGATTTGAGCTTTGCGCGTCGGGGTTGACACGCCGGGATGAGTTATAATTCGAGCAACGTGTGCGGCCGCGCCCAAATCCATGCTTGGAGTGGGGGAGACATTCTCCTTCGCGGGTGCATGTTTGTTTCTTACACCCTGGATCTT
>JAJXZI010000263.1 GCA_021780115.1 bacterium | reverse complement strand
GCTGAAGACCTGCACCGCGCCGCCGACGCGGCCGACGCCGCTGCCGGCGCCGCGAAAGGCCACCGCTACGTAAGTTGCGGTGGGATCAACGGCCACGCCGACGGCGCCGCGCATGGAATCGCCCGCAGTCCCGATTTTCCAATCGGCGACCCGTTCCGCCGGGCCGGAACTGTAGGCGGGGAAACGGAAGACGCGGTAGGAAGGAGAACCGGAGTCCATCACGTCTTGAATGGTGTAGATGCGGTTACTCAAATCCACGGCCACGGCGAAGGGCGCCACATCGAGGTCGGAACCGCCGCCGGCGGCGACGATCGTGCTGCCGAGATCATTGGTGGCGAGGGGGCCTTCGGTGGTGACCGCCCAACGGCGGATGCCCACGCTCCCGGATCGGTTGGTGTCCGCCATCCAGAGCTGGGTGTTGGTGCCGGCACCGGTCAGGAGTGGCCCGCTGAGCGCGGCGGTGGTGCCGGCGTTCGTGGGCCAGTTGTCCGGCCGGAGCACCAGCAATTGCGAGTTTGTGGAGAGGGTCTGGTCGAAGCGCAACACCAGACCGTTGCTGCTCAGGTCGCTGACGTAAACGCCGTCGTCGTCGGAAACCGCGATTTTCCAAGGACTGAATTCATTGCCTGCCCACGCCCAGCCGCCGTCGCTGAAAACTCCCTCCTCGGCGGGACTGCCGTCCGCGTTGAGCTTGAGCACGCCGAGTAGGTTGCCCGGCACGGTGGGGTCGATGCCCAACTGGCCGTTGGCGACGAAGACGCGGCCGTAATACGGGCTGTTGGGGTTGCGGTCCACGGCGATGCCACGCGGGGCGAACACGTAGCTGCCGGGATTGTTGTCGTCGCTCGTCTGCGTCCAGCCCGCGTAGCCGGCGCTGGCGGCGGTGATGCGCAGGGAATACAGCCCCAGCGGCACGTTGGTCCCGGCATCGCTCGTGCCGTCCCAGAGCACGGAGTTGGTGCCGCGGAGAGTGCCGGGCGATCCCAGGGGCAGGACGATCTGGCGCACGGTGTTGCTGCCGGCCAGCACTTCCACGGTCACGCCGGCGGTCGCGTCCTCGTTAAGCACGTAATCGATCTGCAGACTACTCCCGGGGACGAGCACCGCGGGCGTCGTCGTCAGAACCCCGAGGTCCGGAGCGGGGTTGGCGGGGGCATGGAGCTTGATGTTCGTGGCATAAACGTTCGCCCGGGCGGACGTGGGCGAAAAGCCAGCCACCAAGCAGGCGAAAAGGGACAAGACAGGCAGCGAACCCACCCGCCTCCCTGCCCGCACGGCAGGACGGATCGGCCCTTCTGACGGCTTCATTCTCATAGGTTGCCAAAGTGTTCAAGATTGGGACCGCGATGCCGGCCTGGTGGTTTGCCGGTCCGGCATTCAATTGCCAGCGAGAAGCTAGACGAGTGCCCCGGAGCGTCAAGCTTCTTGTCCCGGCGACACGCGCGCTGAGGTTCGGGGCGCCATCGCGTTGCCGGCAGCTTCGTTGACCGAAGCTGGCCGGTTACCGCCAGCGGACCTGTGACGGTGAGTGGGCTGGGACGGCAAGTCTTAAGGAGCGACTCCAATCCCATCGTGTTCTGTCCCAGGACGCCGCCCCGCCACAAGGGCGGGGAAATGGTTTCACGGTATGGGCGCAGCCGCCCGTTGGGTGAACCACAGGTAGTCCGGGTTGGTCCTGCCGGCATATACGTTCTCCTGTCCGCCGGTGCCGTAGCCGCGGCCGAAAACGACCGGTATCTTCAAGACCGGCGTAAGCCATTTCCGCAATTCGCAATGGCCGTCCGCAAAGGAGAACCCGCAACTGCTGAGACTATGATAGGATCCCGGCACGTCCGGAAAGATACCGGCGGTGGAATTGACCTGCAGGTAGCCGTCGTTCAGGCTGCACATGTTCTCCTCCAGGAACACGAAGGCCATGCTGGCGTTGACCGCGCCGCCCAATTCGCTGACTTTCACGTACGCCCTGTAACCGGCATTATAGCCCAGGGTCAGGGACCGCGAATAGAGGTTGCCCATCTGGCTGTTCATCGAGTAACTGCGCAGGCGCGGGCCGTTCTGGGAGGGAATGGTGTCGGCCGCGCACTTGTACACATCGACCTGCCCGGCCATGTAGGGGGCCAGGATCGACGTCTGAAGGGCGGCGCGGTTGGTGTTCTCCGGGGAGGTGGTCCAGTTCTCCCCGTACACCGCGTTGCACCAACTCTGGTTCGGCGCAAAACCGAGCGGCGCATTAGGCACCATGGTGTCGTTGAAGTCACCCGCATACATCGCCCACCCGATCTGGACTTGCTTCAGGTTACTCAGGCACTTGATGGCGCGGGCTTTGTCCTTGGCTCTGGCCAGGGCAGGCAGCAGCAAGCCCGCCAGGATGGCGATGATGGCAATCACCACCAATAACTCAATCAAGGTAAAAGCCCCACTGCCGGCGGCGCTTCGGCTGCTTCGCCAGTGAGGAAGACCCGTGGGTTGGTGCATGCGCTCACCCCGCCCGGCTTGGCTCCACCCACGAACCCTAGCTTCGGCCGGACCCGCACCCCCCGCCGCCGAGGCATTCGCTCCGGGCGGATGGCTCACCCAGATTCTGATCGCAAGCCGGCCGTGGACACTCATTTGTGTCGGATCCGGTAATACTGCGCCGCGTTGGTCGAGATAACGCTGGTTTGAAAGGCCCCGTTGGAAAGCTGCGTGAAGGTCGCACCACTCACATCCGAATAGGGCCCCGTGACCTTGTTCGCGCCCGCGCTTTGCAGGGCGAACGAGGCCACCGTATCGTCCCCATCCACGCTGGTGAGATCGATCACCACGTTCGTCTGGTTGTTCAGGGCGATGCTGGTGATGGTCGGTCCCGCGAGGCGCACTACGCGCAGGTTGGAGAAATAGGCCGCCGCGTCGGGCGCCCCCACCGAAACGCCTCCGCTGCCGCCGTACGGATCCGCATAGCCGAGCATGACATATCCGTTCGTGAAGCTGGTCGTGTTCGTATAGACAAAAATCGGCGTCTTATCGATGGAGAGCGTAACGACGTTCCTGACCTGTTTGATCTCCACGTCCGACCACGTGCTGGCGTCGTGGCCGTTGAGCGGCGTCCCATTGGCGGGGACACCGCCGTTGTTTCCCTCGACCGTGGTGTACACCGCCGGCACCTTGAAAGCGTTCGCGAATGTCGTCCACGACTGGGAACCCAATTGCTGCCAACCGGTATTGGGGAGGCTGCCGCCCGCGCCGGTAAATTCGAGGTAGTCGCCCGCGCCGCCGCCGCCGGGATCCGAAGTGACATAATACCAGATGCCGTCACTGGCCCAGGGCCCCCCAACCAAGGGACCACTGCCGTACCACCAGTTGCTTTGGCTCCCCGTGTGGTTGATGCCGAAGAGCACGCCTTCGGTCGAATAGCTCGGGTTGCCGCCCTCGATCAGGTTCAGGTTGAACCGCACGGCGTAATCACCGCCGCAGGCCTGATTGGTATAGTACACGTTGACCCCCGCCGCCGCGCCGGGGTTGAACAGTTTGTTGCAGGTAACGCGCAGGGCCGTCGTCGCTCCGTTCGG
>JAJXZI010000259.1 GCA_021780115.1 bacterium | reverse complement strand
TGCGCGCCGGCCAATTCGGTCCGCTCCGGGTGAGGTGGAGCCGCAGGCGGGCCAGGCCCGCCACGACCGGCAGGTTTGCGTTGGTCGCAGCCACGTCGAAACCGTCCCCGGGATACGGAAAGAAATCGGCCGACGCCACCGGGCCATCGGGTTTCCATTCCAGGAGCAGCGGTCGCGACTCGCCGGCCGGCGGAGTTTCCCACTGGGCGGTGGCGGCGAGGGGCGAGCCGTCCGTGGGCAGTTTCTTCTCTGCTGCCGCGATGAGCGCCGCGTCGGCGGAGGGCTTCGGGGCGGCGCCGACGGTCAGGGTCGCGCGGACCACGGTCTTTCCGGGAACGCACAGCTCTTTGCATTCGAGCCAGGAAATCCTGGCGGCGATTTCGAGCGGGCCGGGCGGGAGGTCCGCGGCCAGTTGGAGCGGCGCCAACAAGAGCACTTCGCCGTGGTAGCCGTAAGTGATGATGCCGCCGAAGTCGAACCGCTCCGGCACGGGCCATTGAAGGTCGCCGGCGGTGACGCCGCGGGGTAGCGTCCACTGCGCGGCGGTGGCGAGGCCCGACTCGCCCGGATTGCGCCAATAGGTGTGCGTCTGCGGCGGCATCCGGAGCGCGATGGCCGCCGTCACTGTCTGGCCGGGCCGCGCCGTCTCCTGCGCCAACAGCAGGCGCGCCTCGGTCTGGGCGCCACTCGCGGCGCCGGCCGGCCGGCTCGCCAGCAGCGCGGCGAGGAGCAACAGCACTCGTTTCACGTCGGTTTAGATGCCGGAGCACCGCGGCGGTTCGCAATCATTTCCCCGCCAGTATAGCACATTCGGACATCGCGCCGGCTCCGGGCCGGAAAGGCTCGCGCCGCAACGCCCAAAAAAGAAGGGGCACCCTCGCGGGTGCCCCGTAAAGAAGTCTGCCGACGTTCGCTGGCGGTTACTGCATTTTATTCGGAGTGGGGAACTGCAGCCGGTTCGTGCTGATGATGATGCTGCCCTGGCTGGACGCATTCCGCAATTGATTCTGGAGGCCCGACATGGTGACTTGCTGCACGCTGCCGTCGGACAGTCCGATGTTGCCGCCGGGGCTGTGCATCGTGGTGGACCAGCCCACCACGTTGAGCGCGGCCGGCGTCGCCGACTGTGGCACCAGCGACAGTCCATCATAACACTGGGCAAGGGTGGGCTGGGTACCGGCCACGGTCGAAATTCCCATGTTCCGGTCGCCGGTCAGCAACATTTGCGGGGACGTGTCAGCGGCATCCACGCCCACGAAGTAGCTGATGTTCGTGTTGCCGGTGAACGGCACCATCTGCTGGCCGGCAATGAAGACCTTCGTGAAGATGGTGCCCGCGATGCGGCTGGCGCCGTCGCTGGGGCAGATCAGGATCTTCGGGGTGTTCAACTCATTGGACATGACGTTGAAGAAACCCCAGGTGGCGGTGGGTATGCCGACGCACGCCGAGGCCCCGCCCATGTCGTTGGCCTGGATGGGGCCCGCGCCGCCGCCGCTGCCCGGCACGGTCATGGGGAACTGGTCGCCGTTGTCGCCTTCCCAGATGCGGAAGGCCAGGCCGGTCTGCTTGAGGTTGTTGACGCAGTTGATGCGCTGGGCCTTTTTCTTGGCTTGGGCGAGCGCGGGCAGCAACAGGCCCGCGAGGATGGCGATGATCGCGATGACGACCAGCAGCTCGATGAGCGTGAAGGCCGCCGCTTTGTGGGTTCGAATGTATTTCATAGCGTTGTTGGTTGTTTCTCTAACACAGGCCGCCAACCGTAACCGCCCGGCTACCGGCGTCAACCTGATTCTCTCGAAATGTAGAGCAGTGGCGGTGCCACGGCTGGTTTGCACGGAAAGCCAAGGGAAACCGGCCGTCGCCCGGATGGTGGCGCGTCAATTTCACGCAAAATGCGCGAAAATGCCGCGCCTGACCCGAACGGCGGGCGGGCAGCTTTCGCTGTTCGGCGACGGTTAGCCGGGATGGAACGGGAAGGCACACCGTTGGCGGTTTTGGCTCCGGCCGCCTCGGCTGTTGGAAGGCGGGGTTGGAGCATCAGACGCACACGCGGGACGGCAAAACGTACGAACTGCCGGAGTGGTCCATGAGGATTCATTTCGGCGGCAACCGCAAGAGCTTCGATTTGGAGACCGGGAACAAAGAGGAAGCCGCCGCCTAAGCGTGGGTGTGCGCATGGTTGGCGGCGACTGCGCCGCCGTTGAAATCCGGACGCTGACCGGGCCGTGCCCGCCGCGCATCGGCGTTGCGAGCGCTTGAATATTCACCCTCCAACTGCGGAATTTAGGATCAAACGCCAGCAGCAGTTCCGCGCGCTCGGCGGGGTCGGTGCGTTTGCGGCGCCGAGTCTCAGTGGAGGTGTTCATGGCCCTGCGCTAATCCCGCCGAGCTACCGTCCGCCAGACGCTCGCCCCTTATTCGCCTACGCAGGGGTGGGGGGCATGACGGAAATAGAGGGCCGTTTCTGGCCGTAGCTGGACAACAAGACACACTTCGAGCCGGTGGAGTCAGGCTGGATGCCCGGCCTGGGTCTTAGCTGATGAGAGGGAAGGCCTGAGAGGGGAAGGCCTCAGGACTCGCAGACGGAAATCGCTGCGCGGGGAGAAGACGAACCACGAAGGCGGGAATACGCGGGATGGGCAAATCGGAATGCGTTGCGAAAGAAGGGAATGGGGAGCGCCGAGACACTTGTCGCCTCATACTCCCGGCTGAGACTCCATCGAAACAGGCCACGCCACTGTTCCGGCGCTGCCGTTCTCCTCGTCAGTCCGCCCCGTGGCACACAGTCGCTCGCCAACTCACTGGGCCGGCTCCGCAGGCGGCAACGAAGGGAAGCCCGGAGGCGCCGCGACCCAACGGACCAAAAAATACAGCGCCACCACCACCATCACCACCAAGAGCAGCTTGAGCGTCGCATCCGGGTCGCCTCCATGACGGTGGGATGACCCATGCAGGTGGTGTCCGCATTGGGCGCAGCGGGAACGGGCCCGCGGATTGCGGGATCCACACTGCCGGCAATGCGTGTACAGGCGGGTGCCGCACTGGTCGCACTTTCGCAACTCCGATCCATTGATGCGGCCGCACTTGGGACACGCAATCCCGGCGGGTTGGGCTTGGCTGGCGCCCGAGCTCATGGAGTTCCTTTCTGTTCCGACGGGGAATAATCGCTGCTCTGGCGACGACGGCCCGCCTCCGCCGCACTCAGGCGCTCAACCTTCAACCTTCGCCTCCCCTTTCCGCTTCAGCCAACACCCTCAAGCCTCAATGCGCAAAGAAACAGGCCACCGCGATCGTGACGCACGGTCGAACTATGCCCTTTGCGCCGGGCGCCAAAGTTGGAATTCGCCGCCATGCAGAGCAGCACAATGCGCGGACCATGCTGGAGAATACTCTGCCATGCCGAATCCGGGCAACGCCAGAGAGACCTATCGCGCGACAACTGAGCCGATACAGTGGACCGAGAACAGCGAAATCTACACAAGCGACGAAGTGGGAAGCTGGAGGGTGCCCCCGCAGCCGTCGTTCTGGTCTTTCGGAAACCCCGTTCTCCTTCGGGTGGGAGAAGGTCGGCATATCTCCCCGGCCACACTTCTCTCACCTTTCCACCGAGGAGAAATGCCCATCCCGCTCCCGAATGCCTTGGTTTCGGGGATCCCTTCGGGATGCGGCTGGGCTAAAACGCCTCCGTTCAGACTGAGCACCACCAGCAGCTTCAGGAGCGCGGAATTGATTCCGCTTCAACTTCGAGGACTCCCGCGCCGCCGAGATCCGCAAGTGCCCCAAGGCAACTGCTGCAAACGGACTGAAGTCCGCGCTCCTCGGCTTGCAACTCCTGCGGGCCTGTGAAGGGACAGCCCAGACGGAATGTCCTGTCCGGTCGCATTCAAATGGCGTCCGGAGCCGCGCGACGGCGCGAGCGCCAACTACGTAGAGCGACAAGTCCGAACAAGAACACGCCGGCGATCATGCCGCAAGTTGAGGGCTCGGGGACGGGGGTGACATCTCCCCAACTCTGCCCGATCCGCAGTTCATCGAGATAAAGGACACTGGGCGTCGTGCTGGCGCTGTCCTGCCGCAAGTAGAACCGGTTCAGGCTGCTCAGATCCGTCCCGGTAGCGCCGGTCGTGAGGGCCGGGAGCGGTGCCGTCCCCGAAAAAGTTGATGAATCCGGGTTAATCCACAAACTGGCAATGTCGTCGGCTGAATTGGGATTGAAGACGTAATTGCCAACAATCAGCATGGGGCTGTTGACGGCATAACTCGAGGACCAGACGGCACCGGAGTCACTGCGCTTGCTGATCCCGATTTGAAAGCCCCCACTCCCGTCGCTGCGCAGCCAGACCGGAGCCGCGTAGGATCCACCGTTTGCCAATCCGGCAAAATACCCACCGGAAGTATTCAGTGATCCCAAGTCGGTCGCCTTGAGGACAAAGGAATACCACGTTGCCGCGCTTTGCGCCGCAAATGGGACATAAGGATCGATCCCAGCGCCACCATAGGTCACCATGTTTCCCGTTGCGGGAGCAAGGCCGCCCACCGAGAGATTCCCGGCGGCAACGGTTACCTCGTCACCGCTATTGCTGTTGACCCACGTTCCCTGGCCGCCGAGACTGGAACCGGGTGAATAATCAAACCCGTCGTACCATATCAATCCCGCGCCAGATTGCCATGCCGCGGCCGCGAACATCAGGATGATCACTTTCCTTTTCATGCGTTTCGTGAGTTAATGGTTTCCTCCTTCGATTGCGCGAGGAGGCTAGCCGAGGCTCACCCTGATGTAAAGAGAAAAATGGTGGTTCCATTCTTATGATTGCCATCAACCGTTCTTGGCGAGGACCGCGCGCCTCACGACCGCACCGCCCCTGGAATCGGCGCCGGACAGGCATCCTGGCCCTGCTTGAATGCCGGCGTGGATCTGGCGGGTTCCGCCAACCCGCAGCCCCGGAAACCGGTCGTCCCGAAGTTGGGCCCGCAAGCTGGGACCACCCCAGCTTCCGCTCTGCGGTGGAGTGTTGGACGCTGAACGTGGGGGGCGATGGGTTCCGCCCGGTCTGTGGGCCGCCGCTTCGCGGGTTCTCCTTCAAAGCGCAGCTTCCCAATCGCCGGCATGGGCCCGGTTCCATGTTTTCCTCGACCATGCGCAGGGCGTGGATTCCGTGCGCCGTCAACGCCGCCACCAGTCGATCCGGGATGCCCATGAAACTCCGGCATGGGGGTTCATCTCTCCGAGCGTAGTTTGAATATGCCCCGCACGGGCAACCAGGCAAGCAGGCCGTTCTCCGTTGCGCAAACCGTTGCTCTCGTTCCGTCCAGATCGCTCCGTCGAGTCCCGTTACGGGTCGGCGCCGTTCCCTCGCAGCGTTTCTCCACGGGCCGGGTCGCCCGGGCACCCATGAATGACGGCAAGCCGACTGACCGGCTTGCCGGGGACTAACTTCGTTTTTTATCGGACAGACGTTCGTGATCCGGCGACGCAGGTGCGGCCCCCGGCCGCCGACGCCACCAAACGCCCAGGCCCCACAGAGCGAAGAAGCAGGCGACCAGGATCGTGACCCCGGTCGAGTCGTGCCACTTTTCCAGCGCCCCGAGACCGGAGTCCGACGCGATGCACACCAACACGAACGTGCGGACCAGATTGAAGAACACGGCCAAGGCGAAGCCGGCCAGAACCAGGAAGATCCGCCGCGCCGCACTGAACAGATACAGTTGCCCGAGAAAGAGCGAGATCATCAGCGTGGCCTGGAGTGACCGGATGCCGCTGCAAGCCTCGTCAATCCCGACCGTGCCGGAAGCAATGGCGATCAGGTTCCCGGTCCGGATGGAGGGAATGCCGACGAGATTCAGGAGGGCGACGTCCACACTGGCGATCCCCACTTGAAGCCGGTCCACAATCGGCGCGCTGATCAGCGAGGGGATGGGCAGGGACACCACCAAGAAACCGAAGCAGAAGGCGAATCGCCGGACCCCCGGCCAACCCCAGACATAATTCAGGTTTGCGCACACCACCAGCAGGAATCCGCCCCCCAAACCGCTCATGCTCGCTGGTGTCAATCCATAGGCCGCTTGGTAGAGCTGGGTCACGAAAAGGACAAAGCAACCCAGCAGGGCCGCCAGCACGCCGGGAAAGCTCCACCTGAGTTGTAGGATGGGCTGGTTTGGCCAGGCCTGCCCCAACAGGTAGAGGCAGAGCGCCAGCACGGCCCAGCCAAACTGGAGCTCCGGATTGTGCGTCCAAAACCATTGCGCCTTCGCGACCAGCCATGCGAAGGCCAGCCAGGAAGGCGCAAGCAACAGGAGCGTCCCGAGAAAACCGGCTTCCGTCGGTGGCGAACCCCTTACCCGATCTCCCGCCACTCCCTCCCCGCCCGCCGGAGAGTGGGCGCGGTCAGCGGCAGGAGCCGGAACCGCCTCCCCCGGCCTGTTCGTCGGTACCATCGCGTCTGTGGTTTTGTTCACCCAGCGACTGGGCGCTACGTTCCCCGCGCGCTGCCCCTTCTTTGTTCTCTGCCAATTCTCGTACTCCTGGCGATAATCTCCACATTGGAGCCACTGCGACAATAACGGCGCAGGGCCGGTGCTCCAAGCAAAGGCCCAGACCAAGGGTCGGACACCCTTGCCCTTTGCGCCGGGATCCCCGTCCCACGGACAAGGGACTTTTGAGCCTGGACGGCATCCCGGAGAGAATTCCCCGAACAGATTCGCGCGTTGCGCCCCTGAACCAGGCAACGCGAACGGAGCGCCGGTCTGTGACCGGCTTTCGGCGTTCGGCTCATTGTAAGCCGGCGGCCAGCCGGCGCTCCGGCTCCTGGGCAGGGAAACCGCTCTTCAGGTTCCGTCGGAAGCTGGTAGAGGGGGAAGTTGCTCCCGGGCATAGCGGCCAGCGGCGGAAATGACCTTGAGCAGCGTGCCGGAGAGGGCCAAAGTGCGGCGGAACACCTCGTTCAAGTCCGCCACGGCGTATTCGTGGGCGATCGTGTTGCGCAGGTCGCGAATCGCCGCCAAGTCGTCCGCGTGGTCAATGACGGCCAGCTTCTCCGCCAGCCGGCCACGTCCAGGAAAGAGACGGCATCTTCGCCCAACACCATGAACAGTGATTTGAGCAGCTTTTGGGTGTAAAGATCGGCGGTTCGGGCGAAGCGCACGCTCAGGGCCTCGTAATGGTCCAACTCATCCATCGTGGAGTCAGTCTTGAGTTCCATCGGCGCGCACTTGGCCAGGGAATGGCGGAGCGCATCCGCGGACTGTTCCACCAGGGCCAGGGGCTCCAGCAGCGTGGCCCTTTGCAGCCGCCGCCGGTTCTCCTCGGTGGTCATAAGCGGATGGCGTCAAGCAAGACCAATTCCTTGAAAGCGCTCTGGTCCTCCGGGCTGAAACAAACCAGGTCCAATTTCTGGAAGCCAAACTGCTCCCAGAACCGGCGCCGGATGCGGGCTGCCTCCACCCAGTTTAGTTTGGGGTTGCTGAGCACGAGAATGTCCACGTCCCCCCTTTGCGGGCATTACCTGTGCGGGAGCCGAAAAGATAGACGGCCGCCTCGGATCGCAGGGCGGCCGTTTGCGCTTTGAACAACTCTGCGTACTCAGGCGGTAAACGCATCGGCTCAAGCTGTCACCAACTCCCAACCCCGTCAACGGCGCCAAAGCGCGGATATATCAAGGTGAACGCGAGGCAAGAGCGGTGTGCGGGGAGGGGTAATCAAGTCCAGTGTGGTGTCTCTGAGAGCCGGTTTTGTCGCCCACGCCCGCGCCTGATATGCTGGCCCCGGCATCAATCCCGTCCACTCCCAGTTACCAAGCAGCCTCAACGGTCCTACTGCTGGATTGTCGCCAACACCGTTTGTCCGGGGGTAAGAGCCTCCTCAATCTTCGCCGGCAGTGGTCCCGCCGGCCGCTGCGAAGGAATGGCATCTGTCGCCACGGTTCCGTCAAACGGCGTGTATTCCGGCACGCTGCGCTGAAGGAGTTCTTTCAAACGGTCCGGCTCCGCGCCATGCAAATCCTTCCCGATCTCCTCCAGCGCCGCGCGCACTTTCGCCCATTCTTCGGGCGCCGTCCCGAAACTCAAGATCCGCGGATGCTGCGTCGGACAATAGTGTTCGTCGCTGCAGTTGATCTCCTCGAACAGCTTCTCGCCCGGCCGCAGTCCGACAAACTTGATCTCAATGTCCTCCTCCGGTTTCAGGCCGGACAACTCGATCATCTGGCGCGCCAGGTCCGCAATTTTCACTGGCTGGCCCATGTCGAGCACGAAGATTTCCCCGCCCCGCCCCTGGGCGCAACTTTGCAGCACCAAGCCCACCGCTTCGGGAATGGTCATAAAGTAGCGCACCATGTCGGGATGCGTCACCGTCACCGGCCCGCCCGCCGCAATCTGCCGGGTGAACAAGGGCACCACACTGCCCGAAGAGCCGAGCACATTGCCAAACCGCACCGCGATGAATTTCGTCCCCTGCGGATGCCGCGCGAAAAGGGCCTGCAGGTAGATTTCGGCCAGCCGTTTCGTCGCGCCCATCGCGCTGGTCGGATTCACCGCCTTGTCCGTGGAGATCATGACGAATCTCTCGACGCCGAACTCCAGGGCCAGATCAGCCAGCCGGGCCGTGCCGAGGCTGTTGTTCTTGATCGCCTCGCCGGGCTGGCGCTCCATCATCGGCACGTGCTTGTGCGCCGCCGCGTGGAAGACCACCGCCGGACGGTGCTGCGCTAGGATCGCCCGCATCCGGGGTCCGTCAAGAATGTCCGCAATCAGCGGGGCGATGATCTCTCCGTATCCGAGCTTAACCAATTCCTGCTCCATCTCGAACAACTGCGCTTCGGATTGTTCCACCAGCAGCAGCAGCCGGGGGCCAAACGCGGCAATCTGCCGGCAGAGTTCGCTCCCGATGCTCCCGCCGGCGCCGGTCACCAGCACGGTTTGCCGGGCCAGGAGGCGGCGGATGGTTTCGGTCTCGATCTCCACCGGCTCGCGGCCCAGCAAGTCCTCGATCTCGACCGAGCGCAACTGAGTGACCTTGACCCGGCCACTGGTCAACTGATCGATGGCCGGGACCGTCACGAATTTGAGCTTCTCCACCTGCAGCAGCTTCACGATCTCCGCCACCCGTTTCGCCGGGGCCGAAGGCATAGCGATGATCGCCTCCTCCAAGGCGTACTTGTTCTTGAATTTCACCAGTCCCTCCGGCGCTCCCGCCACGGGCACCCCATGCACCTGGCACCGCCACTTGCCGGGGTCGTCATCCAGAAAGATCACCGGCTCCAGACCCAGCCCGGGCCGGGAGTGCAGTTCCCGAACGAGGTTGGCGCCCACGTCGCCCGCGCCGATGATGGCCACGCGTCGCGCGGGCCCGGCGCGCCGGGCGTAAGTGCCCAGGAACCGCTCCCGCGCGACGCGGCATGCCAATCGCACGGCGCCCACCCCGGCGAGCGCCAGCAAACCATCGACCAGTATAACGCCACGCGGCTCGGCAAAGAGGCCCACGAATTCGTACCGCAGGCCCAGCAACACCGCAGTGGAGGTCGCGCTGGCGTAGAGCAGCCGGCGCAGGTCCGGCAGGCTGAAATATCCCAAAATGCCCGAGTACTGGCCGAACACCCCAAGAGCAACTATTTGCAGTGTGATAACGCCCCACAAGTGCCTTGCGAACAGGAGCCATTCCTGCTCCGGCACATTGAAATCGAATCGTAACAGGTAAGCCATCCAACGGCTGGCGATCAACACCGCCGTGTAGGCGGGCACCAAGACGATCCACCGCAAGGGAACGGGATTCACCAGTTCCCCCAGCCGGCTAATCCACCGCAAGGAGCGCGTGCTGTTCACAGTCGTGTTCACATTGGGGCTGACCGGTTTCGTGGACACCCCTCTGACCTCTGCCTCCGTCCTCCTTATCTCCGTCTCCCGCCCTCCCGCCTCAGGGCGCGGCTTCCAAAGCGGCAGCGTTGGCCAGCTCCATCGTTTTCTCGCCCATGCGCAGGGCGTAAATGCCGCGCGCCGTCAGCGCCGCCACCAGCCGATCCGGAATGGCCCAACTGCCCAGGATGGAGATCAGCCGCCGGCCGCGGTACTCCGGAAAAAACTCGAAAAACGTGCTGATCTTTTCCGCGAAGGCTTCCACGGATTCCAAGGTGGGCGTGGATTTGGCCTCGCCGAGGATGACGGCATCCGGGCCGACCACCAAGGTGTCAAACTCGCTCTCCGCCTCGGGGTGGACGAAGCTGCGCCGGCAGCGGCGAATCATGAAATCATCAATGCGGTCGAACCGAAAATGCTCCCGGGCCAGGCGCCGCAGGTTGGGCGCCAGGATGTCCTCGATGATCGTGCCCATCTTGTTGGCCAAGTCGCCCCATTGCTTGTCCAACTCCTTCCGCGACTGCCGCATCTCGTCTTGGAACCGCGCAAAGCGTTCCTCGGCCTCCCGCTGCCGCTCTTCCGCCGCCTTGTGCCGTTCCTCCGCTGCCTTATGCCGCCCCTCGGCGGCCTGGTCCCGTTCTTTGGCTTGCTTGTTGAGCAGGGCCATCTCGGTCAAGAACTGCCCGAACAGCGCTTCCAGGCGGTCCACCCGGTCTTCAATGGTCACGTAGCTCATAACAACATTCAGCTTAGCGGCACCGCCACGCTTCGGCAAGGCCCCCTACCCCTGAACCGTCCAGCGGAGCGCGGACAGCCATGTCCGCGGGAATTTGTTCCCAGAACTTGCGGACAAGGCTGTCCGCGCTCCTTTCCACCAGCCGGTTCATGGCCGGTGAGCAGGTCCGAACGGAACCGGCGGCGACCCATGAACCGCCGCATGAGGGCACGCGGCGTTTCGATGGCGTCTGCAAACCGGCCCTTGCCCTGGATACTTCACACGCCGCACGCAATGCCGACCGGGTGGAGCGCCGGTTGGCAACCGGCTTCGGGCGTGCCCAGTCCGCCAACACCCGGTCCAGCGTCTGGCGATGCTGGCCTGCGGCGCAGAGCTTCATCGAAACCGACGCACCGCTCTGCGTTCGACGCCGCACTGGCTGCCGTTTCATGGGCCGGGCGCCCTCTCGTGCCGGAGCCGCTCCAATTCCCGGCGCAACGGCAGCCAATACTGCCGATCCGCCTCCCGCTCCTGCTGTTCTTCGGCCAGCAAGGCGCGCTCCAGTCCCCTCTCATTGCCCGCGGACACCTCGGCGAGCACGGGCCGACCGGCTTGTTCCTGTTCCCAAAGATCTCGATGCTGTGTGGCCAGTTCCTGGAGCAAAGACGGCGTCCGCCCCTCCCGCAGCCAGAAGCGGATGCTTTCCTCCGCCGGCTCCCGCGGCGCGCGGGCAACGTCCGCCTCGAACAACCGACGGATCATGGGCCAATCCTTGTCCTGCTGGGTCTTCTTGGCCTTCACCAAGTCCGGCAGTGCCAGCAGATCCACGGTCAGTCCCGGCTCGAGTTCCAGCGAGGTTCTCCGCTCCCACAACCGCTCGAACGGGTCCAATCCACGCCCTGTGGCCATGATATCCATGCGCAAATCCCGGGCCTCCGAATGGGCGCAGCGGAAATGCACCGCGTGGCCCCGCCGCAGATACCTTTCCTCCAGCGGCGGCACGGCGATCACCCGGGCGGAAAGCCCGGCCAGGGCCTGCCGCAGCCGGCTCAGGTTCTCCGGCGACGCCAGCACGGCGAAATCCACATCACGGCTAAACTCCGCCCCGCCGTACACAATGCAGGCCTGGCCGCCCATCAGCAGGCACTGCACCTGACCAGCCTGCATCACGGAAAGGGCTTTGTGAATCGGGTTGTTCATCCAACGTGCCCCCTAGCAGGCGAAACGTGTCCCACAGCCGGCCGCTTTCCTGCCAGCGTTGGGCCGGCGTCAAGCGATACCACTCCAGCCATTCCGGTTCGATTTGTTCCGTCCAAGCTCCCATGCGCCTCCACTCTTTCACCCACGCCCGTCGTGTCCCGCTTTCCTCGCCCGGAGAGCCGAACTAACTCCCGGCTCGAATCAGCGCGGCATCCAGCCCCAGATGCTGGCCCGTCGCGCACACCGTGGACGAGAACCCCGCCGGGTTGCGCTGGAGCCCCCGAATCACCGGCGCCCGCTGGATCGCCTCCGGCCGCGTCCCCACCACGGTCAGAAGAATTGGCCGTTTTGTGGCTTGTCTTCCACCTCCACAAACAAGCGCAACAACGTGATCGTCACCCGCCCCACTTCCGTGAGTTCCAGAATACGTCCGTTTTCCACCGCGAAATGCTGCCCCCAGCGCTCAATCCGCGGGTTGAATAAGCGAGTGAACAACCGTGTCGCCGGTGAGACGGAGCCGACATCCGTCCCTTTGACACGATTGCGGCGGGCGCAGGACAGCGCCAGATTCGAGAGATCCGTGATCCTGCCATGTTTGCGGCTGATGACGTGATCGATTTCGCAACCGGCGAGCAGCGCCCATTCGGGCACGAGGCAGTACTCGCAGCGTCCTCCGGCACGGAGCGCCACTTCCTGGCGCAGCCGCGGGCTGACGCCCTCAACCGTGCGGTATGCGGTGCGGCCAGCCGAGACTTGGCCTTGGCCAGGACCAGCAGGTGCTCCAGTTTCAAGTAGTCGTCCAGTTCCAGTTTCTCCTCTGGGAGCAATCCGGTTTCCCGCTCCTTCTCGATAAGGGACCAGACTCGCTGGCGGGCTTGAGTCGAAGTCTGAAAATCTGCCCAGTCTCGCGCGGGAATGTGCCCGACCAGAAAATCAACGAGTTCATCACGAGCATTCATAACTGTAAAAGTAGCTCCGCCGGCTCCCGAGGACAGGCAGTCGCGCCCAACGCATCCACCTACGGCTTCATCCGCGACTGTCTCTGAACCTTCCAGGCACTTCGTCCAGATCGTCTAACTAGCAAACGGCGGAGGACCGACGACACCGGTCCGAAGACGGACGACAGGCATCACCGGAGACACCATTTTCCCGGCACGGTGATCATGCCGCCGGGCATTCGGCCGAGTACGAGGCACTGCGCCAACATCTGATCATGCTCGGTTTGGCTATATAGTCGCAATCCAGCGAAGCATCAATCCAGTGCTGCGTTTCGGCCTGCTCTCCGTCCGCATCAGTCAACTTGCTGACAAAGTGTGCCAAGGTACCGCCTCTTTTGCCACGCCTCAGCGATATTGGCACCCACTGAGCGGGACGATCGACGAAACTGGTCCGTAAGCGAGTACATTTCTTCTTTTGGAAAACGCTTCGTGACCTTGAAGATTCGCTGTTGAAGCTCGAACGCCGCCTGATAGACCTTCAACTCCCGAAACGACATTATTCTCTCGCTCATTTTCTCCTCCGACTATCCGTTTCGTTCTTATCTGTCGCCTGTCCTGTGACCTCTGTCCTCTGATCACGGTCCTCCGTCCCGTGTCGTCTGCCCTGTGTCTTCCGTCATCTGAATGTCGCCCTCTGTCCTCCCTTGGCCCATGAAGCGCGCAGGAAGTCCGACAGGCTGGCCACCGTACTCGCTTGGCGCAGCAGGCCCTTGAGCCGGGCTACTCTTCGGGCATACCCCAGTTCCCGCTGGCCACTAGCCGCTCCTTGGTCTTCCGGCTGACTGGTTTGGCGCCCTGGCTTCTGAGCCATTCGTCAATTTCGCGGAACGTGTAGCGGTGCTTGCGCCGCAATCCTAGCGGGACGGCTGGGATCAACGCTCTATTTGCTTTGCCATGTTTCTTCATACTCTTGGTAGTGAAGTTTAAAGTCGTCTAAAGCTTGATTCAAGACAGCCTCCAAAGGTTGGTCGGGAAACCACACCTTTTGGACCACGCTGCCCCGGCGGTCCAGTATGTCCCGATGCGCGATGCCGTGCGCAGTGTCGTAGCGGGCGATGTTCCGCTCCTTGTCAACGCCCAAAATCATCAGACGAACACAGAAGCTGACGACACGTCCGGCAGCCATCACGATGTCCACCACAATGAATGCCGTTTGGCTTAGCCAAATCTCGTATCGCTTGGACGGCACGTTTCGAACCTCTGTCTTCGGTATTTGACCTCTGACGTCTGACTTCCGTTCTGTGTTTTCCGTCTTCCCTTGCCCGTGAAATGTCTCCCGCTATTTAACGGGGCTGCCTTCGGTCATCTGTCTTCCGCCTTCCGTCCTCTGTCCTCCGTCTTCAGTCCTCTCCCCTTCGCCGCTTTCCAAGCGGCGAAGTCCCCCTCATGATCGCCCCTCTCCCCCCACTGCGCCACGAATTCTCGC